>VFZP01000272.1 GCA_016871115.1 Acidobacteriota bacterium
CACTGCGCCCTGCCCTGCGGGCCGCCGCCTGACGGCGGCGACGGGCTCCGTTCCGCCCAGCCCTTTTCCGTTCTCGCGCCGGCAGGGTAAGGTCAAATGAGCGACGTACCGGCACCTGAAAAGTGTCAACAATCACGCCGGTCTAAAGTGTCAACAATCATCCCGGCCGCGCACCTTCAGGCTCTTCACGATGCCGGGCGAGGGTTTGTTGTCGATGCCGTCGCGCGCGGCGGTTTGGCTGAGGGTCATCTCTTCCAAGGTGAAGTGTGGGCTCAGGGTGAAGTGTGGGCTCAGTAAGCTGGGCAAAGCAACCTCCTGGGGCGGGTGGATCTTGAGAACGTCTTTGGTCATCAGTCTACTCCTTTCGCCTCGAACTTTGGCAGAGGCTCCGGTGACAACGGCAACGGCAAAACCCGTATGTCCTTTGGCGCGTAGAAGAAAGAAAATTTTCATGGCATGACAACGCGTTTCAAGCCGGCCCAAGGGTGTATGCTCGATTTGAAGGAACACGAATGCACCGCCGACATTTTTTGCAGGCCGCTTTGGGCGCGGCGTGGCTCGCGCCGTTGCGCGCCGCTACCGGAAAGGCACGCGACTTAAACCTCCGCGTCACCGACATCCGCACCTATGTGGTGCATGTGGGCAGCGTGAATTGGGTGCTCTGCAAGGTGTTCACCAATCAGGGTCTGGCGGGCCTCGGGGAAGGTTCGATCACTAGCAAGGAAGCCACGCTCTCGGACGCGATTCTGGAACATAAGCGCTACCTCGTCGGCAAGGACCCCACCGATATCGAATTGCACTGGCAGGCCATGTTCCGTTATCCGCGCTGGCGCGGCGGGCCGATCCTGAACTCGGCGATCAGCGCCGTGGAGATTGCGCTGTGGGACATTCTCGGGCAGGCGCTGGGGCAGCCGATCTGGAAGCTGCTGGGCGGCAAGGCGCGTGAGCGGGTGCAGCTTTATAAAGACGTGGGCTCGACGCCCGAAGCGTTCCTGCAAGCCAAGGAAGAGGGCTACACGGCGGGCAAGAGCGGCTTCATTCGCATCGAAAAGGAAACCGTCATTCCGTCGTTTGCCGTGCGCGAGGGCGCGCGGCGCCTGGAGGCCGTGCGCAAAGCGGTGGGCGAGGATTTCGATATCGGCATCGACGCGCATGGCCAGCTCACTACGGTGATGGCCGTGGATTTCTGCACGCGCATTGAAGAACTGCGGCCGTTGTTCGTCGAGGAAGCGACGCAACTCGAAGATCTCGGCGAACTCGCGCTGTTGCGCTCAAAGACCAAGGTGCCGTTGGCAACCGGTGAGCGTAGCTTCACCAAGTACGGGTTTGCCGAGTATTGTTCGCGCCACCTGGTGGACATCATTCAGCCCGACGTGTGCCACGCAGGCGGCATCCTGGAAATGAAAAAGATCGGCGTGCTGGCCGAGACGTACCGCGTGGAGATGGCGCCGCACAATCCGCAAAGCGAGGTGTCGACCATGGCATCGCTGCACGTGGACGCCACCACGCCGGCCTGTACCATTCAGGAGTACAACCCTAGCCGCGTACCGTGGATCGCGGACCTGTTCGGCGGCGGCGCGGTGCGCGTGAGCAAGGGCTTCGCCGAACTGCCGGATCGTCCGGGCCTGGGTGTCACGCTGGATGAGAAAATCGCCGCGGCACACCCGTACCAACCGGTGACGAGGCCGCAGAATAAGTTTCTGGATGGAAGCGTGGCGGATCACTGATGACAAGACTTCTGCTGATGGCCGCCATCGCCGCGGCGGTGGCCGCGCAGGAAACCCCTGTGCCGGAACCCGAGCGCTCGATCGCCGAGTGGGTGCTGCACTTGGGCGGCAGCGTAACGCCGCTGGGCGCGGCGGACCCCGTGCGGAACCTGGAGCAACTTCCGGCGGGCGGCTTTAGCATTGCCGCGCTCGACTTCACGGGCACACAGGTGACGCCGGAAGAGATGAAGCGCATCCGGCATCTCAGTGAACTGCGTGAACTGCTGCTGCCTGCCTACATGTGGAACGAAGGCGCGGGTTCCAAGCGCGACTCGAACGAGGCGTTCGAATACTTCGCGGGATTGAAGAAGCTGGAGCGGTTGCACACCAGCGTTCACTTTCTCACCACCATGAACATCCAGGACAAGGGACTCGCGCTCATCGCGCCGCTCACCGGGTTGCAGCAGTTGCGGCTGGGACAATCGCGCATTCGCGGCAAGGCGGTCGTGCCGTTTGTGAACATGCGCGCGCTCGATACGAGTTACACCACGTTTGACGACACCGGCATGGAAGCGCTGCAGGGCATGAAACACCTGGAGCACCTGGTGGCCAAGGACACACTGGTGACGGACGCAGGAATGAAGTGGATTGCCGGCCTCACCACGCTGACTGAGCTGGATCTGTATGGCTGCCGCATTACCGATATCGGACTCGAATCGGTGAAAGGGCTGACCGGCCTGCGCACGCTGAATCTGCTGGGGGCGCGCGTGACGGATGAGGGGTTGGACAATCTGCTGAGGATGAAAGATCTGTATGATCTGAATCTCTATCGCAGCTCGATTACGAATGCGGGCCTGGAGAAACTAAAGGCGCTGAAGAACCTCGCCTCGCTCGACCTGCGGTACTCGCGCGTGACGCGGCCGGGCGTGGAGTCGTTCCGCGCGGCGCTGCCGAACTGCAAGGTGGCGTTCCTCGATTCGGCGCCGGGGTCGGCGATTTCCGTCGCGCCCCCGGCCGCGGGCGCGGGCGAGGCGGCGATTGCGGCGTGGGTAGCGAAGCTCGGCGGCAAGACCCGGTTGGAGGCGGGCCGCGTGGTGAGCGTGTCGCTGGCTTCATCAGCGGTGAACGATGCGCAGGTGGCGGCGCTGGCCGGCCTCGGAGCGCTGCGGCGGCTAGACCTCGAAGCAACGGAAGTGGGTGATGTTGGCGTGCGGCATCTGGCGAAGCTGGCCGCGCTGGAGGAGTTGGACCTCAGCCACGCCACCGTCACCGATACGGGCCTGCAGACGCTGGCCGCGATGAAGTCGCTGCAGCGGCTCTATCTGAATCACACGGGCGTGCGGACGCTGGCGGCGCTGGCTGGGTTGCCCGCACTGCAGGAGCTGGAGCTTTCCGGCACGGCGGTGGACGACGCGGCGCTGGCGAATCTGGCGCGGAATGCCGCACTGAAGCGCCTGCGGCTGAGCTACACCGACGTGGGCGACGCGGGCATGGCGCACCTCACCGGCCTCGCCAAGCTCCGCGTGCTGGACATCTCCAGTAACGACGTGGGCGACAAGGGCCTCGCGCATCTGGCGCGGATGACCGCGCTCGCCGATCTCAACCTTAGCTACGACCGCTTCACCGACAAAGGTCTGCCGGAACTGGCCAAGATCACAACGCTTGAGCGGCTCCAATTGGCCCGCACGCGGGTGACCCACAAGGGCCTCGCCTCGATCGCGGCGTTGCCCAAATTGAGGATGTTGAATCTCAACTATACGGGCGCGAACGACGAGTTGCTGACCGCGTTCTCGACGATGCCTGAACTGATCGAACTGCACCTCGATACGGCCACGGTGACGGATAAAGGGATTAACACGCTGGCCACGATGAAGCGGCTGCGGCACCTGAATCTCTATCACACGCTGGTGACGGAAAAGGGTCAGGCGCGGCTGGCCGACGCGCTGGGCGCGGGCTGCAAGATTGTGTTTGACCGCGAGTCGGCGTTGCCGACGCGGAGGGGAAGCTGATGCTGTTGCTGTTTGCAGCTGCCGCGATCGCCGCTACGGAATGGATCACCGCTCTCGGCGGGCGCGTGGAGACCAACGCACGCGGCGAGATCACCGCAGTGAACCTGCGCGGCACGTTCGTTTCCGACAGCGATCTGGACCATGTGGCGCGCTTCGCCGCGCTGGAAAAGCTCGACCTTTCGCACACGCGCATCACGGACCTGGGGATGCTGCGCCTGAAGAATCTGAAAAACGTGCGCGAACTCAACCTGCTCTATGCCGAACTCTTGACTGACGAAGGACTGGCAGCCTTGAAGGACTGGCCGAAGATTGAACGGCTGAACTTCCGCGGCACGAAAGTCACCGATAACACGCTGGCGCTGCTGGCGGGCAAAGACACGATCCGCGCGCTCGACATCGGCTTTGCGGAAGTGACGGATTCCGGCCTGCAACACTTGCCCAAGTACAAGGGCCTGCGCGAACTTGCCTTCGGCGGCAACAAGATGACCGAAGTGGGCCTGGAGGTGTTGCGCAGCCTGCCGCAACTCACGCATCTTGACCTCAGCGGCAAGCAGCGCACAGACTCCGGGCTTTGGTTCGTCGGCATCACCGATATTGGCCTGGGCCCCGTCGGCACGCTGGCGCAACTGGAATTGCTGAATCTCTCCGGCTCGCTCGTTTCGGCCAAGGGCGTCGAAAAACTGGCCGGCCTTGCGCAACTGCGCCGGCTGGACCTGCGCGGCTGCAAGCGCATTGCCGACGGCGTCGCGCCGGTGCTGCAGAAGATGCCCGCGCTGAAGTGGGTGAATCTCTACGAAACCGCCGTAACGCCTGCCGCCGCACAGGCACTGCGGACGGCCCGCTCCGATCTCCAAGTGAAATGAAACTCTCCACACTGTTCTTCCTCGCCCTGCCCCTGTTGGCAGCCGTTCCGCGCCCCGAGTATCCGCAGCCGCAATTCAGACGCTCGCAATGGATGACGTTGAACGGCGAATGGGAATTCGATTTTGACGATCGCGACGAGGGACTGACGGCCAACTGGCAGACTGCGAAACCCAAGTTTTCGCGCACGATTCAGGTGCCTTTCGCGTTTGAAACGCCCGCGTCCGGCATCGGCGACACGACGTTTCATCCATGGGTCTGGTATCGCCGCGCCTTAACCGTGCCCGCCGATTGGAAGGGCCGCCGCGTGTTGCTGCATTTCGGCGCGGTGGACTATCGGGCGTCGGTATGGCTGAACGGGCAGTACGTGGGCAATCACGAGGGCGGCAACGTGCCGTTCCGGTTCGACATCACGGCGCTGGCCAAGCCCGGTGCGCCGAACAGCGTGGCGCTTCGCGCTGAAGATCCGCCGGCGGATAAGTTCATCCCGCGCGGCAAGCAGTACTGGCAGCTCAAGTCGCGGGGGATTTTCTATACGCGTACGTCGGGCATCTGGCAATCGGTATGGCTTGAGGCAACGGGCGATTCGTATCTTGAAAACGTGCGCGCGACGGCTACGATGGACGGGCGCGCGAAGTTTGAAGCGCGCATTGCGCGCGGCGGCGAGGGGTTGGAGCTTGCCGTGGACATCCAGTGGGACAAGCAGACCGCCGCGCAGGGCCGCGCGCGGCTGACCGGCCCGGCCGCGCATCTGGAGCTACGCGTGCAGGACCCGAAGTTGTGGTCGCACACTGCGCCGAATCTGTATCCGGTGACGTATGAACTGCGCCGGGGCACGCAGGTGCTCGATCGCGTGGAGTCCTACATCGGCTTTCGTACGGTGGCGTGGGACAACGGGCGCTTTTATCTCAACGGCCGGCCCACTTACTTGAAGATGGTGCTCGATCAAGGCTACTGGCCCGAATCGCTCCTGACGCCGCCCACCGAAGAAGCCATCGTCAAAGACATCGAGTGGACCAAGGAGATGGGCTTCAATGGCTCGCGCAAACACCAGAAGGTGGAAGACCCGGTGTTTCTCTATCACGCCGACCGGCTGGGCCTGCTGGTTTCCGACGAAATGGCGAACGCCTATGACTACGACGCCGCCTACGCCGCGCGCTTCACGCGCGAGTGGCTGGAAGTGGTGGAGCGTGATTACAGCCATCCGAGCGTGATCATGTGGGTGCCGATCAACGAGAGCTGGGGCGTGCCGAATCTGCGCGACCCGGCGCAGCAGAACCATCTGCGGTCTTTGTACATGCTGACGAAGTCGCTTGACGCGACGCGCCCGGTGGTGGATAACGACGGCTGGGAACACGTGGAGACGATGGATCTGTTCACGATTCACGACTACGCGGGCACAGGTGACAAGTTCTACGCCAAGTACAAGGATCTCGGCAAACCGGGAGCGCGCATTCCAGACAACGCACGCGCCATTCTGCTGCCGGGCGTGGCCTACAACGGCTCGCCGTTTTTGCTGAGCGAGTTTGGCGGCATTGCGTATGTGCTACCAGGCTCGAAGGTGCCGGCCGATGCGTGGGGCTACGCGGGCGTCGAAAAGTCGCCTGAGGCGGTGCTGGCGCGGCTGCGCGGGTTATACGAGGCAATTGCAAAGATCCCGGCGATTGCGGGCATCTGCTACACCCAGCTCACCGACGTGGAGCAGGAAGTGAATGGCCTGCTGAGCTACGACCGCAAGATGAAGTTCGACCCGGCGAAGCTGCGCGAGATCAACGCGCTGTTGCAGTAGTAGCGAACCCGGGCCGCTTCCCCGGAGGCCTAAACGGTAGCGGCGGGCGGGATTGGTATTGCGCCGCTGATAGTTTTTCTGCCCTACCGCGAATCCTTTTCCTGCCCGCGCGCTTTATCGGGACGAAGGGAGCGCGGTGAAAATGCTGAAGAAGCGCAGTTGGCGCGTACGTGCCCCTTGTCTTTGTGGCACTGGAACGGCAGCGCTTGCACTTGCTGCGCCATTGGCGCTGTTCGACTTAGCGCGCCGGTCTTTCTCGGTACTGCCTGGTCGCAGTTGTAGGGGGCGAAGAGCGGTGAACGTCGAGACCGTTGACTACCATTGAATTGAAAACCGAAAGGAGATCCCCATGGCCAGAAGAACCCTCGCCGGAGGAGATCGGCCTCACGGGCTCACTGAAGTGATCGACGTGCCGCCAAACCCTCGGGACGATTCGGCGGGTTGGTAGGGGAGTTCGTTTTTGCAAAAGGAGAGCCGGCGGCGTTGGACTTTGAAGGTGGTGAGCTGGCCTGCAAGCGCATGGTGGGTGGGGCTCCAGGATGGAGCGGGCGAGCTGGACCATTGTTAGCTGACTGGGTTATCTGACTGGCGTCCACTCAGGAATGTTGATAAATTACTTGACAGGATTGCACTAAGGTTTTATATTGGAGTTGAGCTAACTAGGTTAGCGACATAAACACTCATGAGGAGGCCCTTTATGATCACCAAATATCGTCTCTTCCCCGAGCTCGGTACGTTCCGTCTCTTTGAGGACGCCGTGGCTCCGCTCCTCCACAATCTGCCCGCTCCCACTGCCGGCGAAGGCTCCGTGGCGCGCCCGTGGACGCCCGCCGTGGACGTCGTCGAGAACGAGCACGAATTGGTCCTCAAGGCCGATGTGCCTGACCTGAAGCCCGAGGACATTGACGTGAACTTCGACAACGGCACGCTGACGCTGAGGGGCAAGCGCGAGTTCGAGAAGAAGGAAGAGGGCAAGGGCTATCACCGCATCGAGCGCAGCTACGGCACGTTCATGCGCGCCTTTACGCTGCCCGATACGGTGGACCCGGACAAGCTGAAGGCCGACTACAAGAACGGCGTGTTGACCGTTACGATCGGCAAAAAGGAGATCGCCAAGCCGAAAGCGGTGAAGGTGAACGTCCAGCCGGCGGCGTAACGCATCCAATTCAGTGGCGGCAGATGAGGCCCGGGGCGCAGGCTCCGGGCATGGCCGCGTGTGTGGTACCTGTTAGTAGAAGAAGAACGAGGTGACTGGACTCTCATGAACGGCATCAAGACAGCGGCTTTGCTGGCGTTGCTTTCGAGCATCCTCATGATTGGCGGCCAGATGGCTGGCGGCCGCAGCGGGATGATGATCGGCCTGGCGATGGCCGTAGCGATGAATTTCTTCAGCTACTTCTTCTCTGAGAAGATTGCGCTTTCGATGAGCGGGGCGCAGGCGGTGACGCCCGAGTCGCACGGCCCTATCTATGCGCGCATTGGGCCGATGACGCAGCGGCTGACGCAGAAGATGGGCCTGCCCATGCCGCGGCTGTGGGTGACGCCGGAGCAGACGCCGAATGCGTTTGCCACGGGGCGGAACCCGGCGCACTCGTCGGTGGCGGTGACCTACGGGCTGCTGCAGATGATGAATGACCGGGAGCTGGAGGGCGTGATTGCGCACGAGCTTGGCCACATCTACAACCGCGACATTCTGATCAGTTCGGTGGCGGCGACGATCGGGTCGGCGATTACGCAGGTGGGCTACATGGCCTACTACTTCGGCGGCTCGCGGCACTCGGATGAGGACGAGGGCGGCGGTGGCGGCGGCATGATCGGCGGGCTGGTGATGATGATGGTTGCGCCGATGGCGGCGGGCGTGATTCAGATGGCGATTTCGCGGACGCGCGAGTTTGGCGCCGATGCGGCGGCGGCGAAGTACACGGGGTCGCCCGATGGGCTGATCAGCGCGCTGGGCAAGCTGGACTCGATGGGCCGGCGGATGCCCATGGAGGCTTCTCCCGCGACGGCGCATATGTACATCATGAAGCCGTTCGGCGGCGGCGGATGGTCGAAGCTGTTCTCAACGCACCCGCCGACCGAAGAGCGGATTGCGGCGCTGCAGGCGCTGCGGTTTCAGTAACCGCGCGGCCGGTGCGCGAGCCTGCGGTAAACCGCGCCCTCCCTTAAGGCATTCACCCCAGTTCGATCCTCATCCTTCCCGCGTACAGTGAGAGTGCGGTCATGCGCAGACTCACTTATCGGCGGCGTCGCAGCGTGGTGCTGATTGCCGTGAGCGTGGGCCTGGCGATGCTAGTGCTTAGTTGCATTAAACCATTAGTATAATAGAATGTTTGGGAGATGCCCAGACACGCAGCACCCCTCAAGTGTTCGGCGGAAGTTCGCGCAGAGTTGATGGCGATGAGCAGAAGCCGTAAAGAAGAAGCACGGATGGTGGAGCGCGCCCGCATTGTGCTGGCTTGCTTGGATGGAAAGGAAATTCAGC
>VFZP01000273.1 GCA_016871115.1 Acidobacteriota bacterium
GCGCATGCCGCTGCGCCCGGTGCGGGCATCACAGTATCTGGGTCGACCCCTTTCCGCCGCTGCCCCGTCATCTCCGGTCGGCCCGAAGATCAAAAAAATACGTTTTTACGTGATCGCTAACGCCTGCGTGGCAACCGCTACTTCCGCGACGGCAAAGATCGCATTTTCGACAGCTTCATCCGCACGCAGTCTGACAACAACAATCTGGTGGCGCGGCCGTTCTTTGAGAACAACAGCGAGCGCTACGTGAACGCCTTCCAGGCCAACTACACGCGGGCCATGCGTCCGACGCTGATCAACGAGTTCGCCGTGTCCGGCAACCGCGTGCAGGGCTTCAACGGTTTTGATTCGAAGCTCCGCATTCCCACCATCAACGTGGCGGGCTGGTTGGGGATGGGAGTGGGCGGCGGGCTGTTTGTGCAGAACAACTGGAACTGGCGCGACGTGCTGACGTGGGTGAAGGGCTCGCATTCGCTGAAGTTCGGAGGCAATGTGTTCTGGGGCAACGACTGGGCGGACTTCCCGCAAGGCAACAGCCGGCCGACGTTCAACTTCAACAACCTGCTGGACCTGGTGCACGACCAGCCGTTTTCGGGTTCGGGCGCCTCGCGCGACCCGCTCACGGGCCAGTTGAAGCACTATCGCTTTGGCGCGGCGGTGAGCACCGTGGGCTTGTTTGTGCAGGACGAGTGGAAAGTGCGCACGAATCTCACGCTGACGCTGAGTTTGCGTTATGACGATTTCGGCAACCCGTACGGCATCCAGAACTTCCTCTACACCAACATCTTCGTCGGCTCGGGCAACACGTACGCGGACCGCTTCCGGGACGCCTCGGTCAAGCGCACCGACGCGCAGTTTCCGGGGCGGCTGAGCAACAACTGGAGCCCGCGGTTCGGCTTTGCGTGGTCGCCCGGGTCGAGCAAGAAGTGGAGCGTGCGCGGCGGCGTGGGGCTCTACTATGACTGGATCACGCTGGGCGAGTCAATTGACCGCGCGAACATCAATCCGCCAAATTTCCTGTTCCCCAACGTAGGGCAGTTGCTGCCGATCAAGCCGGTCTTCGGCATCGGCAACTCCGATACGTTCCCGTACGGCTTCACGCTGCCCGCGGTGCCGTCGGTGGTTCTGGATGCCCGGGGCGGGCTGGCCGGCGTACAGACTTCGGTGGGTGGCATCGACCCGGCTTTGAATGCTCCGCGCACAGCGAACTATCTGATCGGCGTGGAGCGTGAACTGGCAGGCACGGTGTTGGGTGTCAACTATAGCGGATCTCGCGCAGTGGATGGCATTGTGGACACGGATCATAACCGCATCGCCGGAGATCTCATCGACGGACGGCTGGATCGCATCAATCCTAGTTTCGGCGCGATGACCTACATCCTGAATTCGAACACGATCGACTATCACGCCATGATTGTTTCGGCGCGGCGGCGCTTCGGGTCGCAGGGGACGATCCAGGGATCGTACACGCTCGGCAACACCAAGGACTACGATCAGGGCGGGGCGCGGTCGACGGGAGTGGGCAACATTCCCGACCCCGCACGGCTGCGCGACTACCGCGCCTACTCGGCGTACGATGTCCGCCATCGTCTGTCAGTCTCCGGCGTCAACCGGCTGGCCACGCCGTTCAAAGACAACCCAGTGACCCGCAATATCCTGGGCGGTTGGGAAATCGGCACCACGGTGGTGGCGCAAACGGGGACGCCCTACTGGATCGTCAACAACGGCGGCTTGAATCCGATCCGCGACGCGAGCGGAACGATCACCGGCTTCCGCCCGTTGAGCGGCGACCACAATGCCGACGGGTTGAATTTCGATCTGCCCAACGTGCCCTCCGGACTGCCGTCCAAGCCGGGCCGCAACCAGTTCCTGGGTGCGAATGCCGGACAGCCGGCGTACGACATCAACGAGTTCACCGCGCCGCGCGTGGGCACCATCGGCAACGGCCCGCGCAATGCCTTCCGACAACAAGGCGTGATGGGAATGGATGCCAGCGTGATCAAGAACAACCGCCTGCCGTTCCTCGGCGAGAGCGACAATCTGCAGTTGAAGTTCGAGCTCTTCAACGTGCTGAATCGCGTGAATCGGGGTAACATCAACGGCAACGTGGCCGAGCCGAACTTTGGCCGCATCCTGGGACAGAATGGCGCCTCAGGCCCGCGGACGATTCAGGTTGGCGCGAGGATTGCGTTCTAGCCTCCTCGCTGCCGGGGTGTTTGCCGCCGGCGCCTTGCTGGCGCGCGCGGACACCGCAGTGATCCGGGAGTTGATTCGCGCGGGCCGCTTTGCCGAGGCAGCGGCGGCCTGCGATCGTGAACTGCGCTCCGCGCCCGGCCAGCCCGCGTTGTTGACTCTCAAAGGACTGGCAGTGCGCGGCGCGGGCGATTCGGCGGCAAGCCTCTCCGCGTTTCGCGCCGCCGGTCCCCGCTATCTGCCCGCCTTGCAGGCCGCGGTGCAGATGGAGTATGAAGCGCGTGACCAGCGAGCGCGGCAGACGCTGGAAACCATCGTGCGCCTGGACCCGGCCAATCAAACTGCGCATGCGATGCTGGCGGACCTCGCGTTCACGGCAAGCGATTGCCCGCGCGCGCTGGCGCACTTGCCGAAGGCGCCGCCTTCACCACTGGGACGCTGGCGCACGGGTGTGTGCTTGTTTCAGGCGGAGCGCTGGAGTGAGGCGGCGACCGAGTTCTCCGCACTGCTGCGGCTGCGCGAGCATGCACAGACGCGCTTCAATCTGGCGCTCAGCTATTGGCGGGCAGGCGATGCCGCCGCAACTGCCGGCGCGCTCACGCGGCTGGCGGCTCCAGATGCCGATGCGCTGAGCTTGCACGCCGCCGCGCTGCGCGCGCGTGGCGATGTGCCCGGCCCGTTGGCGCTGCTGCAACGCGGGGTGACCGAGTATCCGCGCGATGAACGGCTGCTGGTGGAACTGGCGGCGCTCTGCCTCGATCAGAACGCAGTGGACCTGGGGATCCGCGTGCTCGAGGCCGGGGTAGCGGCGCTGCCCGAGTCGGCGCGATTGCTCACCGCACTGGGCGTGTTGCAGGTGCGAGCAGGGCAGACGGAACGGGCGCAAGAGCGTTTTGCGCAGGCCGCGCGCGATGCGCCGGAAAGTGGGCTCGGTCAAGTGGGCGTGGCGATGATCATGCTGCAGATCGGGATGGCCGGCGAGGCGGCCGCGCACTTGCGCAACCTGCCGGCCGAGGCTCCGCTCGTTGCGCTGACGCAGGCCCGCGCGTTGTCGCAGATGAGTCCGCCAGACAACGCGGCGGCCATGAAGACGCTGTGCGAGTTACTCGCCCGCGAGCCGAAACAGGCCGCCGCGCGCGGATTGCTGGGTAAGTTGCTCGCGCAAAGTGGACAAACGGCGGCGACCATCCGGGAACTGGAACGCGCGTTGACTCTGGACCCGCAGGACCGCGCCAGCGCGCATCAACTCCTGCTGCTTTATCGCCGCGCGGGGCGCGCCGCCGACGCCGCCCGCGTGTCGCGTCTGGTGCGCGATTCGCTGGCACGAGAGAAAAGCGAGGAGGCCGCCGCCGACCGATACCGGTTATCGGAAGCCGATGGAGTAAGATAGCGACCATGCCCACAATGAACAGCACCGCAGCCAACAAACAACTGGTGCGGAAGTATCTGAAAGCCATGACGTCCGGCAAGCCCGGCGACCTCAAGCGGCTGGCCGCGGCCGACATCAAGGCCGCTCAGGGCGCGGAGACCGCCTCCGGTTGTGAACCGCTCGAGCACTACGCCGCACACTACCGGCAGGCGGTCGCCGGATGGCGGTTCAAGGTGGAGCGAATGGTGGCCGAAGGCAACTGGGTGGCCGCGCAACTGCGTTCGGAGAGCGTCATGGCTGGCTCGCCCGTGTCGTTGCCGGTGGCGGCGTACTACCGGATTGCGCGCGGCAAGATCGCCGAGGTCCAACTCTACGCGAACGAGGCGGAAGTCGCGAGGCAGACGAAGTCGGCGCTGACGGTGAGCCTCCGTCCCTGAAACTCAGCCGGCGAGCGCCTGTTCGAGATCGGCGATGACATCTTCAACTGCTTCAATGCCCACCGACAGGCGCACTAGGTTATCGCCGATGCCGAGGCGCTGGCGCTGCTTTGGCGACAGGTCACGATGCGAGGCCATGGCGGGATAGAGCACCATGCTGTGCACGTCGCCCAGCGAGGTGGCCTTCACCACGAGCCGGAGCCGGTTCATGAAGGCGAACACCTGCTCGCGGCCGGCGCCACGGAGTTCGAAGCTGACCATCGCACCGAAGAGTCCGGCAGGAAACAGGCGCGCCACGAGCACGGCGTCGGGATGGCCCGGCAAGCCAGGGAAATTCACCTTCGCAATGCCCGGCTGCTGCACCAGCCAGGCCGCTACGCGCACCGCGTTGGCGCACTGGCGTTCCATCCGCAGCGGAAACGTCTTGATGCCGCGCATGGAGAGATAACATTCAAACGCGCCGAGCGTGGGGCCGCAGGTGCGCGACAAGGCGCGGAGCGTCGGCAGATGATCGGCCGTGGTAGTGATGATGCCGCCCATCACGTCGCCGTGGCCGGACAGAAACTTGGTGAGGCTGTGGACGGAAAAATCGGCGCCGGTTTCCAGCGGCCGCACCAGGAGCGGCGTGGCAAACGTGTTGTCAACGATAAACACCGCGCCGGCGGACCGGCACAGACGCGCGAGGGCTTCGACGTCAGCCACACGCAGCGTCGGGTTCGAAACGGTCTCGGCAATCACACACCCGGGGCGCGCATCGGCGATGGCAGCTTCCACGGCAGCCAGATCGAAAATGTCCACCCACGTTACTTCGACGCCCATCGGCTCAAAGACGTTCATCAACATCTTCACCGTGGCGCCGTACATCGCGGTGGCGGCGACGATCGATTTGCGCCGGTCCGTAAGCGCCGCTTGAATGGCAAACTGCACGGCCACCATGCCTGAGGCTGTGGCGAGTGAACCGGCGCCGCCTTCGAGCGCCGTCACCAATTCTTCGAGCGCGTGGTTGGTGGGGCTGTCGTAGCGCGCATACGCGAAGCCTTCCATTTCATCGCCGAACACCTTGTCGACGGTCTCGATGTCCTCGTAGATGTAGCTGGCCGCGGGCACGATCGGCGTGGTCACCGGGATGGCGGCCGAGGGCTTCCTGCGGTCTCCGGCGTGCACCGCCGTGGTTTCGATTCTCATTTTCTTTTCCACCGCACGCCGTCTTTGGTGTCTTCGAGCACAATGCCGTCGGCGGCAAGCTGATCGCGAATCTCGTCGGACCGCTTGAAGTTGCGCGCCTTCTTCGCCTGCGTGCGTTCGTCAACCAGCGCCTGGATCTCGGCGTCGTCTTTGGCTCCGGCCGCGCGCGTCACGGCCAGCACCTGGAAGATCGCATCGAAGTGATCGAGCAGCGCATGAGCCTGGGGCGTGTTCCCCACCTTGAACTCGCCGGCATCCATCGCGATGTTGGCGATGCGCACATATTCAAAGACGGCGCCCAGCGCTTCGGCCGTGTTGAGGTCCGCGTCCATGCCTTCATCGAAGGCGGCGCGCGCCTTGATGGCGGCTTCTGACAACGCCGCATTGGCCCCTTCGGCGAACTTGGCCGTGTCGAGACGCAGCTTGAAGTTGCGCAACCGGTCAAGCGCGGTGGAAGAAGCGGCGAGTCCGTCGAAGGTGAAATTCAGCTTGTTGCGATACGGTACCTGCGAGAGCTGATAGCGAATGGCCTCCGGCGAATAGCCCTTCTCCAACAGGTCGCGCAGCGTGTAGAAGTTGCCGAGCGACTTCGACATCTTCTGCCAATCAACGAGCAGATGCTCGGCGTGCAGCCAGTAGCGTACGAACTGCTTGCCCGTGGCCCCTTCGGCCTGCGCAATTTCGTTTTCGTGGTGCGGGAACGTCAGATCGATGCCGCCGGTGTGGATGTCGAGCGTTTCGCCCAGATACTTCATCGCCATCGCGGAGCACTCGATGTGCCAGCCCGGGCGGCCGGGCCCCAGCCGCGTATCCCAAAACGGTTCGTCGCCCTTGCGCGCTTTCCACAGTACAAAGTCGCGCGCGTCGTCTTTTTCGTACTCGTCCATGTCCAGACGCGCACCCGCCATCTGGCCTTCGAAGTGGATGTGTGAAAGCTTGCCGTAGGAGGGAAACGAAGCAATGCGGAAGTAGACCGAGCCCTCGGCCACGTAGGTGAAACCCTTGGCTGTGAGCGCCTCGACGTTGGCCACCATCTCTTCGATATGCTCGGTGGCGCGCACGATGCGCTCGGGCCGCTGCATGCGCAGCGTGGCCATGTCTTCGAGAAACGCCTGCTCGTATTGGGCCGTGTATTCAGAGAGCGACTTGCCCTGCTGCATGGCATTACGGATGATCTTGTCTTCCACGTCTGTGATGTTCATCACATGCATCAGCGTGTAGCCGCGATAGGCGAGCCACCGGCGCAGGATGTCCTGAAACAGGGACGTGCGCAGGTTGCCGATGTGGACGTAGTGATAGACTGTGGGGCCGCACGTGTACATGCGCACGGTCTTGCCGTCAAGGGGAGTGAAGTCCTCCACGCGCTGAGTTAGAGTGTTGTAGAAACGAAGAGCCATGAACAGGGAACCTTTTCATGGTAGCTGCTATTTGAGGCTGACGGTAACTCCCGGGGCGCTGCGCGGGGGGCCGGCGATGAAGGCCACGCTGGCCGCGCCGGCAGGGAGGGCGGCGGGAACCTCAGCGTTGATCTGCACGAGGCCGTGGACCAAGCCCGGCACAGGACCGGCATACAGCACGCGCGCGGGACGTCCACCGATCTCCACCGAGACGGGTAGCTGCAATTTCGCAAGCGGGACCGTGGCAATCGAGCCGTCGGCCACCGCCGCATCGAGAGAGCCCGCGCCGGTGCCGTAGAGCACCACGACCTCGCCCGCCGCGGCCGGCCGCTCCGGCGAATTGAGCGAGCCATCCTGATTCAGTGCGGCCGCCTGGCCGGCGCCGGAAGCATTGGCGGTGAACAGACCGGGGGCTGCGGCGGTCAAGGCCACACGCGTCTCGCCAACCACGGCGCCATCGCGGCGCACCTGCATGGCCGCCTCCGCGCCCACCGGCGCTTCATACGGCACGATGGCGTTCACTTGTCCGGGCGCCACGGCCACCACCGGCGCGGCCACTCCATTCACCAGCACGCGCACACCGGCCACTTCCGTAGGCAGGCGGCCATCGGTGAATGCGCCCAGCGTCAACTCCGGCAATCCGCCGAGGAACAACGAGACCAAGGCGCCGGGGGACACCGCGCCGCCAAGCGCGGACGCGGAGTTGCGCACGACGGGCTCAAGAGTTTGGGCGACCGGTGCAAACTCGGCCGTGATCTCAATCGGCGTGGTGGAGAGGAACGAGAGCGGATTGGTGGTTGCCTCGGGCGCGCCGCGCCAGCGCAGAAACCGAAATCCAGCAGCGGGCGTGGCGGCGAGTTGCACCCTGTCTCCGGCGAGCACGAAGCCATCAGGCAGCGCGGGCGTGACAGCGATTGCACCCGCCGCGGCCGGCGTAACCGACAGGCGCAACCGGAACTCAGAGCGGTAAAGCGCCAACACATTGGCATCCACCACGGGCGCAATCAATCGCCCGCCCTGCGGCTGCAACTCCGTGCGCACGACGTCCAGCCGGTAGCGCGCCGCGGGCGTGGTTTGCTCAGCGGGATAGCCGACGGGCTGGAGTGTACCCGGCTCCCAGCGAAACTGCACCGGTGTCGTAGCCACCACGCCATTCACGCGAACCTCCAGGCCCGCAGGCTGGCTGTTGAACGCGCTCACCGGAAACGGCTCGAAGCGCGCGACGACTTCATTCACCGCCGGGTCTGGATGAAAGATGGGGAACACGAGCGGATTGCGGTTACCGCGCGCCAACCCCTCCCAGGCCCGCGGAAAGAAGCCAGGTGCGGGCTGCGCACTCAAACGAACCGGCGTTCCCAACAGGCGCAACCTGTCGGCGGGCGTGGCGGTGCCTTCCGGAGATTCCACGGTAACCGTCCCACGGGTTGCGTCGTTCGCCACACCGGTGATCTGCACGAAGGTGGAGAAGTTGGCGGCCAGATGAGTGAATGCGCCCGCCACCACGGTGTGCTGCTGGCGGCCATCTTCATTCCAACGCGCAAATTTTAACCGAGCGCCGGTGCGCGCCTGCGGTGAGGGCACGTCTACCGTATGCATCGGGCCTTCGATCCAGTTCACGGTGAACGGCGTGGCGCGCAGCCGTCCATCTACGATCACTTCCAGCCCCGCGGGGTTGGTGGAGAATGTGGCGAGGCCCGGCGCGACGCCGTACAAGCGCTGCACGGCGTCGAGATCGCCTGGCGAGATCATGGGCGTCAAGCCCAAATCGAGGCCGATCGGAAATCCGCGCGGAATGGTCTCAATCGCTGCGCCAGGGGTCGGTCCGCTAAACGCGCTGTGGTGCATCACCGAAGCGTAGTCGTAGAGGCCTAGCGGCGCGCCGAGAATCGTGGTGAAATCCTGCGGCGCGGCCGTTGAGTTTTCAGGCAGAAGGCGAATGTAGCGGTCGCGATCCGCACGTTGGTGTTCGTGATAGAGGCCGGCGGAGTGGCCGAGTTCAGCAACGATGGTGCGATACAAAGACTGCTGGTAATCGCCATCTTCGATGAAAACCGGCTGCGCGCCGCCAGTCAGACCGACGGCCGTCAACGAACGCGTGGACTGGACAAACACCAGATAGTCGGTTTCGTTGGTGCGCGGCACCAGGCGGACCGGCGTGCGAGTGTTCCACTCATT
>VFZP01000274.1 GCA_016871115.1 Acidobacteriota bacterium
GTTTGTCACCCATTGGGTACTGTCCTCCGCAGGGGTCTTCACTGCCTTCAAACCCTTATGGATATTAATGCGGATGAGCATCCGAGAGACTCGCACGCGCGGCTCAAAACGGAAATGTGGGCTTATAGTTCCACCCGCTCCAATGCTTGGCACGCGGCCAGATGACCGAGTCCTTCGTCCGAGACAGACCGATGATGAAAAAGAGTAAACTCCCGCAGCGCTGGCAGCGATTCCAGCACGCGCAAATCCTGATCGCCAATCGAACAACCGGTGGCGTGCAGCACTTCCAGCTGCGGCATACGCGCCAGATGCGCGAGGCCCGCGCCCGTGATGCCGCGCGAACCGCCGAGCCGCAGGTCCGTCAAAAAATCGAGCCCGGTGGCGCCTGCGAGGGCCTCGTCCGTCATTTGGCCGCCGGCGCGCAGGCCAGTGATTCGATGAGTCCGCATCAAGTCGAAAATCTCGCACCAACCCGCGTCGTCCAGCGGCAGGCGCGGTTCGATCCAGTTGGCCGCGCGGTCAAACCGGAAGTAAGGTGGCGTGCGGGTCAGCCCGTGCGTCAACACGGCAGGCGGCTTCCCGTTCGCACTCGCAACGAGGCTGGGCCAATCGTCAAAACCCAGGTGCGGTGCCACGCTGGTGCGTGCGTCTTCGATCGTCGATGGTCCGCCCGGCTTTTCGAGCAGGCCTGCGGCCAGCGCTTCAAACCGCGCGATCCGCGCCGACTCAACATGCCGCTTGAGGTCCGCCCACGCCGCAAAACCCTACTCGTGGGCCAACTCGCGCTGCGCCTCGCTGAGCGGCCATTCCGCCCGCGACCGGTGCAATTCCTTGGCTTGTTTCCAAAGTTGCTCGAACGAGGGCCGAGCAGGCAGATGTTTCATGACAGATCTCCTTCCACAAAGCCCGGTCCGCGCCGTTCGGGCAGAAGGAAGATCGTACGCAAACGCTTGAAACTGTTCCGGTGGGCTCGGCCCTCTCCCGCGGACTGGGTGCGCCCGGCGCGCTGCCTGAATGCTAACATAGATGGTTAACCCCCGCGAATTTCAGGTCAAACGTGTCAGCAGACTCCAACCCCAAAACATTAAACGTCGCTTTTGGTTTTTCTTTCACCGATCTTTACGACTCCGCCGCCCTTGCCCGGCTCGACGCACGATTCCTGGAATTTCTCGATCCGGCCCTGCGCGCGCATTTGGAAACGGCCCGCGCCGGAGTCGCGTCCATCGCCGCCAAAGAGCATTCTCAACTACTCATTGACGTAGCCCCGCATCTGGAAGACTTCATCGGCGAACTGTTCGGCATCGGCCACGCGCTGAGCGTGCTTCGCAACCATCACAGCGACCTCGCGCCGCTCTACGCGGTGAAGCGCAAGTTCGTCCAGCGCCGCGCCGTCACCAAGATCAACGCCGAGCAGGCACTCTCGCTTGACCCCGCCACGATTGAAGCCCGCCTCACCGACCTGTTCGGTGAACCGCTCACCGAGAGGGCGTTTGCCGACCACGTAGATCAGTGGCTGGACGCCGAAGCCGAACACGCCGCGGCGCTTCAGGTGGCCGAGCAGTACGCCGCCTGGGCCACCCACACCCCGGCGGGCCGCAAAAAACATCGCGACGGAGTTTTGTTTAAAACGCCCCACAAGCTCGACATGGAACACCTGGTGCCCGTCGAGCACGTTACCGTAGCCGGCGGTGCGCGTGCCGCGCAGTTGCCAGCGCACGAGTGGCGTCACCGCGAGGGATTCCACCTCACCGACCGCGCATGGACCCTCACGCACGCGCTGGATCATTCGTATTACTGCATCAAGTGCCACAACCAAGGCAAAGACTCGTGCTCCACTGGCCTCAAGGAAAAGACCGGCGAGTACAAGAGGAGCCACTTTGGCGTCACACTGGCCGGCTGCCCGCTCGAAGAGAAGATCTCGGAAATGCATGTGGTGAAGGCGCAGGGCAACCCCATCGGTGCACTCGCCGTCATCACCGTGGACAACCCCATGGCCGCCGGCACCGGCCACCGCATCTGCAATGACTGCATGAAATCCTGCATCTATCAGAAGCAGGACCCGGTGGACATTCCGCAGGCCGAAACGCGTTCGCTCAAAGATGTTCTGGAGCTCCCGTGGGGCTTTGAGATCTATTCACTGCTGACGCGCTGGAATCCGCTCAACCTGCATCGCCCCGTACCGCGGCCCGACTCCGGCTACAAGGTCATGGTGGTCGGCCTCGGGCCTGCGGGCTTTACCCTTGCGCATCACCTGATGAACGACGGCCACACCGTGGTGGGCGTGGACGGGTTGAAGATCGAGCCGCTCCCGCCCGAAATCGCCGGAGTGAAGCTGAATGGCGATCATGTGCCGTTCCGCCCGATCCGCAACATCGACGACTTGTACGAGTCGCTCGACGACCGCGTCCTCGCCGGCTTCGGTGGCGTGGCCGAGTACGGTATCACCGTTCGCTGGAACAAGAACTTCCTCAAGATCATCCGCTTGTTGCTCGAACGCCGCTCGCAGTTTTCGCTATTCGGCGGCGTGCGCTTCGGTGGCACCATCACCATCGACAGCGCTTTTGACCTCGGGTTCGATCACATCGCGCTCTGTACGGGCGCGGGCAAGCCCACGGTGGTGCCCATGAAGAACGGCCTCGTGCGCGGCGTGCGCCAGGCGTCGGATTTCCTGATGGCGCTGCAGTTGACCGGCGCCGCGAAGACCGACTCCATCGCGAATCTCCAGCTGCGCCTGCCCGTGGTGGTGATCGGCGGTGGCCTTACGGCCGTCGACACGGCCACTGAGTCGCTGGCCTACTACGTCGTGCAGGTGGAGAAGTTCCTCGCACGCTTTGAGCGCCTGGTGGCCGAACGCGGTGAAGAAGCCGTGCGCGGGTCATGGAACACCGAAGAGCGCGATACCGCCGAAGAGTTCCTCACGCATGCACGCGCCATCCGCGCCGAACGGATGAAGGCCGCGCGCGAAGGCCGCACGCCGCGCCTGGTGGATCTGATCAACGAGTGGGGCGGCGTCACCATCGCCTACCGCCGCCGCCTGATTGACGCGCCTAGCTACACGCTCAATCACGAAGAGGTCCACAAGGCGCTTGAAGAAGGCATCCGTTTCGCCGAACTTCTAGCGCCCGAGGAGGTGCACGTCGATGCCCACGGGCACGCGTCGGCGCTCACGCTGAAAGGCCCCGGCGGCATGGTCACGCTGCCCGCCCGTTCCATTCTGGTCGCCGCCGGCACGCAGCCCAATACGGTGCTGGCGCGCGAAGACGGAGAGAACGTGGTGGTGGAGGGTAAGTATTTCCGGGCCGTCGACGAGCACGGCAACGCCGTGAAACCCGAGCGCGTCAGCAAGCCGCGCGAGTCGCACGTGCTGATGTCGGTTCGCGCCGACGGCCGCGGCATGAGCTTCTTCGGCGACCTGCATCCGTCCTACTCCGGCAACGTCGTGAAGGCGATGGGCAGCGCCAAACAGGGCTACCCCGTAGTGACGCGCCTGCTTGCCAAACAAGCTCCGTCGCCCGTCTCCGCCTCGGCGCTGATGGCGAAGCTGAACTCAGAAATGCGTGCCACCGTGCATGCCGTGCATGTGCTCACGCCCACCATCGTGGAAGTGGTGGTGAAGGCGCCCATGGCCGCGCGCGCGTTCCAGCCCGGCCAGTTCTACCGCCTGCAAAACTACGAGTGCCTTGCGCCCCGCACCGGCGAAACCACGCTCGGCATGGAGGGTCTCGCACTCACCGGCGCGAGCGTCAATCACGAGGAAGGCCTGCTTTCGACCATCGTGCTCGAAATGGGCGGCTCGTCGGATCTGTGCCGCGTGCTCAAGCCCTGTGAACCCGTCATTCTGATGGGCCCCACGGGCACGCCAACCGAAACTCCCGCGCATGAATCCGTGCTGCTGGCGGGCGGCGGTCTCGGCAACGCCGTGCTCTTTTCGATCGGCCAGACGCTGCGCGCCAACGGCTCGCGCGTCGTCTACTTCGCCGGCTACAAGAAGATCATCGACCGCTACAAAGTGGATGAAATTGAACGCGCCGCCGATGTGGTGATCTGGTGCTGCGACGAAGCCCCCGGCTTCACGCCCAGCCGCGCGCAGGACGGCGCGTTTGTCGGCAACATTGTGGAGGCCATCGCCGCCTACGGCCGCGGGGACCTCGGCGATACCGCCATCACGCTCAATACCGTAGACCGCATCGTGGCCATCGGCTCAGACGGCATGATGAACGCCGTCGCCCGCGCGCGCCACGGCGTGCTGCGGCCCTTCCTCAAGCGCGGCCACGAGGCCATCGGCAGCATCAACTCACCGATGCAATGCATGATGAAGGAGATCTGCGCGCAGTGCCTCCAGTTGCACAAGAACCCGGAGACAGGTGAAGAAACGGTCGTATTCTCGTGCTTCAACCAGGATCAGCCGCTCGACGCCGTGGACTTCAGCAACCTCCGCAGCCGCCTGTCGCAGAACGGCGTGCAGGAGAAGCTGACCAAGCAGTGGATTGACCGCTGCCTCCGCCAACTCGGCGCGCGCCCCGCGCTGGAGTCCGCGGCGCGTTAGCGCACGGCAGTCGCTGCAGCGCACGGGCTGACATCGCAGGCATGACTTGGGAGGTTAGCCGCCGCGGCATCGACTGCGAACCCGCTCAAACCGGGCGCGGCATGCTGGTGAAATATGGCGCCTCGCCTTCGGCCGAAGAAATCGATGAGAACCGCCGGGAGATGTTCCGCGGATTTGCCGAAGGTTTCTAACAATGCTGGCCGGCGTGGCCCACACCCACACCGTGGTCGATCGCCGCATCCGCATGGATCGATAGTGGCCGCTCACCGAAGATTGTATACCTGGGCGATAACGGCGGGCAGCTCTGAGCAATTGCGAACACGTTTTTCAGGAGACGCCGTTCAACCGTGATATTGTCAACGCCATGGTAACGGTCCCCCGCGACCAAGTCGCCGACATGCCTGATCGCATCGTCGCCGCAACGGGCGTGTACTTCAACGTTCCTGTGGTCCGCCGCGACGGCAAGATCCGCGCCGCCAGCCTCCTCACGATCTGGTACCACCGCCGCCTTGCCCTTCGGTAGACTGGTGAGTTCACTATGTCTAACCTCGTCGTCTCCTTCGGTGAAATCATGCTCCGCCTCGCGCCTCCGGGCTTCGAGCGCCTTCTGCAATCGCCCCAGTTCCTCGCCACGTTTGGTGGTGGGGAAGCTAACGTCGCTGTCGCGGTGGCGGGCTTCGGCGGTACGTCCCGCTACGTGACCGTGCTGCCCGACAACCCGATCACCGACGCCTTTACCGGCGAACTTCGGCGCTTCGGCGTGGACGCGTCGCACATTGTCCACGGCCCCGGCCGCTTCGGTATCTACTTCGTCGAGCCCGGCGCCAATCAGCGCGCATCAAAGGTCGTCTATGACCGCGCCGGCAGCGCCATCGCGCAGGCCAAGCCCGGCGCGGTCGATTGGGCGAAGTCGCTCGCCGGCGGCGGCTGGTTCCACACCACCGGCATCACGCCAGCCCTCAGCCAGTCGGCCGCGGACCTCGCCGTCGAAAGCGTGCGCGCCGCCAAGGCCGCCGGACTCACCGTCTCGGTCGATCTCAACTACCGCAAGAACCTCTGGAAGTACGGCAAGGCTCCCAAGGAAGTGATGCCGCTGCTTGTGGAACATACCGACTACGTTATCGCCAACGAAGAAGACTGTCAGGCCACGCTGGGCATCGAAGCGAAAGTGGACGTGCACTCCGGCCAGCTTGACCGCAACGTCTATCGCGGCCTCGCCGAAGCGGTGCTGAAGCAGTATCCCAATCTCAAGGGCATCGCCATCACCCTGCGGGAATCCATCAGCGCCTCGCACAATGGCTGGTCTGCCTGCTTCCACAACGGCAAGGACTTCCTGCTCAGCAAGCACTACGACATCACGCATATCGTGGACCGCGTGGGCGGCGGCGATTGCTTCGCCGGCGGCCTCATCTTCGGGCTCCTGCACTTGCCGTCACACCAGGACGCGCTCGAGTTCGCCGTGGCCGCCTCGTGCCTCAAGCACTCCATTCCGGGCGACTTCAACCACTTCACGCGCGCCGAAGTCGAAGGCCTCATCAAGGGCGGCGGTTCCGGGCGCGTACAGCGCTGACCGCTAGTGAGCCGAAACTTCAGTAACCCTGCGGGGATGCTGCCCAGCATCCCCGATATGTCTGTGGTTGTGCCCCCTGCGCGAGCAACGCACTACATATAGTGGCGTTGCTGTAAACCCTACCCCCAGGAGTAGAGGGGGCTTTACTTTTCTCCCAATCCCAGCTAGCATACAATTTCGCTCCCCCGAGACCCGAACCAGTCAGGCGGTTCGGTTCAGGACAACATAAGACATCTTTGATCAACTTAAGAGGAGGGCTTTGCCCTTGTTGAAACTAAAGAGAGTTGAACTCCAGGGGTTCAAATCGTTTTGCGACCGTTCGGAAATGCGTTTCCACGGCAACGGCATTGCAGCCATTGTGGGGCCAAACGGCTGCGGCAAATCGAATCTCAGTGACGCCATTAGCTGGGTGCTGGGCGAACAATCCGCCAAGATCCTGCGCGGTACGCGCATGGAAGACGTGATCTTCGCCGGTACGCGAGAGCGCAAGCCGCTGGGCATGGCACAGGTAACGATGCAGCTCACCAATCCGGGCTATAAAGCTCCGGTTGCCGCGCCGCCGCCCGCTCCAGAAACGGCCATTACAGACACCCCGGCCGAAGAAGGCCCCGCGCCACCCGCTGCGGCCACGGAAGCCCAGACGCCGCAGCAGCAGGCCGCCGCCGCGATGCGCAACCTCGGCCCCGATGTGACCATCACCCGCCGCCTCTATCGCGACGGCAATAGCGACTACCTGATTGACGGTAAACTCTCCCGGCTCAGAGATATTCAGGGCATTTTCTCAGGTACTGGATTGGGTCCGGAAAGCTATGCCATCATCGAACAGGGCCGCATCGGCCAGCTCCTCAGTTCGAAGCCCCATGACCGCCGCGCAGTGATCGAAGAAGCGGCCGGCGTGTCGAAGTTCAAAACGAAGCGCCGTCTCGCCGAAGCCAAGCTCGAAAACGCCAAGCAGAACCTCTCGCGCGTTTTCGACATCCTTGAAGAAGTCGGCCGCCAGGCCAACTCGCTCAAGCGCCAGGCTGCCAAGGCCCAGCGATATAAGGAACTACACGAAGAACTTGTCGTCACCCTTCGCGCCGCGCTCACCGGCAAATATCTGCGGCTGGATCGCGAGGCGATGAAGATCGCGCTCGACCTCAACGAAGCCAACGCGGCGTTTGAACGCGTGGCCCAGCAGGTGGCGTCGAAGGAACGCGAGCAGCACCAGGTGCTCGAGCAGAGCTATGCCGTGGAAGCCGAACTGACGGCCACGCGCGAGCGGCTCTCGCAGTTGCGCCTCGAAGCCGAGCGTACGCGCGGCCGCATCGAAGGCCAAGCGCGGCAGATCGCCACCATGGAGAACCAGCTCCAGCAGGGCGAAGCCGAGTCGCAGTCAATCGAAGCGCGGCAGGGGCAGATGGCGCACGACGCCGAAGCGCTCACCGAACGCGTGGGCGAAATGGAGCGGCAAGCAGAAGAAGCGCGCCAGCGTCTGGCGATGAAGACCCGTGAGCGCGACCAGTTGCAGTCCGGCTTGCATGAGCGCGAGATGGTGCTGGAAGCCGGACGTCAGATGGTGCTGCGCCTGTTGGGCGAAGTCTCAACGCTGAAGAACTCGCTGGCGCAGATGGAAGGCCACTTCCAATCGATTGAGCGCGAACAGGCCCGGCTTTCCCGCGAAGAGCAGCTCGCGCAGGCAGATCTGGAATGGCTCGAAGCGCGCAAGGCCGAAGTGAGCTCCGAACTCGGCCAGCGTCAGATGGAGCTGGAATCGCTCGCCGACCAGCGCAAGCGCGTTGAGGGCGATCTCGCCGAACGCCGCCAGATGACGCAGGACACGCGCAAGCAGCTCGAAGTCCACCGTGCCGACCTGTCGCGCATCAAGGCCCGGCGCGATTCGCTTGAGGAAATCCTCTCCCACCGCGCTTATACAACCGAGACAGTCAAGCGCCTCTTCACCGCGCTTGGGCAGGGTCAGGCGCAGCACTTGAAGCTCGCCGGCGTACTGGCCGACTTCGTGGACGCCGACCCGGCCTTTGAAAAGGCCGCCGAAGAGTTCCTCAACGAAGAGCTCGAATACGTGATCGTGAAGAACTGGGAGCAGGCCGACTCGGGCGTGGACTTCATGCGCTCGGATCTCGATGGCCGCGCCACGTTCCTCATTCACCCGGAGCCGGGCGACGCGATGTCGCACCAGCCGGCGCCGGAGCCGGCGCTCGGACCCGACACCGGCATCGTCGCACGCCTGTCGGACGTGATCCGCCTCACCAACGGCCTCACGCAGGCGCCTGCCGAACTGCTGCCGCGCCTGGCGCGCTGCTTCATCGCCGAGGACCGTCAGACGGCCCAGCGCCTGGCCACGCAGTACCCTGACTACTACTTCCTGCTCGCTGACGGCGTTTGCTATCACGGCTACGCAGTGTCGGCCGGGCGCAAGACGGGCTCAGGTCCGCTGGCGCTCAAGCGCGAATTGCGCGAACTCTCCGGCCAGTTGACGGTGAAGCAGCGCGCCGCCGATGAATCGAACGAACTGCTCGTCAACCTCGAACGCGAGACACAGGGCCTTGCGGCGGAACTCGAAACGCTGCGCTCACGGCTCCAGGGTGAGGAGCGCGAAGCACTGGCGCTCGACCA
>VFZP01000275.1 GCA_016871115.1 Acidobacteriota bacterium
AGCTTCGCAAGCGACCGGTCCGTCAAGTGCTCCAGCAAGCCATCGACGACGACGAAGGCGGGCCGCTCCTGCGTGGCGGAGTTGACGAACAAGAACAACGATCTTTCGATGCGACGTGCCCTAAGCTACGTCGTTTCCTCAATAGTTCGGGTTAGCCCAACTACCCACAAATTCCTCCGACGAGGCGAAAGTATGGCCGCGGTCATCGGTGACCGAGGAATGGCGGCCGAGGTCTGGTGGGTTGGGCCAGTTCGTTAACAATGAATGGTGATTCGCGGCGAGGCCGGTCATCTGCCAGATGCGCGTAACGAGTACGGCATGGCTGGAGAGCCAGTCATGATGCGTGGCGAGTTCACCGAGCCGTGGCGCGCGGATGGCCAGCGCGAGCACGATCATCGACAGCAGGGGCAACCAGAAAGAACGAATCCGGCGGGAATTCACTGGCTCACTCGTCCACCGGGCGCCAGTTGCGCGCCATTTCCTGCGCCTGGACGATCTGTTCGCGCGTCCTCTTCGCGGCGGCCTTTTCCCGCTGCTGTGCGGCAGCGGCGTCGCCCGCACTGGCAGCCAGGTTTAACCACAGGTGTGCCTGGAGGAAATCCTGCGGCACGCCCAAGCCCTCAAAGAGCAATTGGCCCAGACGCGCCTGTGCGGGCGCGTGTCCCTGATCGGCGGCGAGACGCAGCCAGCGGGCCGCCTCGCGCACGTCTTGCTTGACGCCTTTGCCTTCCAGGCAGGCCAATGCGTACACCAGTTGTGCCTCCGCGCTGCCAGTCTGCGCGGCCTGCCGTGCCCAGCGCGCCGCTTCCACCGGGTCCGCGCTGGCGCCTTTCCCTTCGGTGTAGAGCCGCGCCGTGATGCGCGCGGCCTCCACGTGGCCTTGCTCGGCGGCCTTGCGATACCACTTCAATGACTCGGCTTCGTTGGCTGTCTCGCCGCGGTCCGCCGCCGTCAACTCGCCCAGGCGCACCTGTGCTTCCAGGTGGCCTTGTTCGGCGGCCAGCCGAATCGCCCAGGCGCCGTCCTTCTCGTTCTTTTCCAGGCCGCGGCCATTCAGCAACATCTCGCCCAGTAAAAACTGCGCATCCGGATTTCCTTGCGCGGCAATCACGCGATATGCCTTGACTTCGTCCGCCGGATCGAGACTGGCTTTGCTTTCCGCGTGCAGCCTGCGCAGATTTAAAAACGCTCCGGCGTGGCCCTGCTCGGCCGCGAGCCGGTAGTAGCGGGCTGCTTCCGGGTAGCTCTGGATCACGCCGCGGCCGTTGGCATAGTGCAATCCCAGAGCGTAGAGCGCGTCGGCGTGGTTGGCGGTTGCCGCCTTGCGATACCAATCCACCGCTTCGACGTTGTACTGGGGTCCGCCACGGCCTCCGGCGAGAAAATTGCCGGAGGCAAACTGTGCTGCGGCCTGGCCGCGTTCGGCCGCCCGCCGGTACCAGCGCGAGGCCTCCTCGGCATTGACTGCAACTCCCTTACCGTCTGCATAGGCGGCTCCCAGCGCCATCTCCGCTTCCGGGACGCCCTGCTCCGCCGCGGCTTTGTACCACTTGAGCGCAAGGTCGGTATTCTCGGGCACCAGCTTTCCTTCTGCGGACACACGCGCGGCGCCCATCATCGCCGTGACGTTGCCTCGTTCGGCAGCAAGCAAATAGTACTTCAGCGCGGCTTCCCCATCCGGCGCCACGCCGCGGCCCTCGGCAAAGAGGAGCGCCAGCGCGGCCTGCGCCGGAACGTGATCGCGCTCGGCGGCTTTGCGATACCAGAGCGACGCTTCGGTTTCATCCTTCGTCACGCCCTCGCCCTGCTGCAACAGATAGCCCATTGTGTACTGCGCGTCCAGGTGCCCGGCTTCGCCACCGGTACGGAACCAGCGTGCCGCCTCGGGCTTGTTCACCGGCACGCCGCGGCCGGTCAGATGGAGATTCCCAAGGGTGAATGCCGCCATGCCGTCGCCCTTCGCCGCGGCCGCTTCCAGCAATGGCGTGGCGCGGGCGACATCCCCGGATTGCAGCGCGCAAGCCTTCGGCGAGTTCCGGCACGCGAGTTTGCCCTGCGAGTGGGACAAGCATGAACGGGAGTAACAGTACCGCAGTCCGCACGAGCGAACCTTGATTGTAGCGGCGGGAGCAGGAGGCGCGAATACGGATTGGAGGGGACGCCAGAGGGTGGGCAAGCTGTGAGACGATATCGGCCATGCTTCGTTTGTTACCGATCGTAGGAATCGTGGCGGTGGTGGGCATGGCCGACGTGGTGGAGCAGGGTCCCAAAGACTCGGCGCCCTCGGGCCTGCTGGCCGGCGTCGCGCGCGCCGACATTTCCCCACCGGCCGGGATTCCGCACATGAACTGGGGCTCGCAAACGCACGTCACGGCCATGGCGCACGATCCAGCGGGGATGATTGCGACGGTGCTGGTGGTGAGCGACGGGAAGCAGAAGATCGCGCTGGTGGATGTGGACGCGTTGTTTGTGGACCAGCTCACCAGCGTGCCAGAGCGCGCCGCGGCGCTTACCGGTATTCCCGCCGCGCACATCCGCCTGGGCGCGACGCACACGCATGCCGGGCCGTTTCTTACCGCCGACAAGGGGCCGGTGGGGATTGACCTCGAAGGCTACCGCACCGGGTTTGCCAACTACTGGGCCGTGGCAGCCGACAAGATCGTGGGTGCGATTGCCGAGGCCAACGCGCGCCTGGAGCCCGCGCATCTGGGTGTTTCCAGGGGCACGGGCAGCATCAACATCAACCGGCGTGTTCGCCGCACGCCGGCCAGCCCGCCGGCCGTGGGATTGAATCCCGACGGGCTGGTGGATCGCGATCTGGTGGTGGCGCGCATCGACAACGCGCGGGGCGAACCGCTGGCGGTGATCGTCAACTTCCAGTGCCATGGCACGGTGCTGGCGTGGGAGAACAAGCATCTTTCACCCGATTGGCCGGGCATGATGCGGCGCACGGTGGAAGCGGCGCTGCCGGGGGCGAAGTGTCTGTTCTTCCAGGGCGCGGCGGGCAATCAGGGGCCGATTGAGGGGCTGACTGGCGACCTGGGCGTTGCGCATCGTTTGGGCCGGATTCTCGGGCACGAGGCCGCGGCGCTGGCGCTGCACATCGAGACGGTGAAGCGCGCGCCGAAGCTGGAGGGCTTTGTCGAGTCGACTGCGTATCTGGCGCGGCAGCCGTGGCGGGTGTCGGGTCCGCGGGATGCGACGATTCGCGTGGTGTCGTCCGTGATTGAAGTGCCGGGGCGCGTGTACACCGAACGCGACGCGATGCGGATGCAGGCGCTGGTTTCCGATGCGGAAGGCGGTGTACGGCGCGCGGCGAATTCCCCGGATCCGTGGGTGAAGCACGCCGCCGGCGCGCGGCTCCGGCGGTTTCAGGATTTGCTGAACAAGTGGAACCAGCCTGCGTCTCGCCCGCCGATTGCGGTGCGGATTCAAGCGATGCGGATTGGGGAACTCGCGATGGTGTCGATGCCGGGCGAGCCTTTCGCCGAGATCGGGCAGGCGGTGAAGCGCTACTCGCCGTTTCCAGGGGCCACGATGTTCTGCGGCTACTCTTCGGGTGAAGGCGGCGAGTACGTGCCGGTGGAGGAAGAGTACGAGATGGAAGGCTACGAGGTGGACCGTACGCCCTATGGAACGCTGGCGGCCAAGCAGTTGATTGCGGCCGCGTCGGCGTTGGCGCAGCGGTTGAAGTAGCCCCGCGCCGGGTGCGGCGTCAGCGCCGCGTGAGCGCGAGCTCCTTCTGAATGCGCGCGGCTTGTGCATTCAGCGCCTGCAACTGCCGCACATCCTCATCGGCTGCGGTGATGGCCTGCTGGATGCGCGACAACTCGTTTGACGCGGGCGGAGCGTTCACTCCATCGCGCGGATTGTCGAGCCTTAGCGCCATGGTGCGGAACAAGTCAGTTGCTTCACGGTAGCGGCGCAGCACGTTGGAGAGGCACGTTTCGCGGCGGCGCGTGAGATCGTCCATCTGCGTTGCCAGCTCACTGAGCTTCGCCAAACGCTGCGGGTGTTCTTCCCCCCGCTTCCGCAAATCCTGATTCGCCACTTCCACTTGCGCCAGCCGCTCCTCACGCTTCTTGTTTTGCACGTCCAGCGACTCAGCCATGCGGCGCGCGGACTCAAGTTGCCCTTTTACTTCCGACTGCGCGGCAGACAACTGCTCGGTCTCGCGCGTCACCGACGAGAGCTTGGTTTCGAGTTCCGACACCCGTTCGCGCAACTCGCGCTGAGCGGCTTCGGCGGCGTTGATCTTGGCGTTTTTTTCATCGAGCAGCCTGACGAGTTCGGTGCGCGTGACCGCGTCGTCTAAAGGCGCCGCGGCCGTCTGGCGCGCTACGGGAGCTTCGCGGCGCTCCACCGCGGCTGGCGCAGGCGCGGCCGCCGGCTCGCCGCCGGGCGTTGCCGCGGGTTTCGCCTCCGCTGCCTGGCGGGCGAGCTTGTCAACCTGGCCGCGCAGCCCCACCACTTCAGCGTGTTGCGACCAGTACATTATGACCGCGCCCAGCAGCGCCCCAGCCAGCGCGAGCAGTGCCGCCTTCATCGTCCCTCCTTGCCCTTGGGCAGGAACCGCGTGCGATGCCGTAGCGCCGCACCTTTGGCTCTCAACTGTACGTCGTACTGCCACACCTTGCCGGCGGGTTTGAACTCCAGTTCGGCGCTGGAATGGGCCAGCACATGATCGAACGCGCGTCCCACTGCATCGGGGATCTCGGCCAGCGTCCGGCAAAACTCCGCATTGCCGCCGGTGGATGTGGCCGCCTCAATCAGACCCGTCTGGTAGGCTTCGTTCAACCGGTCATTCTCATAGTTTAACTGCACGATGAAGAGTGGCGTCTGCGTGCGGCCCACGCGCGTGACGATCTGCTGCATGCGTTCTTTGATCAGCGCTTCCGGGAAGCGCCGGGACATGTCGCGCGAGTCGCTGGAGTTCACCACGGGATTGGCGAAATCTTCCCGGTAGTTGGTTACCACGCTGTCGCTCACGTAGAGTACGGCGACCCGCACGCGCGCCTTGGTGAGCATCGCATCGCCGACGCCGAGCGCCGTTTCCATCGTGTCGAGCAGTCCCGCGCGCCCGCTGACAGACAGCTCCTGAATCCGGCCCGCGACGGACTCGCGATTCGCGGTGGGGTCTTCGAGCACCCGCAGCCCGTCTTGCGCGCGCAGCAGGCCAACCATGGTGTTGGCGGGAAGTTGCTTGAGCCGCGCATTGATGGCGTCACGAGCGGGGTCCACGCGCGACAGATCGCCGGCCAGATCCAGCACCAGTAGCAGCACCAGATCGTCAGCAGGGCCGAGGAGCCGCGCCACCGTCACGTTGGCGCCGTTCAGCATCGCCTGCACCACTGGCGTCGCGGCGGCGTCCGCGGCCTCGCTCCAGTACGGCACGCGGAGCAACGCGCGATCGGCGGGGGTGGCTGGCGGCGGCGGCGCGGCCATCGCGGTAACCGCGGCGGTCGTGCCGAGAAACAGGCGGCGCTTCATCGGCATCAGAAGCTGTACCTCAATCCCAATTGGATCACACGTCCGCCGCGTGAGCCGATGATTCTACCGGCATTCACGTTGGGCGCGCTGGCCGGGCCAATCAGATTGTCCGGCTCGTTCCAGTTGGCGAGGTTCACGAAGTTCAGGCCAACGGCGCTCAACTCCAGGCTTTGCTCGGAGGTGAGCGGAAAACGTTTGGTCACCGACAGGTCGTGATTCTGGCTACCGGGCCCGCGCAGCGAGGGGTGCGTACGCGCGGCGTCGCCAGTGGTGAAGTTCGGCGGCTGCGCAAACGCGGCCGGGTTGTACCAGAGGTTCGGGCCGGGGTTGGAGATATGCGGATCCACGCCGGGCACCACGTTCACATTCAGCGCGTCCACCACGCCGCCCGTGTTGTTGAACTGCGGGCGCAGATAGATCGGATCGCCGCTGGCCACCGTGGAGACGCCGCTAATGGACCAGCCCTCCACCAGGTACCGCCGCCAGTCTGTCACTGTCAACAGGCTCTTGTTGGCGCCAAACGGCAGTTCGTACATCAGCGTGAGCGAGAACCGGTGCGGGTTATTGCCCACCGTGAGCGACCACTCATTGGCTCGGTTGTAGTAATCCTGCACACCGTACGGGCCCGAGTAGTTATCCATTTGCTTGGAGAACTCATAGTAGGCCGACATCGACAAGCCTCCCGAAGTGCGCTTTTCGAGGCGCAGATAACCGGCATCGCGCTGGTACTTACCCTCGGGCCAGGAACTGTAGACGTCAAACTTCTGATAGTGCGGGAAGGGCCGCAGCGAGCGGTTGAAGTTTTCGTCGTTCAACTGATCCCGGAATTCCAGCGCCGCCAATGGTATGGCGTTCGGGTTAGACCCGGAGTTACTCAGCAGCAGATTCCGCCCGGCCGACTGTCCCCAGCCCATTGTCACGATCATCGATCCGGCCAACTCGCGCTCGACCGAGAGCGAGAACGATTGATACGTGGGCTGATGCCCGGATGGATCGATCAGATCGGCCACCGTGTTATTGGCGGCCTCCGGGCGCGTATCCGGAAACGCGCGGCCGGCGGGAAAACCATCGGCGAGGCGCAGCGCCGGCTGCAATTGGATGTTGCTTGAGACCCACGTGGGGTTGCCATTGAATGCCTGCGTACCCCATTGGCCGAGATAAACCGGCACCGGCGAATACGACCGCGAGTAGCCGGCCCGCGCCACCGAGCGATTGCTGCCCAGAATGTTCCAGGCGAGGCTGACGCTAGGTTCCAGCTTGGCGTTGAACGGCTGGAACGAGCGGCCCCGCCCGCCGGCCTTCGCCGTGACGAGCGCACCGGGGCGGCCGTTCACCGGATTGATTTCGTCTAAGGCGACGGTGGACTGCCGGTTGTACTTCTCCGTGCGCGGCGTGGTGGTGTCGAGGTTCAGGCCGAGGTTCACCGTCAGACCCTTGCGCAATTCCCACTGGTCTCGAATGGCGTAATAGTAGCTTTGCCGGCGGAAGTAGGACGGTGAGATCACCACGCTCCGCTGCGCCGACTCTGCCAGGCCGAGCAGGAAGCTGGCAAATCCGTGTCCGGTATTGACGATGCCGGGCAGACTGGTGAGGCCGGCTGAAAAACGGTAGCTGCCGCTCGGATACTGCGGCCAAAACGAATTGACCTGCTCGGCGGTGAAGCGGCCGATGAAGCGCAGGCGATGCTCTTTGAAACGCGTAGCAAAGCCGTTGGTGACCTGCAGAGTGTTGCGGGCGTTCCGGGAAAGCGGATAAGACCGGCCCATCGAAAGGTACGGGGCAAACCGGTATTGCGGAAACGCGCGGCCCTGCGCATCGAGCTCCGGCAGGTTGACAAACTGATCGGTGGAAATGTCAGCGGTCAACGTATTCACACTGCGCGGCGAGATCGTAAATACATGCTCAACCGTGCCGCGCCGGGTACGCCGGTCGCGGGACACGCCGCCGGAGTTGGCGGCGTTGGGATAGTACGGCGCGGCGCCATCGGCGCCGTTTGAATAGTTCAGCCCCACGCCCAGCCGGTGCCGTTCGCGCATGGTGTGGTCCACGCGCGCAATCAGTCCGCCGGCCGTATTCACCTCCGGCGCGAAGATGAAGAAGTTGTTACGGAAAAACGGGCCGGCGCCGGAGTTGGGGGCCGGCAGCAGTGCCACGGCCTCCAGCGCTTTGGCATCGAGGCGGCTGGCGGGCATGCGGTTGCCGGGAAAGGGCAGCCGACTGTACTGCAGGTTGGCCGCCGAAACGCTTGCGGAGGGATTGAACGCGGGGTTGACCGCAGTGGTTGCCTGATCGTAGATAGGCATAGGCTGTCCGGCTGAGTCGACGGTGGCAGACCAGTCCCCGGTGCGCTCGGGGAGTGTGGAGATCGTGGTCAGGACAGAACGGCCGACTTTCTCACGCACGCCTTCAAACGTGACGCTGAAGAACGTGGCGCTCCCGCCGTTGTACAGACGCGGAATCACCACGGGGCCGCTGAGGTTAAAGCCGTACTGGTTGCGGCGCAGCAGGCCCTGCACACCGCCGCGCTGCACTACCTCATGCGGCACGGCATCGAGGAAGTTGTTGCGGAAGTTCTCAAAGAGCCGGCCATGCCAGCGTGTGCCTTTGGTGTTGGCGAACTTGGCCTGAACCGGCGAGTCCGCGCGCAGCCCACGCTCACGGGCTTGCACCCGGAACTCCTCCACCGCTTTTGACAGCTCCGACGCCGCCGGCGTTTGCGGCGCCGTCGTCTGTTGCGGGGACGCCGTCCGCATCACTCCGGCCGCGGCGAAAGCCACAAGGGCTAGCCGCACCATATTTTCATGTTATCGAACCCTCGCCGCGCGCGGCATTGCGCAACCGTGGGTGATATCGCCCAAGGGCGTGACTACAGCGCTGGCTGCTCGCCGCGCTCGTACACCACATAGGCGCGGCCCACCAGAAGCGGATCGAGCGGGCCGATGTACTCCAGGTTCTTGTTTGCATACGGCAGCTTGTGCAGGGTGTAGCGCATAGCGTTGAGGCGGGCGCGTTTTTTGCAGTCAGACTTGATCACGGTCCACGGCGCGTCGGCGGTGTCAGTGTTGAAAAAGATGGCTTCCTTGGCCTTGGTATATTCTTCCGACTTGTCGATCGGGCTCTGGTGCAAATCGGCAGGATGGACGAGGATAGAGGAATGGCCCGTCTTGCTCCGGTCGAGGAATGGTTCGGCGGCCGCCACTTCGATGCCGAGATCGTAGTGTTGTGCGTCCGCTGGTATTT
>VFZP01000276.1 GCA_016871115.1 Acidobacteriota bacterium
AGTTAGCCCAAACGCCCACAGATTCCTCGGACGAGGCATCAAGAAAGGGCAGTTCAAATTTGGCAAACTTGGTGGGGCAGCGGCGACGATGCCGGAGATCTGGCGAGCCGCTTTGGCCGCGTGATCGGGGTCGGGATCGATACGCGACCGGCGGGCTGAAACGATATCAAACAAGTGTCAACCAAGATTTTGCACCAGAGCCGCCAATTGAAGGTGTGGCGCAGCCGCACGGGCGACAACGAGTGGGAGCCGCTCACGCGCGGGCTGCCGCAACAGAACTGCTATGTGAACGTGCTGCGCGATGCAATGGCCGTGGATTCGCTCGATGCGTGCGGGGTGTATTTCGGCACCACGGGCGGCCAAGTCTACGCGTCGGCCGATGCCGGCGAGACCCGGTCCGCGATTGTGCGCGATCTGCCGGCCGTGCTTTCCGTGGAAGTGCAGACGCTCGGCGAATGACGATAGCGGTGCGCGTGCTGCTGCCCACGCACTTGCGAACGATGGCGCGCGTGGACGGCGAAATTCTGTTGGAACTGGCCGGGACGGTGGCAACACACCGCGCCGTGTTCGACGCGCTGGAAGCGCGCTTTCCCGCGCTCTCCGGCACCGTGCGCGACTACTCGGCCGGGCGGCGCCGCGCCTATCTGCGGCTGTTTGCCTGCGGGCTGGATCTATCGCATGAAGACCCGGAGACGCCACTGCCCGAAGCGGTGGTGAACGCGACTGAGCCTTACCTGATTGTGGGCGCTATTTCCGGGGGGACGGGGCGGGCGTCGCGGCCGCGCCAAACGAAAACGTGACGCCTCCGGGTGTGACGGCTACTTCCCGCACGTTGTGGCGCAACTGAAACGGGCGGCCGCTGGCGGCCTCGGGATAACGGGGCAACACGTAATAGTTGATGATGGCGTCCAGCGCGCGGCCCGACAACGTTGCGCCGCTCACCGTCACACTGCGCACGTCCACCTGCGCCGAACCCTGGCCTGAGCGCACACCCACTTGCACCGTCACGACGCGCTCGCCGCGCAACAGCCATCCCAGCAGCGCGCCCGGTGGATTGCCCGAGGCTGTCTGTACTTGTTCGAAATCGATGAGCGCGCTGCCGGTCATGGTGTTCGAGCCCAGCATGATACGCGGATTGCGCAAACCGTTGGGCACTTCCTTGCGCGCTTCGGCAGCGGCGTAGGCGTTCACTTCACCGGGCGTGAAAAACACCGATCCTTGCGGCGGTACGCGGTCTGTTTCAATCAGCAGTGCTTTGCGCTTGGCGCTCTGATATTCAGCGAGCGTGGCAAATGCGGCGGACACGGCCAACGCCGCCCCCACTACAGGAACTAGCGATACTCTGCTGAAGGTCATTGTTTTCTTCTATTATCAGACTTAGCGCGGATGGCGCGCTACCCAGTGCCTTTCGGCTGTAACGAAATGGAGCTGTTCCACACTACGCCACGAGGTAAATTCTCTTGCGAATCCGAACTCTGCTCTCTCTCCTCCCACTGGCCGCGCTGGCCCAACACGATGCGCCGGAGCAACCGGCCCCCCTGCACCTCTTCCGCGCCAAGGGCGCCACGGCACTGACCGAATCGAGCGCGGAAGCACCGCGCGAGATCGGCAGCCGGTTCCTCGCCGCGAGCGCAGCCGGCGAGTTGAAGCTGTCGGCCGGGGCAGTGGCCGGCGCGGAACTGGTGAAGCAGTACAAGTCGGCGCACAACGGTGTGACCCATCTGGTGTACCGCCAGCGGTTCCAGCAGGCCGATGTGGTGAATGGCGAGTGGACGGTGAACATTGACCGCGAGGGCCGCGTCATCAACGCGGGCGGAGGATTGTTTGAAGCGCCCAGCGCGGGCGTGGTCTTGCCTTCCGCCTTTTCTGTGACGCGCGCCGCCAAGGCGGCGGCCGATGCGGTGAACCGGGAGTTGGGCGCACGCTTCCGGACTGACGTGTTGCGGGCAGAGTCGCGCATGGATTCCGCCGCCCACGCCAGCACTGTGCAGCATCTGGCAGCCAGCGGCTTTGGCGCGGATCTCGAGGGCCGGCAGGTATGGTTTGGTGTGGGCCGCGACGTGGTGCCCGCGTGGGAGTTCTACGTGCTCGACCAAGACGGCATCCATACCTTCAACGTGATTGTGGACGCGGTGACGCGACGGATTCTCGAAAAACAATCGCTCACGTTCGAATAGACGCCGAGCAGCAGCACGCCGCGCGGATTGGTGTTTGAGCGGCACAGTCCGCGCCCCAACCCGCGCCCGGGCTTTCGCGGCGACGGCTCGATGCGCCCGTTGGTGGACCGTACGCTGCAGCCGTTCACTGGCAACCCGGCCACTTCACCCCGCGGCTGGGTAACGGGGGAAGAAACAGCGGGCAACAACGCGGTGGCCGGCGCCAATCCGTTGGGTAACATTCTGGCGATGCCGCGCACGGCGCGTTCGGCCATGCGCGACTTTCAATACCCGCTCGACCTCGGACCTGACGCGGCCAACCCCTCCAGCTTCACGGATGCCGCCAGCGTCAACCTCTTTTACTGGATGAACCGCTCGCACGATCTGTTCTACGAAGCGGGATTTGACGAAGCGGCGGGTAACTACCAGCAGGACAATTTCGGCCGCGGCGGCGTGGCGGGCGACCCGATTCTGGCCTTCAGCGGATATGGCACTGCCTCGCCGTTCGGCCTGCTGGCCAGCAACGCTTTCTACACTACGCGCCGTTTCGGCGAAGACGGCTCGCCGTCGAACGTGTCGATGTTCATCGGCGTAGCCAACAATAGCGGCTTTGCCGACGGCTCCTACGACGCCGAAGTGATGGTGCACGAGTACGCGCATGCCGTGAGTACGCGCCTGGCGCGGCGGCTGGCGGGCCATCACGGCGGCGCGATGGGCGAAGCCTGGAGCGATTTCTACAGTCTCGAATTCACACTACCCGATGGCGCGCCGCCCGATGGCGTGTACCCCGTCGGAGAGTTTCTGTTCCAGAACTACAACGGCGGCGGGCTGCGTACACGCCCCTACTCCACCGACAAGAGCATCAACAACATCACCTTTGCCGACATGGGCCGCGTCAATGTCCTACCTGCAATTCACGACGACGGCATGATCTGGGTGGAAGCTCTGTGGGAGGCGCGCGCCAATTTGATCAAGCAGTTCGGTGAACGCGAAGGCCGCCGCAAGATCCGGCGCCTGGTGCTGGACGGCATCAAACTCTCACCGCCATCGCCCACGATGGTGGACGCCCGCGACGCGATTCTGCTGGCGGACCGTGTGGGCTATCAAGGCGCGAGCCAGCAGCAACTCTGGCAAGCCTTTGCCTCGCGCGGCCTGGGGGCCCTTGCCCACTCGGTCAGCGCCGGTAGCTCGCATGTGGCCGCTTCGTTCGACATGCCCGCGCCATTGGGTGCGCTACGGTTCTATGAGCCGACCTATGTGAACGGCGAAGCGCTGCGCGTGGTAATGCAGGATGCCAACAACACGAGCGAGAGTGCCAACGTGCAGTTAACGTCCAGCTCCGGCGACCTCGAAAACCTGTTGCTGCTGCGCCAGGGCTCGGTCTACTACGGAGCGATTGGAACTACCACCGCTCCGGTAACGAAGGGTAACGGCATCCTGACATCGGCCGTGGGCGACCAGATCTCGGCGTACTATCTGGACCGCAACTCCGGCGGCATTGCCGCGCGCGAGATCAGCGCCACCGTACCCACGCGCCCGGCGTACACGATCACCACTTCCGCTCCAACGCTCTATCAGTTTCCGAGTGAGACGCGGCTGGGACTCCGCGCGCCGTTCGGCGCCGCGCTCCGCTACCCCTTGCCGTTTGCCTTTCCCTATTTCGGCAAGCCCGAGCGTACCGTGAGCATCTTTTCAAACGGCATGCTGGCGTTCGATCGGCCGCCGGGCACATCGTGCACCGACGCCAGTGCGCTGACGCGCTTCAACGGCATCGCACCGATGTGGATGGAACTCGCCACTGACGGCGCGGCTAACGAAGATGTTTATGTGAGCCCCCCACGCCGGACTCGGGTCACCCTCCGTTGGGTGGCGCATACCGATAACGGCTTCGGGCCACCCGAACCGGTCAACTTCGCCGCCACGCTGTGGGAAGACGGCCGCATCGAGTTCCGCTATGGTCCGGGCAACAAGAACCTCGTGGTGAACTTCCCGCGATGCCAGTCCTCGACGCCCACCGTGGGCATCTCGAATGGCAACGAGACGTTCAGCCAATTGGTACTCACGCACTATAGCACCGGCAATCTGGAGAATGCACCTACTGTGAGGTTCTGGCCTGGCGAAGGTTTTTCCAGCATTCCGCAGGTGACGCTCACGCGGCCTTCCGATGGCGCGAACACCGTCCGCGATGTGCTCAATGGCCGTGCCATCTCACGCGACAGCGCCTCGTTCGTAACGCGCATGGAGGTGTACATCGATGGCGTGTTTCGGGCGCTCGCGTCGCGTCAAGGTCCCCGGCCCGCGGATTGCGGCGCGCCCGCGGCTACGGGTGATTGCGCGGAGTTTCTCTTCAACGTCAATCTCGCGGCGTTGGGCATTGAGCCCGGCCGGCACGACCTCAAACTGTGCGCCGTCAACTGGCGCGGCGGATTCAGCGATGACCCTCCGGTGGCGTTTAACGTTGAGCCCGGCCAGAATGTGCCGGTGGTGGGCATGCTGGAGGCCCCTGCGGCCGGCGCGGAGATCACCGGTGTGGTCCGGCTTCGCGGCTACGCTTATTCACAAGGCGTGCGTGTCACTGGGGTGGAAGTGATGGTGGATGGACTGACGCTCCTGCGCATCCCGCTGCTGTTGCCCCGCCCGGACATCTGCACTGGGCTCAATCCGCTGCCGGTCAACTGCCCGGCCGTGGGATTCGACATCGGCCTGAACACCGGCACCGTCCTGATCGCCCCTGGCCTCCGCAGGATTCAGATGCGCGCGGTGGATGAAACCGGCCGTTTAACGCTGTTCCCGGAAACGCCGCTCGAGATCACCGTAAAAGCCGCCGCCGCTGCCAACGTGATGCCGCGGGGCGTGCTGGTAACGCCGTCCCACAACGACAAGCTGAAAGGGACCGTCAACATCTGGGGCTACGGTTGGGATCCGGATGGGCGCATCATCGCCGCGCAGTTGGTGATCAACGGCCAGACGCGCGCGACGATCCCCTACGGCGAACCGCGCCCGGGTGAATGTCCGAGCCTGCCTGACGTGCCGGCGTGTCCGAACATCGGGTTTGCGCTCGACTTCGACACCACCGTGCTGAAAAACGGCCCGAACGTGTTGGGGGTGAGATTGATTGACAACCAGGGCGGCTCGGTGATTCTGCCCGCACCGCTCTCGCCCAATCGCGACGGCCTGACTGTGATCGTGGAGAACTAACCACTACTCGAACGGAGACGCGGAGCGCGAGGAGATTTTTCTCGGGCGTCCGCGTTTCTTTTTGGGTGGGCCGCCCGCAACCGGCGTTAGCGGTGCGGCCGGCCGGTCCGCACCTAGTTCTTCCAGCGCAGCAATGGCCCGGTCAATGCGCCTCTTTTCCTCGTAAAGCGTCTGGATGATCTTGAACAGATCCATATCGTATGCATCACAGATTATCCTGACCGATGATCAAAACCAAGCTTCTGCGGGCCGTTAGCGTACTAAGAAAGGCCAAGTTTGTACCAGCTTGTATCCATAACGGAATAGCAAGAGGTACACGCTGCCCAACAGCAAGAAGATCAATCCGCCGATGACTCCGAGGATAGCCATCCAGGGCAAACTGCGGCCTTCGCGGCTGAGATACAGCACATACGCGGCAAACACGCCGGTGAAGTAGAGCAGCGTCATTGGCACGGCGATCAGCATCAGGTTGATGACGTCGGGCGTGGGCGTGACGATGGCCGCCACGATCACGATGATCATGATCGCGTAACGTGAATTCCGCAGCAGGAATTGCGGAGTAACTACGCGCAGCAGGGCGAGAATAAAGATCAAAATGGGCAGTTCAAAGACGATACCCATGCCGAGCGTGACGTTGAAGAGCAGGTCAAAGTACTCCGACAACGTGACGCCTACCTGCACGCCTTCATCGGCCCCGCCGATGCCCAGCAGGAAGCTGAGGCCGAGCGGGAACGCAACGTAGTAGGCAAAGGCGCCGCCGAGCACAAACAGGCCGGCGCTGCCCACAATAAACGGGCCGGCCCAGCGGCGCTCGTGTTTGTAAGTCCGGGGGGCGACGAACGACCAGACTTGATACAGAATCCAGGGCGAGGCAAGAAACAACGCACACAGCACCGGCAGCTTCACCCAGATGATGGAGAAGGCCTCCATGGGAGTTAGCTGCATCAGCTTGGCATTGGGCACGCCATTGATGGCCATGGCTTTCACGTACGGCTGGCGGATGGCCTGCCAGATGCTAGGCGTGAAGTAGATGCAGGCGGCAAAGGCGGCCAGAATGCCGTAGAGCGAATGGATGATGCGCGCGCGGAGTTCTTCGAGATGGTCGAGGAACGACATCCGCAGCATGCCGTCGTCCGGTCCATCGTCCTCCCCGGTGGCTTCGGCGGGCAGGGGCGGCGGTGGAGGCTCGGGGTCGCCCTGGGGAAAAGGCGACGCCTCGACCGCGGTAGGCGGCGGCTCGGTTTGACCGGCCACAGCGCTGTCCGCGTGCGGATTTTGCTGATCGTAGCCGTAGTCGTCGTAGTAGTTGTAGGCGTCCGAAGCATCGTGGGACGGCTCGTAGGTTGTCTTGCCCTCGCCCTCGACGGGCGCACTGGTGGGCTTTGTCTCTTTAGGATCCATGGCTGAAATCACTTGTTCCGCCCGGCTGTTGGAACCAGCCGGGCGGTTTCTGGGCCATCCGCAAGTGCGGGCGGTAACCGTTAGGGCCTATGCGTGAACGTCCTTGCCGGCTGCGGGAGAGGGTACAGCAGCGGCGGCGGCCGATTGCGGAGGCGCAGCCGCGGATCCCGTCGCGGGCTCGGAAATGCCACTCGCCGCCGCGTCAGCGGGCAGCGCAGCCGCTACAGTTTGCTCTGCGGCGGCAGCCGGTTCGCTAACAGAATCCGGCGTGGTTTGTTCGGCGGCCAAAACTTCGGTTTCGCCTACAGTAGAGGAGCTGGCTTCCGTATTTCCGCCATACTCATAGCCTGAATCGTAGTAGGTGTTGGAGTAATCCGTGCCATCGTTGATCGAGGATTGAATCTCGCCTTCGATTTTCTGGGTCTCTGCCTTCAACGACTCCGTTTCACGTTCCATGGAGGCCATCTCGCGATCCCAGGTAGCTCTGAGTTCGCTCGATGCCCGCCGGAATTCCGTCATCGCCTTGCCGACGGTTTTGCCCAGTTCCGGCAGCTTTTTGGGACCGAAAATGAGCAAGGCAAGGACGAAGATGAACACAGTTTCCTGCCAGCCCAAGGGCATTGCAAAATACTCCTTCAGACAAAATTGACGCGACGGCCCTTTTATTATAACCCGGTGAGGAGGCCCCGTGCGGCTCGCACCCGCGCGGCGGCGTCAGCCGGTGAAGCGGCGAGTGCGGTGAGGTGCCCCATCTTCCGGCCGGGGCGCGGTTCGGCTTTGCCGTAGAGGTGAAGCTTCACATCGGGCAGCGCCAGCCCCTGCGTCCAGGCGGGCGGACGCTGCGGCTGCCAAAGGTCGCCGAGGAGGTTGGCCATCGCCGCCGGGCGGAACTGTTCGGTGGAACCGAGCGGCAACCCACACACGGCGCGCAGTTGCTGTTCGAACTGGCTGGTGAGGCAGGCGTCCACCGTGTAGTGGCCGCTGTTGTGCGGGCGCGGGGCGAGTTCGTTGACGATCAGGAGGCCCGAGCGCGTCAGGAAAAATTCGACGCACAACACCCCGGTCACGTCCAGCGCCTCCATCACCATGCGCGCGATCTCCACGGCTTCGCGCCGCGTGCCCTCGCTGACGGCGGCGGGCGCGGTGGTGACGTCCAATATGTGCCGCGCGTGGTCGTTGCGCACGAGGCCGAAGTCCGCCCATTCGCCCTGCAAGCCGCGGACGGCAATGATGGAGACTTCGCACTCAAAGTCGACGAAGGCTTCGAGGACCGACTCGCTGCCGTTGGCTGCTTGCCACGCCGCGGCGAGGTCCGTGTCCGGGGTGATCTTCGCCTGGCCCTTGCCGTCGTAGCCGAAACCCGCGGTCTTGAGCACGCACGGCGTGCCGAGGCGGATGACGCCGTCGCGCAGGTCGGCGAGTGAGTTGACGAGCACGAATTCGGCGACGGGGATTCCCAGCGCGGCGAGGAACTGCTTTTCGCGCTTGCGGTGCTGCGTGGTATGGAGCACCGAGCCAGACGGCCGCACGGGCGCCAGCGCGGCGGCGGCTTCGGTGGAGGCGACCGAAATATTTTCGAACTCGAATGTGACCACGTCCACCTGGCGCGCAAAGGCGCGCACGGCGTCCAGGTCGTCGTAGGAGCCGCGGACCTCCTCGTCGGCAATCTGGCCGGTGGGCGTGTCGTATTCCGGCGAGAAGGTGTGGACGCGATAACCCAGGCGCCGCGCGGCGAGGGCGAACATGCGGCCTAGTTGGCCGCTGCCGAGGACGCCGATGGTTGCGCCGGGCAGGATGGGGTGGCTCGTCATTGCAGAGAAGATCATTTTAGCGTGGCGGGAGGTATGCTCTAGGAACGATGACGCGCCGGATGTTGGTGTTGATGCCGGGGCGGGCGTTTGCACAAGCGCCGGCGATGACGCCGCTGGAAAAACGCGGGGCCCTGTCCAAGACGCCC
>VFZP01000277.1 GCA_016871115.1 Acidobacteriota bacterium
TCCTTCGGCGACGCGTCCGTCCCGAACACCGCCATCCGCTTTGCCAGCGAAACCGCGTCCACCTACGTCACGCGCCGGCCCGTCTCGTTCACCTTCGCACTGGAACCTGCCCGCGACGCCGGACTCTACATGGGCATGCCCGGCCACGCCATGTTCCTCCGGAAAGACCGCGGCGTGTTCGCTCACGTCCACCCCGGTGGCAGCGTGGCCATGGCCGCGCTCGCGTTAACGCGCGAAGCCCAAGCGGATCCCCACGCCATGCACCGCATGATGGACGCGGCCGCGCCCGCCACCGTCTCGTTCCCCTACGGCTTCCCTTCGCCCGGCGACTATCGCATCTTCGTCCAGATGAAGCGCGCCGGTAAAGTGGAAACCGCCGCCTTCGACGTCACCGCGCGATAATCTTCCCATGGTGATCTTGCTGCATGGCGCAGCAACAGAACTGGGTGAGGCCATCGCGTCCTGCGCACGGAATGAGCGCTGCTGCCGCACCGTCTCGTCCGGAGACGCCGCGTCCTGCGATGCGGTGATTCAATGCACCGAACCCGACGCCGTACGCGATCCGGACCTCGTCAACGAAACTCTCGCGCGCCTCGCCGGCACCGCCAAGCCGTTCGTCTACACCAGCACCACCTGGGTGATCGGCTCTACGCGCGGCCGCCTCGCCGGCGAGGCCTTTCCGCTCCGTCCGCCGCCCGAGTTCGCGTGGTTACCCGCCGTTGAACGCGAACTCCTGGACACCACCGTGCGCGGCCTGCGCGGCATCGTCATCCGTCCCGCAGTCATCCACAGCGGCGCGTCCGGCCTTGTCGAGCGCCTCGCCTTCGGCGCTGTACCGCTCTCGCCTGAAGCAGACGCCAGCCAGCACAGTTTCATTCACCTTGCTGACCTCGCTCAACTCTATCTACTCGCCGTTGAGGGCGCCCCGCCCGGTTCGCTTTACGTCGCGGCCGACGGCCCTTCGCATACCTGGGGCGAGCTCGCGCCGCGCCTCGGCAACGCCGTTCGCCGCACCTCGCTCGCCGATTTGATGACGCTCGATCAACGTATCGGCAGCACGCGCGCGGGCAGGGAACTTGGCTGGACACCCTCGCGTCCCACGGTCGCCGCGGCGGCGCACGCATGAAGGTGGCTCTCGATGCCACGCCGCTTTCGGTGCCCACCGGCGGCATCGCTCGCTACACGCAACAGTTGCATGCAGCGCTCTGCGCGGAGTTCCCTGGTGATGCCTTCACACTCGTTGCGCCCTCCCCGGGCCGCTGGTGGAGTTCGCAACTTCCGCGCCTCCTGCGCCGCGAAAACTACTCGCTCTTCCACGGCGTGGATTTCGCGGTCCCGTATCTTCCCGTGAAGCCCGCCGTGATGACGCTGCACGATCTCTCCCCGTGGCGCGCCGAGTACGTAGCCGAAACCTCCGCACGCGTCCGCCGCCGCACGCCGTGGCTGTTGCGCCTGGGCCTGGCAACACGCGTCATCACTCCCACGGAAGCCATCCGCCGCGAAGCCATCACAGAGTTCGGCCTCGACGCCGGATCCGTCCGTGCAATTCCACACGGCGTTGAACCACGCTTTTTCGTTGACGCCGCGCCCGCCAGCCCGCCCTACCTGCTCGCCGTCGGCACCGCCGGCGCACGCAAGAACCATGCGGCTGCCCTGGAAGCCGCTCGCGCCGTTGGCCTCGCCCTCCGCATCGCCGGACGAGGTAGCGAACTCGGCGCGGTGCCAGACGAAGATCTCCCGCAACTCTACGCCCGCGCTGCCGCGTTCCTGTTCCCCTCGCACTACGAAGGCTTCGGATTGCCGCTGCTGGAGGCCATGGCCGCGGGCGTTCCCGTCATCGCCTCTTGCGATGCCGCGCTCTGCGAAGTCTCGGGCGGCGCAGCGCTCCACGCCTCCAAGCCACAAGAGTGGTCCGCCGCCATCCACGTTGCCCTCGGCCCGCGCCGCGCCGAATTCATCGCCGCCGGCCGCCGCCGCGCCGCTGAATTCACCTGGGCCCGTACGGCCCGCCTCACCCACGCCATCTACGCCGAGGTCCTTACGTGTTAGACCGTCCTCGTGCTCTCCTCGTCTGCCCGGAACCTCCCTACCCGCTCTACGGCGGCGGCGCGTTCCGTACCGCCGCCGTCCTCCATTACCTCTCGCAGCACTACACGCTCGACGCCATCCTCTTCTCCGAACAAACCCGCCCGGACCCGCGCCACGCCTTTCCGCCCGGCCTTGTTGACGACGCGCTCCTCATCCCGCTCCCCGTCCACGCCCGTGCTGGAGCCTCGCGTACCGCCCGCAACCTTTGGCGTCTACTCCGCAACACGCCCCCGCTTGTCGATCGCTTTGCCAGTTTCCACGCCCCAATCAACCACTGGCTGAACGCCCGGCAGCGCCATTACGAGGTCGCCATCATAGAACACTTCTGGTGCGCTCCGTATGGGCAGACGCTTCGTCCTCATTGCTCTCGCCTCGTCCTCGATCTCCATAACATCGAGTCCGAATGGCACACTCGCATGGCTAAACTCGAGCCTTGGCCCGTCTCCGCCGCCCACCGCCACTTCGCGCGCGCCTCGCGCCGCCTGGAAGCCGATCTCATCCCGCGCTTCGATCGAATCCTCGTCACCTCCGAGCGCGAACTCGCCGCCCCGGGCCTCGCCCACGCCGCCGTCTATCCGAACACCATCCCTGCCGTTCCGTCCGAGCGTCCGCAGCCCGCACGTAAAGAGCAGATTGTGTTTTCAGCCAATTTCGAATACCAACCCAACATTTCCGCCGTGAAATGGTTCGCCGTCGAAGTCTGGCCGCTTCTCCAGCGCCGCCACCCCGGCCTCGAGTGGGTACTCGTCGGCCGCCGGCCAGATGCCGTTCGCGGGTGGCTCCCTAGAATCGGTGTCCGCACCACAGGTGAGGTGCCCGACGCGTGGCCTGAAATCGCCGCTTCGCTCGTCGCTCTCGCCCCCATCCACTCCGGCAGCGGCACACGCATCAAGATCATCGAAGCCTTTTCGGCCGGCACTCCAGTCGTCTCCACGACCCTCGGAGCCGAGGGGCTTCCCACCGAATCGCTGGCTTTGGCCGACACGCCGGAGAGGTTCGCCGCGGCCGTTTCCACGCTCCTCACTAATGAGACGGAACGTCAGGCGCTGGCCGCGCGCGGCCTCGAAGCATTAAACACGAGATTTACGTGGGAAGCGGGCTGGAAGATACTGAACGCGCTTGGCATTTGACTATACTAGTTAAATCGCCGATGCGATTTTCCATTGACGCCCACGCCATCGGGCGCAACTTAACGGGGAACGAGGTCTACGTGCGAAACCTGCTGCAAGGTTTCGCATCGCTGGATCGCGACTCGGAGTTTATTGCCTACGTGTCGGAACCGGGCGCAGCTTCGGCCATCCCGGAGCGCTTCACCCGCAAACAAGTTTCTCCGAATCCGTTTTTGCGCCTCGGTTGGGATTTATCGCGCCGCCTGCGCGAAGACCGGCCCGATCTGGTCCATGTCCAATACACCGCTCCGCTCCGCTGCCCCAGCCCGATTGTAGTGAGCGTACACGATGTTAGCTACCTCGAACATCCCGAGTACTTCCGCGCCGCGCGCGTGTTGCAACTCAAGGTAACGGCCCGCCGCACGGTGCAGCGCGCCGAACGCATTCTCACGCCCAGCGAATTCTCCGCGCGCCAGATCCAGCGCGTCTATGGCGTGAATCCAGACAAAATCACCGTCGTTCCCAACGCCGTCAGCGGAGTATTCCGCCCCATTCCGCGCGAACATGCCCGCCCGCAGGTGGCCGCGCGCTTCGGCTTTGCCTCGCCCTATCTGCTGATGGTCGGCGATCTCCAGCCGCGCAAAAATCAGGTGGGCCTCATTGCTGCCTTCGAAGCGCTGCTGCGCGAGCGGCCGGAACTGCCGCATCACCTGGTGCTCACCGGCCAGGACAGTTGGTTTGCCGAACGCGTGCACGCCGCCGCCGCCCGGTCTCCATTCGCCTCGCGCATCCATTTCACGGGCTTCGTTCGCGACGAAGATCTGCTGCAACTCTACGCCGGTTGCGACGTGTTCGTGTTCCCGTCTTTTTATGAAGGCTTCGGCCTGCCGATCATCGAAGCCATGGCCTGCGGCCGCGCTGTGGCCTGCTCCAACCGCACCGCGACGGCGGAAGTGGCCGACGGCGCCGGTATCACTTTCGATCCTGCCTCCCTCGCGGAGATGGTCCGCGCCCTTCGCGATCTGCTCGTTGAAAGCGAACTCCGCACCCGCATGGAGCGCTTGGGTCTACAGCGCGCACATGGCTTCCAATGGAAAGACGCGGCGGCCAAAACCCTGGCGGTCTATTACGAAGTAGCGGAAAAACGCCGCGGAGCGCCTTCGCCGCGCGTTTCCGTCGCGATTGCCGGCCGGGCGCGGGAGTGACATCTGTGGTTCGCGGCCTCCTTGCTTTCGCCCTCGCTGCCGGATGGCTGGCCGCGCAGCAACGTGAGAACTTCACCTACTCCATCAACTGGCCCAGTGGACTCAGCCTTGGCGAAGGCTCCATGACGGCGGTCGCCAATGGCCAGCACTGGGACTTCGCTCTTTCGCTCGAAGCTACCATCCCCGGCTTTCCCCTGCGCGACGAATATCGTTCCCGTGCGTCTGGCGACGGGCTTTGCTCGGTGACGTTTGAAAAATCGGCCACGCACGGCACGCGCATCGCCGCGGAGAAGCTCACCTTCGACGCGGCCGCCAAAGTGGTCCGGCGCGAAACCAAAAAAGGCGGCAAGTCCGAAACTGCCATCGGCGATTGCGCACGCGACGCTCTTGCTTTTCTGTTCCATACCCGGAAGGAAATCGGGCAGGGCCATATCCCTCAGCCGCAAACCATCTACTTCGGCGCGCCCTACGCCGTGACTTTCAAACACGCCGGTGTGCACAAAGTGCGGCAGGGCGACTCGCAGGTGGAAGCCGACAAATTCGCGGTGGCCCTGAAGGGCCCGGCCTCGCAGACGAACTTCGAGATCTCCTTTGCACGCGATGCCGCGCGCACGCCGCTCGTCATGCGGTCGCAGTTTGTCATGGGCAGTTTCTCCATGGAGTTGGTTCCCTGAGCCGTCCGTTGCGCGTTGCGTTCTACTCGCCGATGCCGCCCGCCCGCAGCGGCATCGCCGACTATGCCGAAGCCCTGCACGCGCCGCTCAGCCTCCGCGCTGATGTGACCGTGAACCCCGCCGATCCCGCCGCGCATGACATCGCGCTCTATCAGATCGGTAACAACGCAGACCACGCTGAAGCGTACGAAACGGCCCTGCGCCACTCCGGCGTCGTCGTGCTGCACGAAGCCAACCTCCATCACCTCATCGCCGACATCACCATCAAACGCCGCGACTGGGACGCCTATCTGCGCGAAGTGGAGTTCGATGGCGGTTTGGCCGCGCTGGAATTCGCCCGCCGCGTTCGCGCACTCGAAGTGGGTCCTGACTATGACGGCGTGTCGATGCTGCGCCGTGTTCTATCAGGCGCCCGCGGTCTGGTCGCCCACAGCGACTACGTGATTGCCGAAGCCCGCCTTGCTGGGTTCACTGGACCCGCCGCGCGCATTCCGCACGGTGCGTGGATCGCCGCGGACGGTCCTGACCGCCTCGCCTATCGCCAACGCCTTGGCCTTGATGCCGCGACGCCCCTGATCGGTTGCTTCGGCCATTTGAAGCCCTACAAGCGCTTGGCCGAGTCGCTCCGCGCCTTCCAACGCGTCGTCAAGCGCCAGCCCTCCGCGCGCATGATCATGGTGGGCGAGCCGCACGCCGATGCGCGCCTTGAAGACCAAATCGCCGCTCTGGGCCTCGGCGCGCACGTGCGGCTGCTCGGCCGCGCTGACGCGATTGACGATTTCAACGGCTACCTCGCCGCCTGTGACATTATTCTCAACCTGCGCTACCCTACGGTCGGCGAAACCTCCGGCACGCTGCTGCGCGCGCTTGGTCTCGGCAAAGCTGTGGTGGTCTCGGACGTGGGCGCATTCGCGGAGTTTCCCGATGACGTCTGCCTCAAAGTGCCTGTCGGCCGCGGCGAAGAAGAACTTCTCACGCGTTATCTCGCTCTACTGGTTCAACGCGCGGACCTCGCCGCCGCGCTCGGCCGCCGCGCCGCCGCGTGGGTGGAGCACGAATGCCGTTGGGACCGGGCTGCGGAGATGTACGCCGATTTTCTCCACGCCGTAGCCGCGGGTCGCGAGTGGACCGCGCCGTCAGTGGCGTCGGCCGAACCTGCCCCGACGCCGGAAACGCCCGTCATCATCGAGCCCGCCTACATCCGCACCTGGGCCTCCGCCGGCGAAGGCGATGGCGCGTATGTGGAAACCCACATAGATCGTCTTGAGAAAACCCTCTCGCTCGTCCCACCCGCCGACGCGCCAACGGACCGCATTCTCGAAATGGGCGCGTACCTGCAAATGACGCCGCCGCTCCGCACGCGTCTGGGCTACGACGAAGTGCGCGGCTGCTACTACGGGCCCGCGGGCCGCACCGACCGGAAACAGAAAACCTCCACCGTCGGCGAAGAGTTCGCTTGCGAAGTGGACCTCTTCGACGCTGAGAAGGACGCGTTCCCGTACCCCGACGCGCACTTTGCCACGGTGCTCTGCTGCGAGTTGATCGAGCATCTTCCGTCAGACCCGATGCACATGATGAGTGAGATCAACCGCATCCTGCGCCCCGGCGGCCGCCTTGTGCTCACCACGCCCAACATCGCATCTCTCCGCGCCATCTCCGCCATCCTGCAGGGTTACCATCCCGGCTTCTTCCCTGCCTACATCCGCCCGCGCGCCGAAGGTGAAGAAGCCGAAGCACGCCACAACCGCGAGTACACGCCGAAGGAAATGCAAATGCTCCTGCTCGACGCGGGTTTCGACGTCGAGCGCCTCGAAACGGGCCCGTTCAAGAACGACCCCAAGCCCGAACTCATCTGGGTGGACGATCTGCTTGACCGCTACAAACTCCCGCGCGAACTCCGCGGCGACGGCATCTACGCCGTCGGCCGCAAAACCGGTCCCGTCCGCAGCCGCCGGCCCGCCTGGCTCTATAGTTAAGTTGCCATGAGCGCCGGCTTTCGCGATTTCGACATTCACGCTAAGGGCGCCGCGCTCACGGTCGGCTGCACGCTCGAACACCGCGGCGAAGACCCGTGGAATGCGCGCCGCGGCGTCGCTCTCGGCTACCAGGTTTACGACCCCGACACCCAAGCCTTCCTCGCCGAAGGCGAATGGACGCCGCTCGCTCGCGAACTCGCGCCCGGTGATACCGAGCCCATCGCCGACCTGAGGGTGGAACTTCCGCGCGAACCCGGCCACTACCTCGTTTATCTCTCCCCGCGCGACGAACACGACGGCTGGTTCTACGAGCGCCACTGGCCGTTCGTTGCCATCGAAGCCCACATCGACGCTGCGGGCCGCGCGCACGTTGACTCGGCTGCCGTCACCACGCTCGCAGGCCTCGCCGCGCGCCGCCGCCCGCGCCAACTCCGCATCGCGCTCTGGCAGCCCTGGCACACCATCTGGAGCAATCGCCGTATGATCGCCTCAATGGTCCGCCGCGAAATCGCCGCCCGGTACCGCGGTTCGTTTTTCGACGCAGCGTGGACCATCCTGCATCCGCTGCTGCTGATGCTCACCTACTACTTCGTCTTCGGCATCGTGCTCCGCTCGCGATTCGGGTCTGACCCCTCTGAGTCCGGCTACGTGCTCAACTTCCTCGCCGGCATGCTCCCGTGGCTCCCGTTCTCCGAGGCCGTCGGCCGCGCGCCCCTTTCGATGCTGGAAAATCGCAATTTCATCAAGAAATTGCTGTTCCCTATCGAAACGGTGCAAGTCACGCAAGCCCTCGCCGGCCTGGTCACACAGGCCTTCGCGCTAGTCGTCTTCCTCGCCCTCCTGATCGCGCTGCGCGGCCTGCCGCCCTTCTCGATCCTGTGGCTCCCGCTCCTCATCGCCCCGCAGCTACTGCTCACCCTCGGCGTCTCCTGGACGCTCGCGGCCCTCGGCGTGTACCTCCGCGACCTCGGCCAGATCATCGGCTTCCTCCTCACCCTGGGCTTCTTCCTCACGCCCATCTGCTACCCGGCCGCGTCTCTGCCCGCCTGGGCGTTGCCCGTGCTGCAACTCAACCCGATGTTCACTCTCGTCGAGGGCTTCCGCGCGGTCCTCGTCCGCGGCGAAGCCCCTGCACTCCTGCTGCTCGCCGCCGTTCAGGCCGCCGCAATCCTCGTCTTCCTCGCTGGCCACGCCATCTTCTGGCGCCTCCGCAAATTTTTCGCCGACGTCATCTGAGCTTCAGAACGTGGGACTGCACTGCCGCACACTGGTCGCCGCCCAACGGCTCTTGGAATGTGATTGGCGCTATCCTGGACACACGTGGATCGCAAGTGAACTCGCTGAAGTCAGTTGTGTACGTGGCCTGGTTGGTTCGGCGATACTGAATCAGAGCACGGTTATGAGCATGACCATCGAAGTTTCGTCTCTGTAGCACAATCTGTGGGTTTGAATAAGCTGCCGTGATGCGGTTGGAGGAGTGTCCCGCTGGTCGGCCCTCGTATGGTCCGAAAATCGGATCTGCTTGAATTTTAAGGGGCTGCCGAGCTTTGCAGGCTCGCGATAATGGACTCAAAAGATGCTGAGAGCCCTGGACCC
>VFZP01000278.1 GCA_016871115.1 Acidobacteriota bacterium
GCGGACGCACAACACCACAATCTCCGCGTCGAAATGGCGGCCAGCAAACAGCTCTTCAACCGGAACGAAGGAGGGCATTGCGACAGTTTCTCTCATCTTGGCCGGTTTGCACCAGAGCCGTTTTTCGCTGGGACACGAGTCGCTAAACTTGTTCCACGGCGAGGATGCCGAAGCCTTCCGGCGACTGTTGACGTCGCTCGAAGAGTCGCTCGCGCCAGTGGGCGAGCTGGAGCGTCAACAGGCTGACTTGCTGGCGTATCAGTATTGGCGACTGTTGCGGGCCGCCGAGCTCGAACTCGCCGTTTTCGACGTGACGATGACCGATCAAGGCCAGCCCGTGTTTTCGAATGGCACCGAGGCCGTGGCGCGCTATCAGGCGCGGCTGTTGCGGTCTTATTATCAGACACTGGATTGTCTGCGCAAATTGCAGACAGAACGGGAGAAGGCTTCGCGCGGCAAGTAGCGCGAGCGCGCGCAGCTTACTGGGCGAGCATCACTGAAACGCGGCCGCTCGACAGTCCCGCGGCCTCCACGTAGAGTTCCGCGGGACCGTTGTTCACCGCATCGGGCACAACGATTTCGATCAGATAGAAGCCGACGAAGCCCGGCGCCAGCGTCGCGCGTGTCACTTCCACCGGCACCCGGTCCAGCATCACACGGACAGCCGCCGCCACGCGCGGCGTATTCTCGGCGGGTGCGGGTGTACCCGTCGGCCACTCCGGCGTCACGCGCCCGAGGCCCGTTGCCAGAATCTGCACACGGCTCCCGGCGCGCAGCGCCGTCCCTGGCTCCACCAGCACACCACGGTCTGCATCCAGCAACACCGGCGCGCCATCGCGATCAAGAAAGATCGCAGGCGATGCCGAAGCCAGCGTGAGCGGCATATTCCGCGCCGGGCGGCCCTTGGCCATCACCACCGCCAGCGAAACCTCACCCGCCGCCGCGCCCACCTCGAACGGCACTTGAATCTGCGACTCGCCGCCATGGACGCTCAACACCGGCGCATCTACATTGCCTACACGCGCCGAAGCCACCGCCGCGCCGATCACACTCAGCAGGCCCCCGGGCGCCGCCGCCCGGCGCGAACGGTCCGCGGCATTCACCAGGCGCGGTTCGCGGAACCGGTGCGGCGCGAGCGTGGCAAACACGCCGTGCCCGTCCACTGCCACAAAAATCTGGTTGCCGCCGTCATCCAGCCGCACATCCCAAACCGCCGCATCCGCCGGCAGGCCTTCCATGCGGCTCCACGCCGCCGCTGCGCCACCACCGCGCAGGTCCGCCTCGGCAAAGAACAATCCGCCGTCGCCCGCCGCATAGATAAATCCGGATGCGACGTCCGCCGCGAGTGCGCGAATCATGCCCGGCGCCGGCAGGCCCCCGCCCGCGAGGTCATCCCAAAACAAACCGCCGTTGAAGGTGCGATAAATCCGTCCGCCTGCTGCAGCAAGCGCCATACGCGGCTCTGCCCGGTCAGCGAAAACCGCCGCCACGGCCGAGCCTGGCTCCAACGCCTGCCAGCGCCACGTCCGCCCGCGGTCCGCCGACGCCGCCAGCCGGCCGCCTTCAACGCCCGCATACACGAAGTCGCTTTCGGCAGCCATCGCGACTACGGTCGCGCCCAGCGAGGCGGACATGATGTTTCGGGCGGCTGCCTCGCGCCGTTGCCCGTCCGCATCCGCCGGCAACCACGCCGAGCGCTGCCCGGGCCCCCACGTAATCTCCTGCCCGCCTTCAAGTCCCGCACGCACGCGAGAACCGGCCTGATAAATCTTTCTTACCACCAGATTCGGCAGCCCTTCGTTGAGCCCCGCCCAACTTGCTCCGCCGTCAAGCGACCGCCAAACGCCGTCGGCGCCAGCCACCACCAGTTCCGAGGAATCGCGTGGGGAAACTGCCAGATCCGCGAACCCGGCGCCCAGGATCGACTCGCGGCGATTGTGTGACACGTTGCGCCACGAGCGCCCTTCGTCATCCGACTGATACACCGCATCGCCGCCGAATGCATACAGACGCGCTGACGCCGCCTGCCCCGCTGCCGCGCGCAATCGCACGCCAGGCGCCGGGCGCGAGGTCGCCGCCGTATAATCCGCCACGTCGGGCACGATGGGCGCCGCAGTCACCACGCGCCAGGTCTCGAAATCGTCCGTCGAAAACACGCGCCCGCCGCGCAGCCGCGCAAACAGCCGCCCGCCGTCTTGCGAGTACCACACACGGTCCACCGCGCCGCCCGCCGCCGAGGCCAAGCCGCGCTCGATCACGCCCGCCCCCACCGTGCGCCATTCCACCTTCGGCATCTGGGACACCGCGGCAGGCGCCGCAGCGAGAATTAACGCCGCCGCCGCAGAAAGCCGCGCGGCGCGGCGCCCCCCTCTGTTCCAGATTGTGTCGCTGTGACCCATCGCCTGTGACTATTCTAGCCCTCTCCTTCAATATTGTATCGGTCGAAATATTCAGAAACTACTTGAACCGATTCGGGTTTTCCCGGTAGCCCCCGCTGGGCCTCATCTTGCTCTTGCACGTTTGGGGTAGACTATTATGAGTTAGAGAGTGTCGTTGACTTCCCGGTTCGCCTGCCTTAGTGTTTGACCCGTGCAGACGTCCGCAGGTTGCGCCGATAGAGAGAGAAAAGGCTCTTAGGAGTTTGCATTTGCAAAAATTGACGCCGATGGCAACGGGCGCCCTGTTGGGTGCTCTGGCAGCCGGTGTGTGTCTTGCGCAAGCTCCGGCGCAGGGCTTTGGCGCGCCCGGCGAGAAGCCGGTGAACGCCGCTGCCAGGTTGCTGCGCATGGAAGGCCGCGTTTCGGTTCTCAAAGACTCGCAGCCCTGGGCTTTGAACCCCGGCGATACGGTGCATCCCAAACAGATGATCGTCACCGGGCCCGACGGCCAAGCGTTGTTCGAAGTAAACGACGGCAGCACGTTCTGGGTATTCCCCAACTCGAAGGTCACCTTCCGGGGGGCCTACAATTTCGAAGAACTGATGAACGTGTGGCTCGGCAAGATCAAGGTGCACATCCAGCGCTGGGGCGGCCAGCCGAACAACAGCCGCGTGGAAACGCCCACGGCGGTCATCTCCGTTCGCGGCACCACGTTCGATGTGGAAGTGGATGCGCAGGACGATTCAACGCTGGTGGCTGTTGAAGAGGGCGCCGTGGCCGTGCGCCACCGGCTGATTCTTTCGAACGAACCGCGCCTGCTGACCGGCGGCGAGCAACTGCGCGTCTACAAAGACGTGCCGCTTGCCAAGGCCAAGATCGACAAGGGCAACCTGATGCGCCGCGCGTCGAACGCGGTGGCTGAAGCTTACTACACCATCATGATGCGCGGTCCGCGGATCGGGGGCGGCGGCGGCTCGTCGCCCGTGCCCGGTGGCAGCGGACGGGCCCCGCTTCCTGGCGATACGGCCGGCGGCGAACCGCCGCCTCCGCCACCGCTTCCTCTCCCACCGCCCACCGCTCCGCCTCCGCCGCCGCCTCCTCCCCCGTCTAATCAGTAGCGTAGAGCGAGATTCGCATCTTGCCTCGAACGTGTTTTCGAGGTGGGTCGCTGGTAGAGCGCTTTGTCACCTGCGGGGCGAGAGACGCGGGCCAAGCTCGGCGTGCGCGCGGCTGACCGATGGATCAGCGCCGGAATATCGGCCGAGGCTAGACGGCCTTCTGCTCCACACTGCGTTCGAAGGCTAGTCGCTCCTCTTCGGTGTTTAGGAACTCATCCAGCGCACCATGCCGATATGCTTCGTAGTTCTTCTTGAGCACCGCGTCCGGACTGGCCTTCAGTGGCTCTGCTGCAGCCGGGCTCTTTACAGCGATGGGGAGAGTCACGTCTGACTCCAGCACGTGGATGTAGAAGCCTGGCGGATTTCGAAACGAACCCTGCCGAGAAGATCGTATGATGGAGTCTGCCCAGCGAAGTTGTTCCATCACGGGCTGATCTGTCCTGAGTCGGCCTACGATGTCGCGCGCCTTGTTTTCCGTTATGCCTCTCTTGGTCAACTCCGCGACGAGGTTGCCCTCCCCCACTCCGGCCCAGTTCTCATCCCTCTTCGCGTGAGTCGGGCCGTTCACTCGTTTTCCGGTGTAGGCGAGGAATTCGGCCTTTGCCTTCTTCCCCGGCACGTAGAGCAATCCCCAATCCGGTCGTCCCTGGTCGTCCACCGTGTTCCGGTATTCGACATCGGCGATGTAGTGCGCCTTCATGTGCGGCACGTGAATCTTGTACATCTGCTTTCGAACCTGGTCGCCGTCGAAGTAGCGACGTTGAGGGGCGCGTGTGCAGTATTCCGAATAGAGGAGTTTGGCCTGCGTCCGGCTCTGCGAGAGGGCAGCGAAGATGCGGAAACTGAGGACCTCATAGAAACGCTGTGCGGACGGAGTGAGTTCCCTCAGGTAGTCGTAGTTCAAGGGCCGGAACTGCGCCTTGTTGAGAAGTTGCCAATACTCATCGTTCAAGATGATGTAAACGGCATCAGCTCTTCGGCCATCGGGCAGCGGCACGAACTGACCCTTGTAGCATCGCGTAACGTCGCCGCGCTAGGGAGGAGCGACGCGCATCCAACGCATTGAATTCATGGGATGATGTGATTGTGTCTACACACAACCATTTAACAAGGTGCTAGACGACGCAAAACTGCGCTACACCAACGACAATCCGGCTAAAAAGCGAGATTTGATGAGTTTGCGTAACACCTACATCTGCTCTTGCCTGGAGCGTGGCGTACCCGTTGCAGACATTGCGCAGAACTGCAGAACGTCAATGCAGATGATTGACAAGCATTACGCGAAATGGCGCGATGCAGCAAACAACCTCAACCTGAACCAAAACTTCACGATGAACATCGAGACGGACTAGAAACGTGTGACAAGTGCTGGAAGCGCTTTGCGGGAGTCGTTACACGCCTAAGTTTTTGATTTTGGTGGCGAAAGTCGGGGTCGAACCGACACGCACAGTGAAGTACGGCAGATTTTGAGTCTGCTGCGTCTGCCAATTCCGCCATTTCGCCACACACGTATATTGGCCCTTCCAGGATAGCACATTGTGCTCTTTGCCATCTCTGCAACTGCATCCCAGGGCTGTTGGGCAAGCGCATTTTGTGTCACACACCGATGATGTCCCGGGCGTAGTTGAAGGTTAGGAAGGCGGAGGCAGCCGATTCGATAGAATTCGGTTGCTTAAGCTGAAATCCAAACCGGGAGCAACCGCCGTGAAGAAACAGTATCACATCGTAACGCGAGCTGACCAGAACTCGGCCGCGGTCATCGAGCAGTTCTGCCAGACCAACGGACAAATTCTTCTACCGCTGGTCGAGCAGATCCAGAACGCCAGCAGTGAAGTGACTCGTGTGATCCACGAGATTGGAATCAAGACGCTGGAAACCATATTCGCGTTGAGCGCCGAACAGATCGCTGGTCCTCGATCGCCAGGCAAGGCGAGCGGGGAGATCCGTTGGTACGGCGCGCAAGCCGGCGTGGTCGCGCTGGCGGATCGCAAGGTGAAGGTGCAGCGTCCGCGCCTACGCCACAAGTGCGACGGCGAGGTGCCGATACCGGCCTACCAATCGATGCGAGCCGACGGCAAACTCGGTGCGCAAATGCTGGGAGCGATGATGCGCGGCGTGTCGACGCGCGAGTATCACGAGGTGCTTCCGCAGATGGCGGCCACCGTTGGCGTGTCGAAAAGTGCGGTCAGCCGGCAGGCGATCGAGGCCAGCGCCGAGCAGCTCAAGATCCTACAAGAGCGGCGATGGGATGGTGTCGAGATTCTTGTGATCTACATCGATGGCCAGCGGTTCGGCGAGCACTTGGTGATCAGCGCCGTGGGCGTGGATATCAACGCATGCAAACACATACTCGGCATCGGTGCCGGCGCTACCGAGAAAGCGGCCGCGGTGAAAGGTCTGTTGACGCATCTCCGCGATCAAGGGCTGGCGACAGACAAGAAATATCTGTTCGTCATTGACGGCGCCAAAGCGCTTCGCGCGGCAATCGAAGAAGTGTTCGGCGTGGACCAACCGGTGCAACGATGCCGCAATCACAAGCTGCGCAACGTGATCGACGAGTTGCCGAAGGAGCAGCATCAACAGACCTTGAGCCTTATGCGCGCCGCGTTCCGCTGCTCTTCGGCCGACGAGGGCGAAAAACGATTGGAGCAGTTGGCGCGGTTTCTCGAGCACGATCATCAGAGCGCGGCGCAGAGCTTGCGCGAAGGCATCAAAGAGATGTTCACGCTGCAGAGGATCGATGTGCCGCCGTCGCTGCACAAATGCTTGGCGACGACCAACATCATCGAGAGTCCACACAGCGGCGTTGAGCGGCACACGCACAACGTGAAACGCTGGCGCGATCAAGACATGGTGCTGCGCTGGGCGGCCTCGGCTTGGCTGCTCACCGAAAAGCACTTTCGCAAAATCATTGGCCATCGCGACATGTGGGCGCTGGCCTCCATCTTAGAAAGAAACACAATTGCTCAGAAAATTGTTCCAAACGAAAGCAAGGTAGCGTAACATGTTGTTACACGCTGTCCCGACCTTCAACTATATTTAAGACATCCTCGGAACCTCCTTCCAGCTACACTACGCTCCTGTTTCCACCCGGTGTCAACGAGTTTTTTCGCGCATCGAACTGCGCGAAACGCCAAGGATTTTGAGGTTACGAAACGAGCCGGTATCGAAGAAGCTGCCGAGCCCAAAGCGGCCCTCCGAGAGACTCATATCCACGGCGCGCATGGAAGGAGAAGTAACCCCGTCCACCCACACATCCGCGCGTCCGGAGTCGGCCGAGTAGCGGAACTTCACTTTATGCCAGACCTCGTCCTTCAGCGTTGCCGGACCCTCGGTGCCGCTGATGCGCACGCGGTCTCCGCCGTACACGTGGAAGATGCCGTTATGCACGGGCTGCTTGGCCGCGGTGTGGAGCGAAAGGTGGACATAGTTGAAGTGATTAGGCCCGCGCCAGGCATACACAAGAATGAGTGAATTGCTGAAGCGGTTGCGCACCTTGGACGACTCCGCACGCACTTCCAAATCGACCTCGAGCTTCGAATACGGCGCGGTTTCGGCCAGCGCATATTGCGACGGGCGGCGCGGCGCGGTGGACGGACGCCCCACCAGCAAATCCAGCACGCCGTAGGGTGTAACCTTCCAATCCGCGCCAATCGGCACGGTCCACCGGTGGCCCAACGCTTCGATGGAGTCGTCTGCAGGCAGAACCGCTGCGGTCAGCAGGACCGCGGCGGCAAGGCGGCGAATCTTCATTTCGCCATGGTACGACGGCTTCAGGCCGACGGGCGCGGCGCGCGCAAGTGGATGTGGAAGAACTCCAGCGTGCGAGCCCAGGCTTCGCAAGCGGCCGTGGGATTGTAAATGGCGCCCGTGTCGTTGTGGAAGCCGTGACCGGTGCCCTTGAAAAGGTGAATGCCGAACGTTACGCGCGAATTCACCAGCGCGGCGCTCAGATCGGGAATGCGCGCGGCTTGATTGCGGTCGTTGTCCGCGAAGATGCACATCAGCGGCGTGGTGACCGCATTCATGGGCAGCGGGTTGGGAGGCGTCCCGTAGAAGGCAACGCCCGCCTGCAGCGGCATGTTGTTAAACGCACCATGGAAGATATTGCCGCCGCCGGCGCAGAAGCCCACGGCGCCAATGCGATCCCACACGACATACTGCTGCTTCTGGAGCCACTCGATCGTCATGTAGATGTCGTTGTAGCGCTCCGGCTGCAGCGTGCGGCCATAGGCGGCGCCGCGCGCCGTATCGTCGATAAACTGCTCGGTGCCGCCCTGGCGCGAGAGCAGATCGATGCCCAGCGCCACATAGCCGGCCTTGGCCACGCGCCGCGTGACGTCGCGGATATGTTCCACCAGCCCCCGGTTTTCATGGATGACGATCACGGCCGGCTGCGGTTCAGACTGGTTCCGCGGACGGGCCAGCAAGCTGCGCATCATGAAGCCGTCGCCGGGGTAAGTCACGTTTTCCCATTGAATGGCCGGATCGGACTCGGACACCTTGATGCCGTCCGGGCAGGCCAACTGCTGCACCTGGGCGAGGCCGGCCGATTCGATCGCGGTCATCGCCGCCGCCGAGCCGCCCAGCAGTTTGGTCAAGCGGGTGATGAGATCGCGGCGCTTGAGTCCGCCGTCTATATAGAGGTGGATCAGACTTTCGGTCTTTTCTTCGGTAGTGATGGGTGTTGAGAATTCGTCGCGCATGCCGGGGAGGCCCCTTTCGTCGTCACAGTCTATCGAGGCCGGCACAAAATTGCAGCAGTCCGTTTGCAAAATCCGGTAGTTTTTTCTTTTCAGGCTGAGACGCGCCGTTTCGTCAAATTGACAACAGGCGGCTTGCCAAAACGGCCCGTCAGGTGCTTTTCGGGCGGCCATGGCCACCGCTGTATTCGAACTCGCTCCCTCCACCGCAGCACTTGCGCCGCCTCCCACCGCTCCCACTGTCTATCAGTACCCCGAAGGTTGGCTGGAATTCGTCCCGCTCGGCGCGGGCCGCTACCGCTTGCACGTGCGGACGCGGCTCGAAGGCGCGTATGTCGCGCGCTAGACGGTGGAGACCAGCCTGCCGCCCTCGGTGATACAAAAGATCGCCCGCTGCGAAGGCTTTG
>VFZP01000279.1 GCA_016871115.1 Acidobacteriota bacterium
GAACGAAGAGACCGCAGGCGGCGCGGACGTGCGCGCGGTCACCGGCTTTGCGGCCGGCGCGGCTGCGGCCAGGGGAACCGGCGCGGGCGCGGCGGGAGAAACGCCAGCCAGCGCTTCTTCCAGACTCACGAGCCGGCCCGCATGCACGAGGCGCAGCAGACCCAACTCCAAATGGAGGCGCGGCTGAAGCGAATACTGCAGGTCGCGATACAACTCCAGCGTGATGTGCAGATACCGCGTGAGGTCTTCTTCAGAGAACCCCTGCGCGGCCTCCAGAATCTTTTTCTGCTCCGCCGCCGACGCCGAAATCAATCGCGTGGGTGCGCCCGCCACCCGGGTCACCAGCATGTTGCGGAAGTAGCGCGACAACTCGCGGCAAAAGTGTTGCAGGTGCCGGCCGTTGCTTTCGAGTTCCTGCACAATCTCCAGCATGCGTTCCGCGTTGCCCGCCGCCAGCGCGCGCGAGACCTCGCCCAGCGCATCGAGGGAAAACGCGCCCAGCAGTTCACGTACTTGTAGCTCAGTCAGCTTGTCGCCACAGCAGGCAATCGCCTGATCGAGCGCCGAGAGCGAGTCGCGCGCGCTGCCTTCGCCCACTTGCGCAATGACGGCCAGCGCTTCTTCGTCCGCCTGAATCTTTTCTTCCGAGCAGATCCACTTCATGCGGTTCACAAGTTCCAGAAAATCGACGGACCGAAAGCTGAACTGCTGGCACCGCGAGGCGATGGTCGTCGGAATCTTGTGCGCTTCGGTGGTGCACAGGATAAACACCACCCACTCGGGCGGCTCTTCCAGCGTCTTCAGCAGCGCGTTGAACGCCTCGTTGGTGATCTGGTGCGCTTCGTCGATGATGAAGACTTTGAAACGGTCGCGCGCCGGGCGAAACCGGACGTTCTCGCGCAACTCGCGCATCTCATTGATGCCGCGGTTAGACGCCGCGTCGATCTCGATCACGTCAATGCAGTTGCCTGCCACAATCTCGCGGCAGGCCGAACACTGCAGGCAGGGATCGATCGTGGGGCCCTTTTCGCAGTTGAGGCACCGCGCCATAATGCGAGCCACGGTGGTCTTGCCCGTCCCGCGCTGGCCGGAAAAAATGTAGCCGTGCGCGATGCGCCCTTGCCCGATGGCGTTGCCAAGCGTACCGCGTACATGTTCCTGGCCGACGAGTTCAGAAAAGTTTTGAGGCCGGTATTTCCGGGCAATGACCTGATACATGGGTGGGCGCGCGCCGAGCGAAACCGAAACATGCCGGGCCCCGGGGGATCCGCGGCACACGAACTAAACCACTACCGTTGCTTCCTTCCGGATCTGGCGGGGTTTGCAGCCGTCCGTTGCACGGAGCCCGGAACCCGACAAGCATCCAGGTTAACATGGCCGGCCCGGCGGGCCACGCCGATTTCGATACCTTCTGCGCGCAATCGGCGAGCATGTTCGGCCTAGCCGCCGGGCGCCTTGTCCGACAGCGCGCCGTTGTCGCGCACCAGCCGCCACCAGGGCGCTACACGGGACGCTCCAGCCGCCAATTGCTCCTCGGCTTCTTCGGCGACCAGTCGAAGAAAAATGCCAGTGGTGAGCGGGCAGGCGGCCTGCGCTCCCGCCCGCGCCGCCAGTTCCGCGCGCAGTTGTGTGAAGGTCATCACGTGGCCTTGCGGCACCTTGCGGACGACGGCTTCGAGGTCTTGCGGCGCGGGAATCAGCAACTTACCGGCACCCAGCTTCGCGGCCCAACGCTCGGGCATGTCCACCAACTCGGCCGGGCGGTTGAGCTTTTGCTGCAAAGTGAGCTTCGCCATGGGTAGATTATGGCGCCAGGGTGCGATGCGCGTAAAATGAAAGGGCACTCTGCGAATGCAAACTCCCCGATCAATGGATGAACTGGCGGCCACGCTTGCCGGCGCCCACGCCGCGCACCGCACCGTGGCAGTGTATGGAACCGGCACCAAACGCGTCTGCGGCGGCCCGCCTCCGACCTCGGCCGAGGTCAACGTTTCCACCAGCGCCATGACGCGCGTGCTGGAGTACGAACCAGCCGACCTAACCATCAGCGTCGAAGCCGGACTCAAGTGGGCGGAACTCCAAGCCCTGCTGGCGAAGAACCAGCAGATGATCCCGCTCGATCCGCCGTGGTTTGACAATGCAACGGTAGGAGGCGTGCTGGCATCGAATGCGCCAGGGCCGCGCCGCCGCTTGTACGGGTCACCGCGCGACATGGTGATCGGCATGAAGTTCAGCACAGCCGATGGCACAATCATTCAATCGGGCGGCATGGTGGTGAAAAACGTTGCCGGGCTCGACATGAGCAAGTTGATGATCGGCTCGTTCGGCACGCTCGGGGTGATGGGCGTGGTGAACTTCAAACTCACACCGATGCCGCCGCGCTCGGCTACGTTCATCGAGCGGCTCAGCTCGCTCGATGAAGCGATGGCGCGGCGGGACCGTGTGCTGACCTCCGTGCTGTTGCCCGCCGCGCTCGACGTGATTCGCGGTCCGCGTGGCGCGTGGATACTCGCCCTGCAGGTGGGCGCGACGGAAAAGGTGATGCAGCGCTACCGGCGCGAACTCACTACCGCGGAAATGTTGGAGGGCGACGCCGAGGCCTCGTTCTGGCGCCCGGTGCGCGAGTTCACGCCCGAGTGGATGACCGCGCATCCCGGCGGGGTAGTGGTGCGCGTGTCCGTCGAGTTGCGCGGCGTCGGCCCTGCACTTGCTTCCCTGCCCGGCTCCGCCGTGGCGCGCGCGGGCAACGGCGTCGTGTACGGCGCGTTTGAGACCGCCGAGGCTGCGGCCAAGTACGTGGCATCGTGCGGATTCGCCGCAGTGGTGGAAGCCGCGCCGCCCGAGTCCGCCATGGAACGTTGGCCGAAACCCGGCAGCGATTTTGCGGTGATGCAGGAAGTCAAGCGCATGCTCGATCCGCACAACCGTCTGAACCCCGGGAGACTTCATGGCCGCCTCTAGCCAACACACCGACCTCGTCCAACTCGACAAACCGCGGCAGAAAGACCTCGATCGCTGCGTGCACTGCGGCCTGTGCCTGAACTCGTGCCCTACATACCGCGAACTCGGCATTGAGATGGATTCGCCGCGCGGGCGCATTTATCAGATGAACCAGGTAGCTCGCGGTCAGGCCGAGATCAGCCCATCCTATATCGGACATCTCGAACTGTGCCTGGCCTGCCGCGGCTGCGAAACGGCCTGCCCGTCAGGCGTGCAGTACGGGCGGTTGATTGAGGCCGCGCGTGCAGAGTATGAAACCAAGGTAAAGCGCACGCCGATGGAGCGCACCGCGCGCAACATCGTCTTCCGGCATATTCTGCCTTCGCGGTTGAACCTCACGCTCGCGGCTGCGGGATTGTGGTTCTTCCAGACCTTTGGACTGCAATCTCTGATTCGCAAGCTGGGGATCCTCAAGTGGTTCGGCAATGCCGAAACGCTAGATAAACTCTCGCCGCCGGCTGAGTTTCCCACGTTCTTTGCGCAGTACGGCAAGACGTTCGCGCCCGAAGGCCCAAAGCGCTATCGCGTGGCGATGCTGGGCGGCTGCATGGCCAACGTGTCGTTCGCGCGGCTCCATGAAGCCACTGTGCGCGTGCTGCAGAAGAACGGCTGCGAGGTGGCGGTGCCCGACACGCAAACCTGCTGCGGCGCGCTGCATGTGCACGCCGGCCGGCGAGACGACGCGCGGGGACTCGCGGCGCAGAACATCCGCGCCATGGTGGATGGCGGGTTCGACGCGATCATCACGAATACCTCCGGCTGCGGGTCGACGCTCAAGGAGTATCACGAGTTGTTCGAACATGACCCGGCCATGCACGCGCGCGCCAAACAGTTTGTGGCCCAGGTCCGCGATATCAACGAATTCCTGGCGTCGATTGAACTGAACCCGAAGATGGGCGAGGTGAAGCAGACCGTAACGTATCAGGACTCTTGCCATCTCGCGCACGGCCAGAAAATCAAAGCCGCGCCGCGCAAACTGCTCCGCGCCGTCCCCGGGCTCACGCTGAAGGAAATGGCCAACTCTGACGTCTGCTGCGGCAGTGCCGGCATTTACAACGTGCTGCAGACGGAGATGTCGATGGCCGTGCTTTCGAAGAAAATGGAGAGCGTCAACCGCACGGGCGCGGGCCGGGTGGTGACTGCCAACCCGGGCTGCATGCTCCAACTACGCGCCGGGTGCGAAATGCATGGCCAGGGGCAAACGGTGAAGCACGTGGTGGAAGTGCTGGATGAGGCCTACGCGGCATATCGCGGGTAACCGACTAATCGCCTGCCAGCTCCGCAGGCGTCAACCGGTTCAACAACTCTTGGCCAGCGAGGTACCGCCGAAGATTCTTGCCGAAGATGTCCCACACCCGGTCCCGAAAGTGTTGACTCATAGACGAGCCCGAAATGTGGGGCGTGAGAATCACATTCGGGTAACGCCACAGTGGATGCTCCGGCGGCAACGGATACACGTAGTGGGTGTCCAGCGCGGCTCCAGAAATCCAACCCTCATCGAGAGCCCGTAACAAAGCAGCCTGCTGCACGATCGGCCCGCGTGCCGGATTCAACAGGAACGCCGAGCGCGGGAGGGCGCGCAATTCGCGCTCTCCGATAAGGCCCTCCGTAGCTTTGGTGAGCGGCAACGACACCACCAGAAAATCCAGTTCGCGCAGAAACGAGTCTTCGTCTCCAGCTCGAAACACGCGGTGGGGCAGCGTACCATTCCAGTCACCCGTGCCCTCCACCCGATAGACGTTTTCGCGCGGCGGAATCGCACCTCCGCGAGTCAGCACGTGCACGCGCATGCCCAGCGCGCGAGCCAGACGCGCGGTTTGACGCCCGATGCCGCCGTAGCCCCATAGTCCCAGCGTCATGCCCCGAATCTCGCGCTGGAACCGCGCCCCGCGATCCCACAGCGCGGCGTCCTGGTTGCGAATCATGCCGCGCACGTCGCGCGCCAGGTTCACCATCATCGCCACGTTCCATTCTGCAATGGGAACATCGAAACATCCGCGGCCGTTGGTAGCCGCAATACCCCGCTCGGTCAGCCCGAGTCCGAAGAGCTGGGCGTAGCCGGTGGACGCAATCTGGATCCATCGGACGCGGGCGAGGTCCGCGAAGTTGGAAGGCGGGAAAGTGCAGAACAGCAGATCCACATCGCGCAGACGCTCAGCCGGGAGCGGGCGGGAACGTTCTTCCGGTTCCGGCCACACATCCACCGATACCTGCTGGCCCAGTGATTCGAGCATCACCATTCCCGGCGGGTGTGCCGGCACATCAATCAGGATTCGCAGAGGCACCATTAGCTGTTCAGCACCTTGCCCGGCACGCTGTTGTACTCCCCACTGCCGCGTATAAAGGGATACCGTGCCTTGATCTCATCGGTGAGTCTGAAACCCAACCCTGGGCGGTCCGGCGGCAAGACGTAGCCGTCGCGCATCACGAAAGCGCCATCAAGCAGGTCGGCGTGGAGGCCGGCATAATCCGGCGCGACTTCCAAAATGCGCGTGTTCGGGGCCGCGAAGCCGCAGTGCACGTTCTGCATGAGCGAACCGGCCGCTCCCCACGCGTGCGTCGCAATCGCATCGAACTGCGCCGCCACGCGCATGAACTCATTGAGTCCGCCGATGAACGACGCATCCGGCTGCGCGATATCGAATGCCCCGCGCTCGGCAAACACACGCCACTCATACATCGCCGTCAGGCATTCGCCGCCTGCGATCGGCACCTTGCTTTGCTCGCGCAACTTCGCGTAGCTCCAGGGATCGGTATAATGCAGCGGCTCTTCGAAGAAGAACAGATCGAACGGCTCGACGGCCTTCGCCGCAGCCAGCGCCACATCGAGGGTCCAGGTTTTGCCCACACTGTTGCCCATGTGTCCGTCCAGCATTAGGGCCACATCTTTGCCGCAATGCCGCCGCAGAAACTCGACCTTCGCGCCTTCAAAGTCGGCCGCCTCGTCCGGCGTCTCCGGCGTGTACCAACCAGCCGGCGGCGAGTAGGAACCGATGGCCACCTTGAAGCCGCGAAAGCCGAGCGACAGATAGTAGTCAGTTTTTTCGGCAAGCCGCGCGAGCGGATAGTTGGACGGCCCGCCCGTGGCATACGCGAGCAACTTCTCGTGCTTGCGGCCGCCCAGCAACTCATACACGGGCATGTTCAGTTGCTTGCCCTTGAGATCCCACAACGCCGCCTCGATGCCGTTCAAAACGGAAGTGCCCAACCCGACGCGGCACCAGAAGTTTCCGCAGTGGTACATGCGCCGCCACAACTCATCAATGTCGTCTACCGTCTGCCCCACCAGAATCGGTACGAAGAACTCCACGATCGCTGGTATGGCCTCCGGGCAGAAGTAGCCCGCGTACGTCTCGCCCAAGCCAACCAAACCTACGTCCGTGTGAATTTCGATGAAGGCCGCCGAACGCAAAGTCCGCGCCTCGCGCAAGAACCGGTCGTTGGTCGATGGTCCCGTCAACAGGACCGTGTGCACTGCCGTGATCTTCATGGTTTGTCCTCGGTGATGTGGTGATAACGTCCAGGCGCAAGACCCGTCACGCGCTGGTCGCGGCCGGAAGGCCAGCGGATCGACAAGGTGAAGGGACTGTTGGCCTCCGCGCCGAGGCCAAACACGACCCGCCGGTCATGCGAAGCGAGAAAGCTGCCGCCGCCGGTGATCCAACGCGTGAGCTTTCGGCCGTTGGCGGTCACGAGTTCGACGCGCGCCCCGATCGCATCTCGATTGGACACCGTTCCTTCCAGCCGCACCCCCAGCCAACGCCGGCCCGCCGCTGCCTCGTTGTGTAACAGGACAGGCGGATCATTGAGCGAGACGAACGCCCCGTCCACCGCGCCATCATTGTCATAGTCACCCGTAGCGAGTCCACGCGCCAGATACGACGCGGAGAAGGTGGGGCCCCCGGCCACGCGCGAGAACTTCGCGCGGCCATCGTTGTTCAATAGCAGTGGCGGCTCTCGATATGTCACCGTGCTATTTGAACGCGCGATGCCTTCATGCAGGTGGCCATTCACGATGAACAGATCCAAGTCGCCGTCGTTGTCATAGTCAAACAGGCGCAGGCCCCAACCCACGAAAGGCCGCGTGTGTTCGGCGAGGCGAGATGGCACCGTCGCTTCGACAAAAGGCAAGCGGCCGGGGTTCAGGTACAACGCGTGATACTCGTGATCGAAGTTCGACACCGCAAAATCAGGCGTGCCGTCGCCGTCCACATCGCCAGCGTCCACGCCCATGCCCGCCCGCGCCGTCCCGTCGGGGCTGAAGGCCACCTCCGCTTCGAGCGCAGTATTCTCAAACGTGCCGTCGCCGCGGTTGCGCAACAGGAGGTTGGGCGAAGCGTCGCGCGCCACGAACAGGTCCTGGCGTCCGTCGCCGTCGTAGTCCACTGCCACTACGCCGAGTGCCCTGCCCGCAGAATCCGGCAGCGGAACCGCCGCAAAAGTGCCATCGCCCTGGTTGCGATACAAGCGCGGCTGGCGGCCGGCGTAGCCGGTCTGCGCGCAATACACCGGACGCCCTTCGAACTCGCAGCGCCGTTTGTCATCGAACGAGAAGTGCGCGTAGTTGGCGATGAACAGATCGAGCCGGCCGTCGTTATCGAAATCGAACCAGGCCGCTGAGCTCCCCCACTCCCCATCGTTCGCCGTGCCCGCGCGCGCCGTCACATTGGTGAAGGTGCCGTTCCCGTTGTTGTGGAACAACGCGCCCGACGGATGCCCAGAGAGATAGACGTCAGTATGTCCGTCATTGTCGTAGTCGGCCGTCGCGACGCCCATTCCATACCGTGGACGCCCATCGGCGAGGCCGGCTTGTGAGGGCACCGCGGCAAAGCGTCCCCGGCCGGCGTTGCGATACAACCCGTCGCGGACGGGCAGGCCCGCACGACCGCGCGGCGTTTCACCGCCATTCACAAACAGCAGGTCCAACTGCCCATCGCTATCGAAATCGAGAAACGCCACGCCGCCCGTGGTGGACTCCAGCAGAAACCGGTCTGGCGACTGCCCGTTGAAGTGCCGCCAAGGGATGCCTGCCTCCGCCGTCACATCGCGGAACAATGGCGGCAACACCGCAGCCGCGAATAGCCACAGCGACTTCACTGCGCAGCCTCAACGGCGGCCTTGCGCAGGCGAAACAACTGCAGGTGCGCGTCGGCTTCCGCGGCGCGGTCCAACCGCCGCAGCGTCCGCGCCCACGCATAGTGGAGTCGCGTGTCATCGAGACCCAAACTCGCGGCCGTTGCGAATCTCGCCTCTGCACCGTGCGCATCTCCGCGCTCCAGTGCCAACGCTCCGAGTTGATAGTGCGGCTCAGCCAGCGAAGAATCGATCGCGAGGGCCGACTCAAGCATGGCCGTGGCCTCGGAAGCCGCACTCGCCTTGCCTGTCTCAAAGAGTTTCACGAGCAGCACGCCGTAGGCCTGACGATGTGTCGCGTCGCGGGGAAACCGGCGCAGGCCATCCTGAAAAGTAACCACCGCCTTTGCCGTCAAACCCGCGTTCGTCTGGGCAATGCCAAGGCCCACATTGGCTTCCGGCGAATCCGGCGACAGCGTCACCGCCCGTTGATACGCGCCGACGGCCGCGAGATTCTGCTGGT
>VFZP01000280.1 GCA_016871115.1 Acidobacteriota bacterium
CACATCTTCTTTTTGCTGGCCATGCGGGTCTCCTTGTCAAGGCAAGGAACAGGCGCGCGGCTCGGTGGGCAGTCAATCCAACAAACTCTCCAGCGGGGTCGAATCGCGTTGGCACGCAGAATCGTCACCAAACAAGCAACCGTCGCCACCGAAATCAGGCTTCAGTACGGGCACAAGGCGCCAAGGTCATTTCGATCATAGCTTGCCTGCGCCTGTTCCTCCTGTCGGGATGCCCGATTCCGGGCGCCCGGTGCTCGCAGAGTTTCTGGGATAAAAAACGCGCCCCGCGCGTTGGCGCTTTAGTCCCGCCCGGGCGGGACTGAATGTCCGCCTCGAGCCATCCAGCAACCCGTTCGGCAAGTCATGCCCTTTCAGCATTCGTGCACGGTCGGAAGGGGCGGACTCAAGTCCGCCGCAAGCTAATGCTCGCCCTACACGGACGCGGAATGCACGGCGTTTCTAGACCTAGACTTCCATGACGGGCCAACCGGCCCGCGTTGCGCTAAAGCTAAAGTTCGCCATCCATGGACCTAGCTCCAGAGCTGCGGAATCAACGTGCCATCCACAATCGTGGGGCGCTCGGCGCGACCGTTGTGCTGGTACGTCAGCCGCAGGTGATCGAGCCCCATCAGATGCAGGATCGAGGCGTGAATGTCGTGCACGTGCGCGGGGCGTTCGACGGTGCGCAGGCCGATCTCGTCCGTGGTGCCGATGGCTTGGCCGCCCTTCACCCCGCCGCCGGCAAACCACATGGTGAAGCCCCAGGGATTGTGGTCGCGCCCGTTGCCTTTTTCGTTGAATGGCGTGCGCCCGAATTCTCCGCCCCAGACGACGAGCGTATCTTTCAACATGCCGCGCTGCTTCAGGTCCGTCAGCAGTCCTGCGATGGGCTTGTCCGATACGCGACACCACTTCGAGTGGTTCGCTTCGATGTTCGAGTGCGCATCCCAACCGCTGCCGGAGCCGCAGTAGAGTTCCACGAAGCGCACGCCGCGCTCCACCAGCCGGCGCGCCATCAGACAATTGGAACCGAAGGCGCGTTGTTCGGGATCGTTGAGCCCGTACATCGCCTTGGTGGCTTCGGTCTCGCGCGACAGGTCCACCGCTTCGGGCGCCTCAGCTTGCATCTTGTAGGCCAGCTCGTAGCTCTGTGTGCGCGCGTCGAGTTCGGAATCCTCGGCCTTGTCGGCACTCCACATTTCGTTAAGTTCGCGCAGAAAATCGAGCTTGCCACGCTGACGCGCCGTCGTCACGCCCTTGGGCGAAGCAAGGTGCAGGATCGGCGTGTCGCCCTGGCGGAACTGCGTGCCCTGGTATACCGCGGGCAGAAATCCAGCGGACCAGTTCTTCGCGCCGCCCAGCGGCTCACGGTCGTCAGCCAGCGTCACGAAAGTCGGCAGGTTGCGGTTCGCCGAACCCAGGCCATACGTTACCCACGCGCCGATTGAAGGCCGGCCCGCGAGGATGTCGCCCGTGTTCATCTGGCATACGCTGCCGACGTGATTCAAACCATTGGCCCAGCAAGACCGCAGCACCGCGATATCGTCCACATGATTGGCAATGTGCGGATACCAGTCGCTCACCCACGCACCCGATTGCCCGTGCTGCTTCCACTTGCGCGGCGAGTTCATGATCGTGTTGCTCGCCGTGCCCATCGCCGTGATCACTTTGCCGAACGATGCCGGCATCGGTTTGCCGTCGAGTTCAGCGAGCTTCGGCTTCGGATCGAAAAGATCGATGTGGCTGGGCCCGCCTTCCATGAACAGCCAGATGATGTTCTTCGCCGTGGCCGTGTGATGCCCGGGCCGAGCCGCCAGCGAGTCTTTGACGTTCATGGCCGCGCGAGCGGGGTCTTCGGCCAGCAGACTCGCCAGCGCCATCGAGGCGAGGCCCGAGCCGGCTTTCTCAAAGAACTCTCTGCGCGAACGTACAGGCCAGCGGTGGGCAAGTTTGTCGATCATGGTGAAGCAGCCCTATTAGTTCAGATACACGAATTCGTTGGAGTTCAGCAGCATGTGGCACAGGTCGGTAAGCGCGGCCTCGCGACTCCCGGCCAACTGCGTCTGCTTGTCGAGAAACGCGGTGGCCTTGGCGGCTTCCGCGGCTGACGGAGTGCGTGCGTGCACCATGCGCCAGGCGCGTTCAACCTGCGCGTGCGCGGACATGCCCGAGTCGTTCAGCACACGCTTGGCGAGGTGCTGCGACCAATCCACCACCAGTTCGTTGTTCAGCAGCTCAAGCGCCTGCATGGACGACACCGTCACGTTCCGGCGCGAGCAGCTCTCATGCGTGTCCGGCATGTCGAACGCCTCAAACATCGGATAGCGCGTGTTGCGGCGCACAAAGGTGTAGATGCTACGGCGCACCGTTTCGGGCACGGCTTCGTTGGGCTTCCAGCCGCCGCGCGTGGTCATGCCCGGAGGCAGCGGCGGGAACACGCCGGGGCCGTACATCTTGGTATTCAGGAGCCCGGCGGTTTGCAGCATGGAATCGCGAATCGCCTCGCCTTCCAGACGCCGGCGGTTGTAGCGCCACAGGAGCTTATTCGAAGGGTCCGCCTCGGCGGCCTCGGCGCGGTGCTGCGACGATTGCTGCCAGGTGGCTGACAGCATGATGCGCTTGTGGAGCTTCTTCAAACTCCAGCCGTCTTCGATGAATTGCGATGAGATCGCGTCCAGCAGTTCGCGGTGCGTGGGCCGTTCGCCCATGTTGCCGAAATCCGAAGGCGACGCCGCGATGCCGCGCCCGAAATGATAGTGCCAGACGCGGTTTACCATCACGCGCGCCGTGAGCGGATTGTCGGCCCGCGTGAGCCATTGTGCCAGCGCCGTGCGCCTCCCGGTGGACTTGCCGTTCAACGCCGGCGCAATGCGCGCGTCGGATAGATCGAGAATCGTGAGGAACCCGGGCTGCACTTCGGCGATCGGCGAGTTGTAGGCGCCGGCCTGCAGTGTGTGCGTCAACGGCGCGTTCGCGCTTTCGTCCACCATGCCCTGCGCGATGGGCAGTGGCGCGGGCTTGATCGAATCGAACGCGGCGAGTTGCTTCCTCAGCTCCGCGTAGGTGGCCTTGGCTTCGCCCTTCAACAACCCGGCCACTTCGGCCTCGGTGAAGATCACCTGCGTTTTGGCCTTCTGATACATCTGCCACTGGAAGGCGTTGCGCCTGGCCGATTCCATGGTGATCACTTCCTGAATCTCTTCGGGGAACCGGCTGAGGCGCTCTGCGTAATGTTTGTCTTGCGCGGGCTTGAGCACGTTGTCGATCTGCGCGCGGATGCCGGCGGTCTTGGCTTCCCACGTCTTCAACCGCGCGTCATACTGGGCACGGCGCTCGGGCGATTCCAGGTGCAGCTCATCTTCAATGCGCGTGTTGGCGAAGAAGGACTGGAGGCGATAGTAGTCTTTCTGCAGGATCGGGTCGAACTTGTGGTCGTGGCAGCGGGCGCAGCCGACGGTGAGGCCCATCATGGTGCTGCCCACCACGTCGGTCACGTCGTTCAGTAGTTCCTGCCGGCGCTGGTGGATGTTGGCCGCGTTCGATTCATCGGGGAAGTGGCGGTTGAAGCCCGTAGCCACGAGCGCGTCGGCATTGCCGGGGAACATTTCGTCGCCCGCGATCTGCTCCTGCACGAAACGATCGTAAGGCTTGTCGTTGTTCAAGGCGCGAATCACGCAGTCGCGATAGCGCCATACGTTCGGGCGCGTCTCGTCGGCCTTGAAGCCTTCGCTGTCGGCGTAACGCGCGAGGTCCAGCCAGTGGCGCGCCCAGCGCTCGCCGTACTGCGGCGAGGCGAGCAGTTCGTCCACCACTTTTTCAAACGCCTTGGGCGAATTGTCGGCGAGGAATGCGTGGACCTTTTCCGGTGTGGGCGGGAGACCGGTGAGCACGAGGCTGGCACGGCGGAGCAACGTGAGCTTGTCGGCTTGCGGGTTCGGTGCGATGCTTTTCTCTTCGAGCTTGGCGAGAATGAAGGCGTCGATTTCGTTGCGCGCCCACGACGATTGCCGCACGGCCGGCGCGCCGGGCTTCGACAGTGGCTGAATGGCCCACCAGCGCTTCTGCTGCGCGGTAAACTCTTTGGGCTTTTCCGTCGCCGCAGGAGGCGCCGCCCAAACCGCGGCAATGCGGGCGCACAACAACGTTCCAAACAGCGGCCAACGGAGCCTACTCATCATTAAATACACCCCTCCCCTCGCGGGATACCGCGGCGAATCGATTGTAGTTTGAGTATGAACGATTTGAACGCGGGGTTCAAGGGGATGGGAAACTGAGCCCCCCGGTACAAAAATCGAGCGTCAATGCCCGGCGTTGCGGCTCAAGTACACGAACCGGAACACCAGCAGCGCCGTCATCGCGTACGCCGGCCACCCCACGCTGCGCACGCCGTGGCGCGCAATGGACAGCAGCGCAAACGCCGTGAAACCCAGCGCGAGGCCGTTGGCGATCGAGAAGGTGAGCGGGATGGTGAGCATCGTCAGGAACGCGGGGACCGACACCACCGGATCGTCCCAGGAAATCTTGCTCACCACCGGCATCATCAGACTCCCCACCACAATCAGCGCAGGCGCGGTGGCTGCGCCGGGGATCGCGCCCACGAGCGGAGCCACGAACAGCGCAGCCAGAAACAGCAGACCGGTGACGATCGCCGTCACACCGCTACGCCCGCCCGCGGCCACGCCCGCCGCGCTCTCGATGTAGCTCACCACGGTACTGGTGCCCGCCACCGCGCCGGCCATCGTGGCCGTCGCGTCCGTCAGCAGGATGCGGTTGAGCCGCGGGATCTCTCCATCGTTTCCCTGCACCAGAACCGCCTTCTTCGCCACGGCCACCAGCGTGCCGAGGTTATCGAACAGGTCGACAAAGAAGAGCACGAGGACGATCTCGAACACCCCGCGTGAGAGCGCCCCGGCCACATCGAGTTGCCCGGCCGTGGCCGTGATCCCCGAAACATTGAACTCGGCCGGCTGCCATTGCGCCGCGCCGGTAGCCGCCGCCACCGCCGCCGTTGCCAGGATGCCGATGAGCATCGCGCCGCGCACATTCCACGCGAGCAGCGCCGCAATCAACAGTAATCCGCCCAGCGCGAGCGCCGCCGTCGGCGCGGCGAGGCTTCCAAGCGATACGAGCGTCGCCGGACTCGCCACAATCACGCCCGCATTCCGCAGCCCGATGAAGGCAATGAACAGCCCCACGCCTGCGCTCACCGCCGCGTAGAGCTCGCGCGGAATCGCCGCCACAATCCACTGCCGCACGCCCAGCACCGTGAGCACGAAGAACAGCACGCCGGAAAGAAACACCGCGCCCAGGGCCGTTTGCCACGCAACGCCCATGCCCTTCACCACGGCGTAAGTGAAGTAGGTGTTCAAGCCCATGCCGGGTGCGAGCGCAATCGGATACCGCGCCAGCGCGCCCATCAGAATACTGCCCGCCGCGGCGGACAGACACGTGACCATCATCACCGCGCCGAACGGCATGCCCGCATCCTGCAGAATGGATGGGTTGACGAACACGATGTAGGCCATCGTGACGAACGTGGTGAAACCCGCGAGAATCTCTGTGCGCCAATCGGTGCCGAGCCGCGCGAACTCGAAGTACGCCTCCAGCCGCTCGCGCATCGCTTGCTGGCGCTACTCCTTCTTCCGCCGGGTGAACAATGCGTTTGCGTCCTGGAACACGGTGGTGACCATCACGCCGAACAACGTCGCGAGCGAAGCAAACGTGGCCAGCGTGCCGATGACGAGATCGTCCGTCTCTTTGCGCGGGGCCGGAATGAGTATCATCAACACCGCGGCCACCGTTCCAAAGACGATCACCGTCGCGGCAGCAAGGATGGCAATCCTTCCCCAGGGCATGGCGGTCTACGAACGGGCGCGGGCCGTTTCGAGGCGGCGCGCGCGCTCCCGCGCAAGGCGGTCACGCACTTCGCGGCTCAGCGTGGAGAGCGACGCCCAGTAGTAACCGGCGACGAACACGGCCAGCAGCGGCACGGCGAGGAAGTTGTACGTATCAACGGCATAGAAGCACATGGCCAGGAAGTAGGAGCCGAGCCCGAACTCGATCCACGGGAGCCAACCGGCCTTGCTGCGATACTTCTTCACCGCTTCGGCTCTCTTGTTCTCGCGCGTCTGCGTACCGGTGATGGCATACTTCGGCGTACGCACAAAGCTGGTCTGCACGCCCATCAGCGCTTCGAGCACCGCCTTCGTGTTGCTCACCGTCAGCGTCGCGCCCGCCGCCATCAGCACGGGGATCATCAGCACCGCGCGCGGCCACGATTTCGGGTCGCGCTCATACCACGCGTAGATGTAGAAGAAGACCACCGAAAGGAATGTGGCCATCAACAGCGGCAAGTCCACCAGCAGCAGTTGTTGCCAGCCCACGTAGAACCGCACGATCATGACGGGCAACATCATCGCCGTCACCAGGATCATCAGCGGATACGTAATGTTGGGCGTCAGGTGCGAGAAGGCTTCGAGCTTCACTCGCCAGTGCAGGTCCGTCTTCAGGATGCGGCGCAGCAGCTTGATCGCCACCTGCGTGAGCCCCTTGGCCCAGCGCGCCTGCTGCACCTGGAAGCCGTGCATGTCAAACGGCAGTTCGCTCGGGCACTCCACTTCGGGGCAATACACAAAGCGCCAGCCCTTGATCTGCGCACGGTAGCTGAGGTCGGAGTCTTCGGTCAGCGTGTCGTGCTCCCAGCCGCCCGCGTCCTCAATCATGCTCTTGCGCAGAATGCCCGCCGTGCCGTTGAAATTGAAGAACAGCCCAGAGCGGTAGCGGCCGTTGTGTTCAAGAATGAAGTGGCCGTCTAGCAGCATGCCCTGCACTTCGGTCAGCAGGTTGTAATAGCGGTTCAGGTAGGTCCACCGGCCTTGCACCACGCCCACGGTGGGATCCGTGAAGTGGTGGACGGTCTTCATCAGAAAATCCGCGGGGATGACGAAATCGGCGTCGAACACCGCGACGAATTCGCCCTTGCAGAACTTCAGTCCGTTTTCGAGCGCGCCCGCTTTGTAGCCATAGCGGTCGGTGCGGTGAATGTACTCCACCGGGTACCCGGCGGCTTTGTATTCGGCGCACAGCGCCTCGGTGCAGGGGTGCGTGTCGTCGGTGGAATCGTCCAGCACCTGAATGTCGAGCAGTTCGCGCGGGTAGTCAATCTTCACCGCGTTTTCAAGCAGCCGTTCCACCACCAGACGCTCATTATAAAGAGGCAACTGGATGGTGACGCGCGGCAACTGCTCCCATTGCTTCGGTGCGACGTTCGGCGCATCGGCCTTGCGCGTGCGCCGGCTCTTCAGGTACGCCCAGATCACTTCATAGCGATGCGTGCCATAGAAGGCCAGAATCAGCAGCAGAGTAAAGTAGGGAATGAGGAGCGAGTAATCGAACCAGTTCAGCGCGTGAATGCCGTCGAACGTGTCGTCGAAAAGCGCTTGGTCAAGCTGTTCCCTCCACGAAGTGGCAGCCAACATCAGGAACGCCACCGGCGGCAGCGAGTGAAGCATTGATGAAGTCTCTCCCTATTGCGATCACGGCCCTCGTACTGGAAGCCGCTTTGTGGCAGCTTTCACAGGGGAACGCCCGGTTGGACACCCTTGGAGCGATCAGACTCATGATGCTCGCTTGTGTAGTGTACCTTGTTTCGGTTGCGTATGTACTATGGCGCAAGCCGCTGATCCCTAGGGTGTTTATCTTGATCGGGGCGATCTGTTTCCGAATCACACTGGCACCCGCTGAACCGCAGCTTTCGGATGATGTGTACCGGTACCGTTGGGAGGGGCGCGTACAGGCCGAAGGCGCGAACCCGTATTTGACGACGCCCGAGCAACACAGGCCTCACGATGCCACGCTCGCGCGGACGCCCACGCCGGCCGTGCGATCCGGCTATGGTCCGCTGATGTCGCTCACCGAATGGGCAGGCTTCGCGGTGGCACGCGCCATCGCGGGCGGCGGCGACGTGTGGCGGCAGGGATTCTGGATGAAGCTGCCGTCGGTGGCGGCCGAGTCGGCCACGCTGGCGATGTTGGCCGCGGCGTTGCCCGCGCCCGCGTTGCTGATCTACGCGTGGTCCCCGCTACCGGTGATTGAGTTCTGGTGGAACGGGCATAACGACGCGTTGGCGGTGCTGTTCTTTGTGGTGGTGTTGCTGTCGATGCGGCGCGAGCGGGCGGGTTGGGCGCAGGCGGCGCTGGGCATAGCGATTGCGTTCAAGTGGTGGCCCGGCGTGTTGTGGCCTTTGCTGGCGGTACGCGCACCTCGCCGCGCCTGGATCGCGCCGGTGGTGGTGGCACTGTCGGCGCTGCCGTATTGGACGCCGCAGTGGCGCGAGTACTTCCTCACGGCTCGTTACATGTCGGGTTACGTGGGTGGGTGGCGCAACAACGATAGTGTGTATGGGCTGCTGCTGGCGTTGACTGGCGACCAGTATCTGGCAAAGTACGCCGCGTTCGCCTTGCTCGGCGCCGTGGCCGCGTGGGTCACGTGGCGCCGCTGGCCGCTTGAACGCGCGGCGCTCATCGTGTTGTTCACTACGTTGCTGGTCTCGGCGAACTGCCACCCGTGGTACCTGACGTGGTTCGTGCCGCTAC
>VFZP01000281.1 GCA_016871115.1 Acidobacteriota bacterium
CCAATGGCAAGGGGGTGGGGGGGGGGAATCCCAGGTTGAGGGGACGAAACGGTGGGTCCGGAGGGCCGGTAACAGGCTACAATGACGTTTCCACCACCCCCATGGCCCTCCCTAAATCCGCTGTCGAGTTTCTCCGCACCCAGGCAGACCGGGTACGCGCATTGCCCCGGTGGCCCCGGATCGTGTTCCCCGAAGGCGGCGATGCGCGGGTGCAGGAGGCTGCGGCACGCCTGAAGGCGGAAAAGCTGATCGAGCCGATCCTGATTACCCCGGAACTGGCCGGTTCCTGCCCGAACCGCGGCAAGTACGCCTCGCTGCTGTTCGAACGCCGCCGGGCCAAGGGCTTGACACAGACGGAAGCGGCGCAGACGGCCGTGCGCCCGCTCTACTTTGGCTGCCTGATGGTGGCCGCGGGCGACGCAGAAGGCTTCGTGGGTGGCGCGGCGAACTCCACGGGCGATACCGTGCGGGCGGCGCTGCATGCCATCGGACCGCAACCGAAGGTCACCACCGTTTCCACATTCATGGCGTTGTGCGTGCGCAACCAGGCATACGGCCATCGCGGCGTGCTGGCCATTGCCGATCCGGCCATGGTGGTGGACCCCACGCCCGTGGAACTCGCCGATATCACCATTGCCACGGCTGCCAGCGTGCGGGTGCTGTTGGGGATTGAGCCCGTGGTGGCGATGCTGTCGTTCTCCACGAAAGGCAGCGGGAAGCACAAGAAGGCCGACGCCGTGCTGGAGGCATTCAAGATTGTGCAGGCGCGCGCGCCGGAACTGCATGTGGACGCCGAACTCCAGGCGGACGCGGCGCTGATGGAGGCCATCGGCCGCTCCAAAGCACCCGGTTCCACCGTGGTGGGCAGGGTGAACACGCTCATCTTCCCGGATCTGAACGCCGCTAACATTGGCTACAAGCTGGTGGAACGGCTGGGGGACGCTGCCGCGCTGGGCCCGTTTCTACAGGGGCTCGACAAGCCGGCCAACGATCTGTCGCGAGGCTGCTCGGCGGAGGACGTGTACGGCGTGGCGTTGGTCACCGCCTTGCAGGGAGCGAGGGTGTGACCGCGTCCGGCGACCGTAAGCTGCCTTTTCACCTTGTCTACCACGACCGTTATGACCTGAACCTCGGCGGGCACGTTTTTCCCGCACAGAAGTACCGGCTGATCCGCGAACGGTTGTTGGCGGACGGCGTGGCGGCGGCGGCGGATTTCGTCGCGCCCACACCCGTGGCCGACGAGGATCTGCTGGCCGTGCATGACCGCGCGTGGGTGCAGAAGTTGAAACACGGAACGCTGAGCTATCACGACATTCTGAAGCTGGAGATTCCGTATTCGAGCCAAATGGTGGACGGCATGATGCTGGCCACGGGCGGGTCGATCCTGGCGGCTGAACATGCGCTGGCCGATGGCATCGGCTTCAACATCGGCGGCGGTTTTCATCATGCGTTTGCCGGGCATGGCGAGGGATTCTGCGCGATCAACGATATCGCTGTGGCCGTGCGCGCTCTACAGCGGCGCGGGCGGATCCAGCGGGCGCTGGTGGTGGATCTCGATGTGCATCACGGCAACGGCACGGCGGCGATTTTTGCCGGGGACGATTCGGTCTTTACGCTGTCGGTGCATCAGTACGCCAACTACCCGCAGGAGAAGCCGCCGTCCACGCTGGACGTGCATCTGGCGGACGGCGTGGGCGATGCCGAGTACCTCGCGGCGCTGGCAGGGTGCGCCGAAAAGATCGGCGCGTTTGCTCCGGAGTTCATTTGCTACGTGGCCGGCGCGGACCCGTATCGCGAGGATCAGTTGGGCGGATTGAACCTGACGCTGGACGGGATGGCGCGGCGAGACCGGCTGATATTTGACATGGCGCTACGCTTCCACGTGCCCGTGATGGTGGTGTTGGCCGGAGGCTACGCGGTGGATACCGACGATACGGTGGCAATCCACTGCCGGACCTGCGTGGAAGCGCGCGATGCGTTGCGCGGCGCTGCTTAGCCTTACTTATTTAGCCGAAGAAGGACTTGAGCGTCTCAAATTCGCCGTGGAAGGCTTCGAGGATGCTGGCTGCGCGATTTTCGAGGCCGGCTTGAGCCAGGATCTGTTCCGGCTGACCCTCCGGCGCACGCAGCCAGGGTTGAGCGAGAATGCCCATTTGTCCGGCTATTTGATCGGCCAGATCCACAATGCGGCTGAGCGCGGCGGACCCTTCGTGCGGCCCGTGGTGGTGCAGCACCGCCTTGGCGATGGGCGGCGGGAGATGCCAGCGCTCCAGTACTTCGCCAGAGAGTTCGGCGTGGGCGAGATCCATCTGCGCGCGTTCGTAGTCCGGGAGGCAGTCTGAGCCGGACTGATACATGGCTACAACCGACGCGTAGTCTTCTGGCAAGGCAATGGCGATTAGCACCAGCCCCACGTTTTGCAGTAGGCCCGCTGAGAAGGCGCCCTCGGCGTAGTCAGCATTCTTTTCGACGGCAATCTGGTCTGCCAGAATGGCCGTGGTCACGCCGCGCAAGTTGAAGTGGCGTGATGACCAGCCTTGCGGCAGCCCCGGCCCGGCCCACATACGCGCGAGCGACATGCTCATGCTGAGATTGCGAAGCTTGCCGATGCCGAGCACCGAGACGGCGTGCTTCACCGAATTGACCGTGCCACGGCGCGCGTAGAACGCCGAATTCACCAGGCGGAGCACCGAGCCCGCCAGCACGGTGTCTTTTTCAATGATCAGCGCGAGGTCAGCAAACGAGATGCCTTCGTCGCCGAGCGAGGACATCAGCTTGTTGAGCACCGGCGAGAACGGGGGAAGCTTGGAGACGGCCTCGAGAGCTTTTTCCCGGAGGCTGACGGCATGAATGGGCTAGTGGACGGTGGCGAGACTCATCGCAAGGCATATCGGCGGGGGCGGCGGTTGTGTGAGCCGAGACAACATATGGCTAAGACGATTCGAGCGGCGGTGGTACAGGCGGCGTCCGTAGGCTTCGACGCGGCGGCGACTGTAGAGAAAGCGGGCGAGTGGATGGCGCGCGGCGCGGCGGCGGGTGCGCAACTGGCGGTGTTTCCCGAGGCGTTCATTGGCGGCTATCCGCGGGGCTCGGCGTTTGGGGCGGTGGTGGGGCGCCGGTCGGACGAGGGACGCGAGTGGTTCCGGCGCTACGCGGCAGGGGCGATCGCGGCGCCGGGTAGGGAAACGGAGCGGTTGGGCGAGTTGGCACGGAAGCACGGGCTGTATGTGGTGATAGGTGTGATCGAGCGGGGCGGGTCCACACTCTATTGCACGGTGCTGTTTTTTGCGCCGGACGGGGCGTTACTGGGCAAACATCGCAAGCTGATGCCGACGGTCGCCGAGCCGCTGGTGTGGGGGTGCGGCGACGGGTCGACGATGCCGGTGCTGGAGACGCCGCTCGGGCGGCTCGGCGCGGCAATCTGCTGGGAGAACTACATGCCGATGTACCGTATGCATCTTTACTCACGCGGTGTGGATCTGTACTGCGCGCCGGCCGCGGATACCCGCGATAGCTGGCAAGCGACAGTGCGTCACATTGCGGCGGAGGGGCGCTGCTTTGTGCTGAGCGCCAACCAGTATGTGCGGCGCGGGGATCTGCCGGCGGGTTTCCCGGTGGCGATGGAGGGCGACGTGTTATCGCGCGGCGGCAGTGTGATTGTGGACCCGCTGGGGAGCGTGCTGGCCGGGCCGGATTTTGCGAACGAGACGCTGTTGGTGGCGGACCTCGACTTGGACGCAATTCCGCGGGCGTGGTTCGATTTTGACGTGGCGGGTCATTACGCGCGGCCGGATGTGTTCCGGTTGGTGGTGGATACCGGGGCAAAGGACGCGGTGGTGGAGATGGAGCCGGGCAATCCTTCAATGACGCCGCCCCGCCGCAGGTTCCTCGCGGGCGAAGTCGACGAGGGCGCGCTCCATGGACCAGGCGCGGAGGAGACGCCAGCGGCAGACGGCCATCTCTTCGCCGAGATCAAACTATTTCCCCGTCACTCCCGAAGGCAAGGCCCGCAGCTCCTGTAACGCCCGCCGCCACGGCCTATCGCACCTCGCCGCCCAGCTCACTTGCCCTCTACGTCGAGAAACCGCGCCGAGTTTGTCGTCTACGAAGCCGAGTTACCGCGCCAGGGCGTCCAGCAGGATGCTCGTCATTGCGCGCACGCCGAGCACCAGCGCGTCTTCATCGGCGTCGAACTCGGGCGTGTGGACCGCGCCATTGATGCCCTTCTGAAAGTTGCCCACGCCGAGCCAGTAGAAGAAGCCCGGGATCACCTTCTGGTACTCCGAGAAGTCCTCACTGCCCATGGACGGCTTGACGCGTTTGACGTTCTTCGTGCCGAACAGGCGCGTGAGCGTAGGGGCGCTGCGCTCGGCGAGGGCGGGTTCGTTGAACGTCACGGGGTAGCCCATCGTGAAGTCGAGTTCGTAGCTGGCGCCGTGCGCCTTGGTGATGCCGCCCAGGATCTCGCGCATCAGCCCGTGCACCTTGCCGCGCACGTCTTCATCGAGCGTGCGCACGGTGCCTTCCATCGTCACTTCGTCAGTAATGATGTTGAAGCGATTGCCCCCGTGGATGCTGCCGATGGTGAGCACCATGGGCTCACTCGGATCGATGCGGCGGCTGCGAATGGACTGCAGCGCGAGGATCGACTCGGCCGCCACCACGTTCGCATCGATGCCCTGATGCGGCCACGCGCCATGCACTTTCTTGCCTTTGATTTTGATGGTGAACCGGTCGCCCGAGGCCATCGCGCCGCCGGGCGTCCAACCGAAGGTGCCCACCTGCAACTCGTGCGTTACATGCAGGCCGAAGATCTCGCGCGGGCGCGGCGATTCGAGCACGCCCTGGCGCACCATCATGCTCGCGCCGCCTTCTTCGCCCACCGGCGGGCTTTCCTCGGCGGGCTGGAAAATGAACTTGATCGTGCCGGCGATGTCGTTGCGCATCGCGGCGAGCAGTTCGGCCACGCCGAGTTGCACGGTCACATGCAGGTCATGCCCGCAGGCATGCTTCACGCCGGCATTCTGCGACTTGTACGGAACGTCGAGCGTTTCGAGAATCGGCAGCGCGTCCATGTCGGCGCGCACGGCAATCACCGGGCCGGGCTTGGCGCCGCGCAACAGCGCTGTGACGCCGTGATGCGCGATGCCGGTGCGGATGTCTTCGAGTCCCAGGGCGCGGAGCCGTTCGGCGATCACTTTGCTGGTGCGCACTTCGCGATTGGAAAGTTCCGGGTGCACGTGGAAGTCGCGGCGTTGAGCGACGAGCTTGTCGTGTAGCGCGGCGGCGGCTTTGGCGATGCGCGCGTCGAGTTCGGGGCTCGCGGCGGCGGAGAGCGCGGCGGAGGCGATGAACAGCAACGGGAGGGCGAGCCGCATCTACCGGGCTCCCCTCGGTACCGACACGGTGATGTTGCGGAACTGCAAGCCGCCGGTGTGGTCACCTTGAATGTAGAAGGGGCCGGGCTCAGCTTCGTTGCCGTCAATCGCGCCGCCCGTGGGACCCTCAATCTCCACCGCTTCCAAGGTCATCACGCCGTTGCGGATGCTGGTGAGCGTGCGGCCCACCAGCGTGACGTCGAACGTGTCCCACACGCTAGTCTGGCGCGGAAGATCGATCTTCGGCGCGATGCGGCCGTAGATGGAGCCGATGCGGCGCTCGGGCGGGTTGGCGTTGAGCGGCTCGCTTTCAAGCTGCAGTTCGTAGCGGCCGCGCAGGTAGAAGCCGCTGTTGGCGTGGTCCGGGTAGTTCACCTCAAAGTGCAGGCGGAAGTCCTGATACGTGGCCTTGGTGCGGAGGTTGGCGCCCTTGGTGGTGTTCAGGAGCGCGCCGTCCTTCACCGTCCAGTGGCTGTTGGCCGCGCTGCCGATGGGCTCCCATCCGGTGAGATCCTTGCCGTTGAAAATCGGCTCCGGCTTGGTCCAGGCTTTCGGCATCGGTCGGTGCAACTCAGGCGCGCGCGTGCCTTCGAGCGGCGTCGAGTTGTTCACGCTGCGCTTCCACACGCCGATGAGTTTGTCTTTGCCCGCGGCTTCCAGTTCCCACTTGGGCTTTGATTTTGCGTTCGCGCCCGCGCGCAGCGTGAGCGTCAGTTTGTTGCCGTCGGCGTTCAGCTCTTCGACGCGATAGACGTTGCCGCCCGTCGGCTGATACCAGACTTCGAGCGTGCCGTTCTTTTCCGTGATGCCCAGCCAACTGGCGCGCGTGCCGCCGTTGGGCATGTTGACTGTGAAGTTCCAGCGGCCGGCAAACGGGCTGGCGGCGTGAAGCGTCGCGGTGGCTGCGGCGACGAGGAGGAGCAAAAATCGCATTTCATCATTATGTAGGCTGGTAGCCATGCTCTGTGACCGCCGTGCGTTTCTTGCGTCTTCGCTCGCGTTCGCCGCACCGCCGCCCCAGCCGTGGATGATCGGCGCCAACACCGCCGTGCCTCGCGCTGAGTTGTTCGCTGCGATTCGTTCGATGACCGAACTCGGCTTCCCCACCATCGAGATTCATCCGATGGGCCGGCCTGAAGCCAAGCCGGGCCGCTTTCCCGGCTTTGCATGGGACAAGCTGGATGGCAGCGTGCGGCGCGAGTTGGGCAAGGCGCTGCGGCCGTTTCACACGATCACGACGCATCTGCCGTACACAGGGCTCAACTACATTGACCGGGATCCGGCGAAGCGAGCGGAGTCCATCCGCACAATTGAGACGGCGCTGTGCGGGTCCGCGGAGTTGGGCGCGAAACTCGCCGTGCTGCATCCGCAGGGCTGCACGGATCAAGAATTGCCCGCGAGGTGGAACGAGTTGCTCGATCTGTTCCGGCGCTGGGCCACGCTGGCGAAATTGCTGGGCGTGCGTCTGACGCTGGAGACGATGTTCCCGCGTTTGGTGCGCGATTTTGTGCGGATGATCAAGGAGGCAGACCACGCAAATCTGGGCTGCACGATCGACGTAGGTCACCAAGGCAAGTACGCCGAACTGGTGGCGCGTGTGCCGCTCGAGGATCGCGCGACGGCGGCGGGCACTTGAGCCTATAACGACACGACCTTGGCCATTGCCGAGCAGTTGGGCAAGCGCGTGTGGAACTACCACGTGCATGATGTGGACCCGGCGACTTGGGTGGAGCACAAGCCGCTGGTGCACGGGTTTGTCGACTACCCGCGGCTGTTTGCGCTGATGCGCCGGCAACGGTATGACGGTGTGCTGCTGATGGAGATTGGCGGACCGGCGGCGGAGTTGCCAGGGCACTTACGCGAGGCGGGCCGGAAGTTGAAGTCGTGGCAGGCGGCGTAAAGATCCGTGCAGCTGCTCCGGACGATGCGGCCGCGATCTGGCGCATCATCGGCCCCACGATTCGCGCCGGTTAGACGTATGCGCTGGATCGCGAGATGAGCGAGGCGGCCGCGCTGGCGTACTGGCTGGGCGCGGACCGCGAGACGTTCGTTGCCGAGGAAGACGGCGGCGGCGAGATCGTGGGCACGTATTTTCTTCGCGCCAATCAGGCGGGCGGCGGCAGCCACATCTGCAACTGCGGCTACATGACGGCGGCGTGGGCGACGGGCCGCGGCGTGGCGCGGGCGATGTGCGCGCACTAGCTGGGGCGTGCGCGCGAGCGCCGCTTTCGTGGGATGCGGTTCAATTTCGTGGTGAGTTCGAACACGCGCACGGTGACGCTGTGGGAGTCGTTTAGGTTTGCGGTGGTGGGGCGATTGCCGGGCGCGTTCCAACATCCGACTCTCGGTTACGTGGACGCGCTGGTGATGTTCCGGCCACTCTAGTTTTGGCGCCGTGATCGATCACCAGGGCAACGAGACGCCGTCATGGTCAAATGGGCCGAGAGGATCGCCGCTTTGGCTTTCGCCAGCACCTTTTCTCGTGCGGCGATCGAGCGGTCGCGCTCCTCCGTTAGGGCAGCCCAGTCTTGCAAGGCGCGGCCCGAGCCGATGAAGTGGAGCGCATTACGCTTGACGGTTTCGTCCAACGGCCGCACTGATGTTGCAGCAGAGCCAGTGTAATCCAGAAGGTCGATTCCTGGATGTCTTCACCGCCGCCGAACTCTTGCTGCAGTTCGGCGAGAATCGCGTCGTCGGCAAACTTGAGCGGGAGGAGTTCGCGGTACCATCCTGCGGCGCAACCTGCCCACCAGTTATTCAGCCGGCGCCTATCAAGGCTTTGACCGCACCAGCATCGCGCCCTGCTTCCAATAGTTCGCTTCGGCGAATCCCTGGCTGCCGAAGCCTTGCTACAACGAGGCCGGACCCGGCGCGCATGAAGCTTGGCGCGGGACTGACTTTGTGCCGGCTTCGAAGCTCCGCCGGACCGCTTGCTAAGACGGGGGCATCGCGATGGGTGAGTACTTGCTGACGTTGTTCTGGTCGCCGGCTTCTGCTTTCTTAGCAGGTGTTGGCGGCGCCCACACTCCCTCGATTCCTGGCTATATCAACTCCGGCTTGGGCGAGGCGCCGGGTATACACTTATGGACTCCGGGAACCCAAAACGGAAATCCCGTCCCAGGAGCCACAAATTGTCGACATGCCGCCGGATCGTCTTAGGCGCCAAGTCGGAGGCGGCCAAGTGCGCGATGAACGGCCGGAAGCAGGCCACGAGT
>VFZP01000282.1 GCA_016871115.1 Acidobacteriota bacterium
TCTCGGACGCCCCGGCCCTTGCCGAAGCGATAGCGACGCTCGAACCCGTCACCACGGCCTGGACGCCGCGCGAGGTTTCGCTGGCGGTCACCGTGGGCCTCGCGCCCTGGACTCCGTTGCGCGTGCACCTGTTCCCGGTGCCGAACGGTGGGAAGGCGGCTGCGGTGCTGCTGGCCGAAGGCAACGTGGACGCGAACGGCCTGGAACTGACCGCGACGCTCGCCGGCGCGGCCTGGGAATTACGCACGCAACGCAACGCTTCGGCCCCGGCTGCGTCTACTGTTTCAGTTGGCCTGGTCCAAGTAGCGCCGGTGGCGGCGGCAGCGCCGGATGCCGAAATCCACCGCCGCGCGCGCCGCTCTGCCAGTGTCCGCGTAGCCGAGTTGCAGTTGTATCATGCCGCCCGAGTGCGCGATGGGCGCGCGGCCGGCAAATTGTACGAAGTGTTTCAGGAAGAAATCGACCGCGACCGCGTCCTGTTTCGGCAGGAGTTCTTGGGGAAGGGTGAGGCGATTGCCGATTACTATCATGAGGAACTGGTGCGCACGCTGGCCATGGGCGAGGCAAGCCGGTTGGGGGAGAAGTATCCAGGTGCGATGGTCTCGGATTGCTAACGTTTTCCTGCTGGCGCTGCCGTTGTGCGGCGCTTCGCTGGAGAGTTTGTCGCGGGCGTACCGGTCCACCGGGTCGGCGGCATCGCGCGCGGCGCTGGGCGGGTTCGCGCAACAGCACGCCTCCACCGCCGATGGCGCGCTGGCGCAATTGGCCCTGGCGGCGGGGGATCTGCAGTCGAACCGTAACAACGAGGCTCTGGAAGGCTTCACGGCCGCTGCGCGCCGTTTGCCGGACCTCGCGGATTTTGCCCAATACGGCGCAGCGCGGGCCCTCCTCGCCCTGGGCCGTAAAGACGAAGCGGCATCGATGTTTGAGCAAACCGCGTCTCATGCCGTCTTGCCCTCGCCGCACTTGACGTGGGCCGCGCTGTCGGCGGGTAGCTTATTGATTGAAGCCGGCCAGGGCGAGGCGGCGCTGCGCCTGGCCACGCGTTTCCGCCGCCAGATGCCGATGCCGCAAAGCGCGTGGCTCTACGGTTCGGCGCTGGAGGCGGCCGGGAGGTGCGACCAAGCCGCGATTGAGCTTCAGAAAATCTACTACGAGTATCCGCGCAGCGAAGAAGCGCGCAAGGCCGAAGCCGTGCTGGCGCGTCTGCAACCGCTGCCACCGTCGCCGGCAGCGCTCGAACTGAAGCGTGCTCAGTTGCTGATGGAGGGCGGAGAAATCTCGCGCGCCGTGGCCGGCTTGCAGGCGGCGGTGGGGCAATTCGCTCTGGCCGATCGCGAGCGGGTGCTGATCCGCATCGGCTCGGCGCGATTCTACGCGCGCGACCACAACGGCGTGATCGGCTACATGAAGACCGCCGCGGCGCCCAACGCGCCGGATGCCGATGCCGAGCGGCTGTTCTACATCGCTCAGTCCGCGCGGCGGCTGAACCGGTATGCCGAGGTGGACGAAGCGGTACGGTTGCTGAATGAGCGCCACCCCAAGTCGCGCTATCGCATGAAGGCGTTGTCCGGGGCGGGGAACCGGTTTCTGCTGGTGAACGACTTGCAGGGATTGGAGCCGCACTTTGCCGGATGCGCGGAGTTTGCGCCGGATCCCGAGGCGGCGCTGTGTCACTGGAAGATCGCGTTTTCGCGCTACATGCAGCGGCAGTCCGGTGCGGCGCGGTGGATGCGTGAGCATCTGGAAAAGTTCCCGGGGTCGGACGAAACCGCAGCGGCGCTCTATTTCCTCGGGCGGTTGGCTGAGCAGGGCAACGATCTCGATTCGGCGAAGGCTTACTACCAGACCATCTCGACGCGCTTTCCCAACCTCTACTACGCCGTCGTGAGCAACGAACGGTTGAAGCGCGCGGCGCTGGCCTCAGCCACGCCGTCGCCTTCGGTGCTGGAGTTTACTGGCAAGCTGAAGCTGCCCAAGCCCGGCGCGGGCGCTGACTTTGCGATGGACGAGCCCACACGGTTGCGGCTCCGCCGCGCGCGGCTGCTGACGCAGGCGGGGCTGGTGGACTGGGCGGAGACGGATCTGAAGTTCGGCCAGTCGCAGGGGGGCAAGAAACTCCTGCTGGCGATGGAACTGTCGCGTATGGCGCAGGGGCGGGGCGAAAATCTCCCGGCTCTGCGGACGATCAAGGCCAGTGCGCCGGGCATGTTGAGCTGGCGCCTGGAAGACGCGCCGAAGGAGTTCTGGCGGCTGGCCTATCCGCTGCCGTTCCGCGAGCCGCTGGAGCGCCACGCCGAGTCAAGCGGACTTGATCCGTACATCGTCGCCGGGCTGATCCGGCAGGAATCCGAGTTCGACCCGGGCGCGATTTCGCGGGCCAACGCGCGCGGGTTGACGCAGGTGATGCCGGCCACCGGGCGCGAGGTTTCGCGGCGGTTGGGCATCCGGACGTTCACGCTGTCGCTGCTGCACAACCCGGATTCGAGTTTGCGCATCGGGATCACCTACTTAAAGCAGATTCTGACATCGTTCAACGATCAATGGCACCTTACGCTAGCGGCCTACAACGCCGGGCCGGGGCGCGCCAAGAGTTGGCAGGCTTGGGGCGATTACAAAGAGGCGCCTGAGTTTATTGAGACAATCCCGTTCCACGAAACGCGCAACTACGTGCAGACGGTGTTGCGCAATGCGGATATCTACCGGCGCATTTGGTCTGGCGTGCCGCGTCCTCCGAGTGCAGCGGTGGTGGTGGTGGCGCCCGCGCCCGGCCCTCCGGCCAAGGTACCCGTGGTAGTGGCCGCAGCCAAGCGCCCGCCGGGCAAACGCGGGAAGCGCCGCTAACGGCATCGGTCCGCGAGGCCGACAACCCAGGCATCGTCACGTGGACCGCTGGAGCGCGCTGCCCTGGCGCGCGGACTGGGATGCACGCCCGTTGATCTTACCCAAAATCAAGCGGGACGACTCAGCGCGCGCCAGCGCATCCGGCTGATGTGGCCAGCGGCGAAACTCCTGGAAAGAATCTGTCTTGCCCTCGCACCCGTGGCGATCCTCGCCGCGCTGCTCGCATGCCTGGTCTTCTTTGGCTGGAAGCTGGTCACGACCCGTCCCGTGGTGCGGAGCCAGCGGAGAGTGGTGGCGGCGTGTATGGGCGGGGCGGTGCGGATGAACCATGAATGATCGGGGCTGTCTCGGGGAACACAAGTTTGCCGTGCCGCTGCGCGCCGCCGATGTGCCTCCCGAGCCAGACGGCCGCCGCTACGTTGTGGCCTCCGAGCCCGGCCCACCCAATCAGAACGTGTAGCTCGTGGTGAGGTAGATCAAGTGCGAACGCGGCGCGGGCGTGGTGCGCTTGATGAACGTCCCTGGGTAGAACTGCCCCACACCGCCGCCGATGATGAAGCTCTGCCATTGCCAGTTGGTGAACGAGTCCACTTCCTGCCCCACCCAGCGTCCCGCGTTGCCTGTCGGCGAGCGCACGATCACGCGGCTCTGCAGGTTGTAGAGTGCATCGCGCGGGTTGGCCAGCCACGTGGCGTTGTACATCAGCACCGCCGTCCAGCCCTTGCGGATGGTGAGCGTGTTCACCGACCGGAGGTTGTGCACATTTTTCCAGCCGATCAGGTCCACATGGCCCAGTTTGTCGTGCGCGGCGGGGTACAGTTGATCGAACGTGCCGCTGCGGCCGGAGGCGGGATCGGTACCCGAGGCGTACTTGTATTCGTTGGCCGTGTCGAAGGTGCGTTTGAAGAGCTGCGTCTTGTAGCCAGCCAGCGCCACCGTGCCCGTCGCATGGTGATCGAGCGGACCCACGTGCCCGTTCTGCAGCACGCCTTCAAACACCGCGCGCCAGCCTTTTGAGAGCGGCACCAGCCAGCGCGTACCGAATACGTTCACGCCCAGGGTCCCCACGCCGGTAAAGCCGCCGGGGCGATTCTGGTCATGGCGCAGCACATACACGTCCGTCACCGTGCCCTTGTGCCCGCCGGCATCTTTAAACGTGCTGTACATGCCCCAGATGCGGTCGCCCAGCACGGGCCGGTTGAACGCATTGCCGCGCGTCTGGATAGGCGAAATGAGCAGGAACTCCCAACGTGCTTTCGGCGTCACGTAGGAAAGCCGCGCGGTGTCCCACGTGCGCGCGGCGTAGGCCCATTGCGGTGAGCCGATCAAGCGCGTATCGCCATAGCCGATCATCTGGCGGCCCACGATGAGCCCCAGGCCTTTCTGGCTGGACGAGACCATTTCCACGTAGGCTTCCTGCAGGTCATGCGGGTCTCGCACGTTGCCGGGCGCGGGCAGCCCGTAACCGGCGGTGCGTGTGTCCTGCAGCAGCGCCACAGCCTTGATCCACGAAGCGGGTTTGACGACCGCGCCGATGCGGAAGCGCACGTAGTCAGCCATGATGTCTCGGTCGAGTCCGAAGGCTATGCCGGCGCGGTCTTCGAGACGCTGGCGGAGTTCAAACGTGAGTTGCAGGCGCTTCTTGGTTTTGTCCGCCAAGTACTCGTTGAGCTGCTTGCCGGGGTCGGCAAAATCGGCGGCGCGCAGGACCGCCGGGGCCAGCAGCAGAATGAGGATGGTAGAGCGCAGAGATTCGATCATATCGAAGGTGCTACCCTCGCAGAAATGAGCACCTCGGGCCGCGCCCGCTTCCGCAGTGAGCGCACACGCAATTTCACTGAGTCGGTGATCCGCGAGATGACGCGTCTGGCGTTGGCCTCCGGCGCGGTGAACCTCGCGCAAGGCTTTCCGGACTTCGCCGCGCCCGCCGCCGTGAAGGACGCGGCCAAGGCGGCGATTGACGCCGAACATAACCAATACACGATCACCTGGGGCACGCCGGCGCTGCGGCGGGCGATTGCCGGCTACTATCACCGCCGCTATGGGCTCATGCTTGACCCCGAGCGCGAGGTGACCGTGTGCTGCGGCTCCACCGAAGCGATGGTCGCGTCGCTTCTGGCGACCACCAACCTGGGCGAAGATGTAATCGTCTTTGAGCCGTACTACGAGAACTACGGGCCTGATACGTGGCTCTGTGGCGCTGAGCGGCGGCTGGTGAGGCTCGAAGCGCCGCACTGGGGCTTCGATCCCGATGCGCTGCGCCGTGCCTTCAACTCGCGTACGAAGGCCATCATTCTTACCAATCCGCACAACCCGACGGGCAAAGTCTTCACGCGCGCCGAACTCGAGTTGATCGCCGAATTGTGCCAGGAGCACGACGTGCTGGCGATTGCCGATGAGATCTACGAACACATTCTCTACGACGGCGCGACCCACACGCCGCTGATGTCGCTGCCCGGCATGCGCGAACGCACCATCCTGGTGAACTCGATGAGCAAGACGTTTTCGGTCACCGGATGGCGCGTGGGCTGGATGCTGGCTGCGCCGGACCTATCGGACTCGGTTCGCAAGGTGCACGACTTCCTCACCGTCAACTCGCCCGCGCCCATGCAGCAGGCCGCGGTGATGGCGCTGGGACTCGACCAAGCATTCTTTGCCGATTTATCGGGCCACTACCGCGCGCGGCGTGATCTGCTGTTCGATGCCCTGAGCGCGTCGCCCGGGTTTGCGCCGATTCGCCCGGCGGGCGCGTACTACATCATGGCGGACATCTCGGCCTTCGGTTTCAATGACGATGTGGCTTTTGCGCGCGATCTGATGGAGCAGGGGGGCGTGGCGTGCGTTCCGGGGTCGAGCTTCTTTGAGAACTCGCGCGACGGCGCGCATCTGGTGCGGTTCTGTTTCTGTAAGAAGGAAGAGACGCTTAATGAAGCGGCGCGGCGGCTGCGCGAGTACGCCACCCAAAAAGGGCAGAGCCTTGCGGCCCTGCCCCTTGCGAGTACTTCGATCTAAAAGATGAAGTGCAGGCCCAAGCGAATTTCGCGGGAACCTTGGCCTCGGTGGTCACCCCAAATCCGGCCAAACGAGGTCACCTCAAAACCGGCCAATGGGGAGCGCGTCAGGACACCAGTATTTATAGCCCGGTTCGGCCGCGCGTGTCCAGTTTCGTGGTCACGGCTTGAGGCCCTCCACCGGCACCACGCCGGCCGTTTTGGTGCGCCAGCTCTTGGGACCGCATTGTAGAACGCGCCCGTGGTGGAGAAGCCGGTCCAGCATCAAACTCACGGCGGCTGTATCGCCGAGCAGTTTCCCCCAGTCGTCGACGGGGCGGTTGGATGTCAGCAACGTGCTGGCCCGTTCATAACGGCGCATGATGATCTCCAGCAGGTCTTCGGCGGCCGTCATCGGTAGTTTGCGCATTCCGAAATCTTCGATGATCAACAGCGGCGCCGTCGCCAGTTCGGCCATGAATTGTTTGCGCGACCCATCAGCGGTGGCGTCGGCCAGTTCTTCGAGCAAAATATGAGCCTCGCGGTAGCGGACGCGATAACCCTGCACGATGGCGGCTTGCCCGATGGCCTGGGCCAGATGACTTTTGCCGGTCCCACCTGGGCCAACAAACAAAGCATCTTCACGCCGCTTGATGAAAAGCGTGGTGGCCAGATCGAAGATGAGGCTGCGATTCATCTTTGGGTTGAAGGTGAAGTCGAAGTTGTCCAAGGTCCGGTGCGCGTCGCGGAAGGCGGCTTCCTTCTGGCGCCGGGCGAGCAGGCGGTCGCTGCGGCGCGTGAGTTCATCGTGGACCAGCGTCGATAGCAGATCGATCGGTGGCATCGTCTGGGCCTGCGCCTGGCGCAGCCGCGTTTCCAGGACTGCGGCCATGCCGCCCAAGCAGAGTTGCCGCAGGGCGCGGGTGAGTTCATTCAGATTCATGGTGGGAAATCTCCTCGGTTTGAGTTCGTTCGGCGATCAGATCTCGATAGAGATGGAGTTGCCGGATGAGCGGATCGACCTGTTTCAGACTGAGGGGCGGCGTGGCTTGCCGCTCCAGGTAGCGACGGACAAAGCGATAGTCGTAAGCTTCCAGATCGTGGGCGGCAGCGCAGGCTTCTTCCACGCGGGCCGCGCCGTACTTTTTGAGGAAGCCCAGCACACCCTGAATACGGCGCACCGCTTCGGTGCCGCACCGGGCATGCATCGCTTCACAGAGCGTGCCGATGTGGGTTCCCGCGCGGCGGGCGCGTGCCAGTAGTTCGAGCACGCCCGGCGGCGTTTTCGGGGACCGGTCCGCTGCGGCCACGCGATGCCGGCCACGCTGCTGCTGGTGCAGGTGCTCGCGGAGGAGTTGGCCCGTGGCCGGATGCAGGATGCGCACCTAGAGGTCATCCCACTGTAAGGGGACCTCCTGGCCAATTAAGCCGGGCGGCACGCTGTAGTAGGCGGCCTCCACTTCCACACAGCCATCCAGGTGCACTCTGCGCTTGCCGTATTCGTAGAAGCGGAACGGCTCCAGGGGTAAGGGCTGGAGCGCGGATTTCTCTTCGGCGAACATGGCGGCCACTTGCCGCTTGGTAGTGCCATGGATGCGCGTGTCGGCCCAACGGGCGTCCCAATGATCGAGGTCCTGCTGAGCTTCCGGGAGACTGTCGAACTTCATGCCCTTCAACGGCGTCTTTTGGGTATGGCCGACGCCTGACTTGACTTTGCCTTTGCGATCCGGGTCGGCTGGGCGGCAAGGTAGGGCGACCGCGTTGTGGTGCTTGAGGAAGTCGCGATAGAGCGGATTCAAAGCCGGATCGTAGATGTCGGCCTTGAGCACCCCTTCCTTGAGGTTGTCCAGGGCCAGCATGCGCGGCGTGCCGCCCAGGCGCTCGAAAGCGGTTTGGTGGAGTTCGCACCACACTCGGCTGCTGGAGGCAAACGTGAGCAGCCGGACGCTCTTGCGGCCGTAGCCGAGAGTCATGACGAACAGGCGAGTGCGACGATGCTTGCCGGCGCGCGGATCGCGGACCAGCGGTCCCTGGCCATAATCAACTTGCGCCTCTTCGCCCGGCGCGGTTTCGATCACGGGATGAGCAACCTTGGCCGTGGGACCCTGCTGTTTGCGCACGAAGCGCTTGACGCTCTGGTAGGAGCCGGTGAAGCCGTGCCAGTCCATCAGATGTTGCCAGATGCTCATGGCGTTGCGGCCGCGCGCCAGTTCGCCTTCGATGAGGGTGCGGTAGGGCTCACAGAAGCTGGCCGCAGTGGGAGCGGGACCGGTGGAAAAGTCGGTGGCCACCTCATTGGCCGGATTTGCCGGCGTGGGGATCGTCTTGCCCCATCCGCGCGGTGGTCGGAGGCTGATGCCTGCGGCTTTCAGGTAGCCAGCGGCCGTCTCTCGCCGGATGCCGGTGGCCTTCTCGATCTTGCGCAGCGACCAGCCTAACTGGCCCAACGCAATGACTTGTTTTTGTGCCTCGTCGTTCAAGACATTGCTCACTTGCGGAGGCTAGCGCCCCGCTGCTCAATGTCCTGATCGCGCTACTTTCTATTGGCCGGTTTTGCGGTGACCCTCATTGGCCGGATTTGGGTGACCCCCGAGGAGCTTGGAAAGCGCTGTCCATTCTGTATTGCGGATTCAGGCGCGTGTTGTTTCGCGGCAACTGCTGCTGCACCCAAGTGGCTATATCGGCTCACCTGTCAGACAACCAACCTTGCTAAGGACCTGCGGCTTTCCCCAACCGGGAGCTCCAAACTATCG
>VFZP01000283.1 GCA_016871115.1 Acidobacteriota bacterium
CAGTAGACACACGATACACGCCCGCATCGTCGGCTGTCTCATACCCGACGAGTACGTTCTCGTTCGTCGCCCGCGGAACGCCGCACAACACCGTGTCCAAAACCTTTGGACTGAGCTTGCTCGCTCAACCAGCGGCTTTCACGTGCGCCGTCAACTTTTCGGCAGACATTCTCTTTAGTGTAATGAAAAGGTAGTGAGCATCTTCCTCCGCCGGGTTTATTCCATCGAAGATCGTGTGAACACCAAGCAGTTTCCATGAACGCTGCCTGTATTTGCCGGCGGCGTCGACCTCACCTTCCGCGCACCCGTCACGTTCCTGGTAGGTGAGAACGGCAGCGGCAAATCGACGCTGCTTGAAGCCATCGCCGACAAAGCCGGCTTCCATCTTGCGGGCGGCAACAAGAACCATCGCGACCGGTATAAGCACGTAGCCACCGAGTCGCCTATCGCGTCAGCCCTGCGCGCCGAGTGGAAGAACAAGGTCTTCGAGGGATTCTTCCTGCGCGCCGAGAGCTTCTACAACTTCGCCAGCTACTTCGACGGCTCAGGGTCTCACTGCATGGGCGGCAAGCTCCACGCGCGGTCGCACGGCGAAGCGCTCCTCGCGGTGTTCAACCAATACTTCGAACAGGGCCTGTTCCTGCTGGACGAACCGGAGGCCGCGCTGTCACCGATGCGGCAGATGACGCTGCTCACCCAGCTGTATGAACTCGCCGCGTCAAACCAGGCGCAGTTCATCATCGCCACGCACTCGCCAATCCTGATGGCGTATCCGGGCGCCGAGATCTTGAGCTTCGGCGGCGGCGCGATCCGCAGGGTAGAGTATGAAGAAACTGAGCACGTGCGCGTCAGCCGCGATTTTCTAGACGCGCCTGCAAGATACCTTCAACACCTGATGCCGAAGCCGGAAGAGAACCGTTAGAATCGAAACTGGAGACTACCATGATGACCCGGCTAACGTTCACCCTGTTGTTTCTTGCCGCCTCGTTCACGGCCCTGGCCGCCAAGCCCAATTTTGCGGGCGATTGGAAGATGGACACGGCAAAAAGCGATTTCGGCGACATGCCCTCACCCGGCGAGTTGCTGAAGCAGGTGACACACGATGACACGAAGATCGTGGTGAAAGAGTTTGAGGCCGGCGGGCTCGGCAAGCTGAATGCCGAGATGACGTATGACACCCCCGGTACATCGACGAAGAACAGCGTCCGCGGCAGCGAAATGACCAGCGTGGCCAAGTGGTCAGGCGATACGCTGAAGATCAGCAACACGATCGCCCTACAGGGCCGTACGATTAACCTGAGTGAGACGTGGAAGCTCACTGGCGGCGGCAAGAAGCTGGAAGTTTTGCGCAAAATTGGGTCGCCGGAAGGCAAAAGTACCATGCAGCTGGTGTTTGCCAAGTCCGATAAGTAGGGCGTAAAGCGAATTGTCTTTGGCACCATCGCCCTCGCGCTTTTCCTGATTTTTGAAGGCCGGCCGGACTTCTCCGGCAACTGGGTGATGGATCCGTTGCACAGCCACTTTGGGCCGCTGGCGCCGCCCCAGGCGTTTGACCGGATGATCAAGCAATCGCCTAATCAGATTCATTCGTTAACCCACCAAGCCGAACAGCACGGCGACAGCCACACCAACGTGATCTACTCGATCGACGGCAAGGAAAACGTAGTGTCGTTACACGGCGATCAGGCGCGCATCACCGCCAAGTGGATGATGTCGAACCTGATTGCACCAGCCGGACGGTGGCGCCCGGAATATTCGAATCGCTGGCATCGAAGATGGTGCCCTGGATCGATCCCAAACCCGCCTGCCCAAACGCGGTGGCGGCAAACAGCAAAACAAGGCTGAGCAAAGAACGCACGATTTTAGACCTCCCGAATGGCCGATTTAGAGAACCCGTATCAGCCTAGTCCATCAGAGGCCACAGCTAAGACCTGCCAGAATGGGCCGCTTTGGACCCTCATTTGCGACAGGACGCGGCAAAAGCTGCGGCGAGGGGGTGGGGACGGGGGTGACCGAGGAGCGCTTCCTGGGCAACAAGAAAAAGGTGGAACCCCTAAGGGCCCACCCCTTTCTTCATGTTCAGTGGGAGAATCAGGACCAACGGAAACGCGACCGTTGAAACCTGTGTGATTGCGATATTAGGGTTTGGGGAACCGGAAGTCAAGAGAAAAAGCCGGAGCTTCAAATCGCCGCGTAACCATATGTAGAAACGTGGTTTACGAGGGCGGTCCAATTCGCGGCGTTCCAGGCGGCTCTGTGGAAAAGCGTGTGTGGCGGGGGGCGAAAACGCTTCTAAGGGTGCAGAAAAATTGGGCTTATGGAGTTCCCTCGATCATGTCGAGGAGGTAGCCTTAACGCCGCTCCCCCAAATCGAGGGTGAGCATAGACTCTTCGTCCTCACTTCTCCCCCGTACTCTTCGCCAGGCAATACGAAATCCGGCATAGGCAGCACCGCAAAGCACTGCGCCTAAGGCCAGTAAGCCGATATTGACAAAAACACCCAGGAGAAATTCCGCCGCTCCGAGTTCGGGCTTGGGCGGTTTTTCATTCCAGGTGATGGTCGCCTGGTAGTTCACTTTTGCTAATAGTTTTTCGGCCTCGTCGGCATCGGGCGGTTGTGTGATGACTGCCACAATCGGCCCCGTGCGCTTCACGGCGGCTCCGGGGATCTTCTGAAACTCGGCCAGGCGGTCACGGGCGATCTGGGGATTGGGGTAGTAAAACAGGGCGAGGCTGGCATCGCCTTTGGGGGTTTGAAAGCGGGCCTGGTAGGCCTCGGCTTCCATCGAAAAAGCCGCAGCGGCGGGGGGGACTTTGGGGGCGAATTGCTCAAGTCCCACCGGGCCAATCATGTAGCGTTCCGAGCCGGCGATCAGGCCGTTCGACGGCATGAACTTGGGCAAGGGCGGCAAGGCCGACTGGTCAAGCCGCGCCAGTTGGATGTGTAAGATGTCCACTTCCTGCTGAGTAGGAATGCGGCCGACAAAATCCAGCACAAAGTTACCTTTGAGGAGGAAGGCGCGGTCAGCGGTCTGGACGGCATACTTTTCAAGCGTCGACGGGCGCGCGGCGGCGGGGCGCTTCCATTGAAATACGGCGTAGGCGCTGGTGGGATCCTTCAGCCGAAAGCCCACGCCGCGCCAGGTGCCGTAGGTGGCTTCTTCGGCCGCTTCGAGGCCGTATTCTTCAAACAACGCGCGCTCGGCCGGATCGGTGACGGTGAGCGTGCGAAGCGCGGTGCGCTTGTTCTCCCACAACTGCTCGGGCCACACCGCCGCCTTCAGCAGCAGTGAGTGAAACGCGAGAATCGCCAGACCAGCTAAGCGCCGTGACATTTCTTGTATTTCTTTCCGGAACCGCACGGACAGAGATCGTTTCGGCCCACATTCTTGAACTTGTTGAAGTTCTGCTGCGTGGGATTCGCAGCCGTGGGGCCGACAACCTGAATGGCATCGAGCTCTTTCTGCTTCTTGCGCTCGATCTTCTTAGTGAACTCTTCCACCGAGTGCTGCGCAGCCTGGCGCTGCTCGTCACTGAAGTCCGATGGCGGCGGCGGCGCGGCGGGCGCCTTGCTGCCGTTGCCGTTCCCGCCCCCGTGCTCGCCGCCATAGGCCGGCAGACCGAGGTTCGGGTCCGGCGAAAGGCCGAGCGATGGATCAATCTCGTCAAAGCCGGGATCTTCCGTCAAATCCGGCACCTGCTCCACAGACTGCAGGAAGTAGAGGTAACGAACCGTCTCATCTTCCACGCGGTCGCGCATGGCTTCGTAGAGTTTGAACGACTCCTTCTTATACTCGATGAGCGGGTCTTTCTGCCCGTAGCCGCGCAAGCCAATGCCTTCGCGCAGGTGATCCATCGACAGCAGGTGGTCTTTCCACTGCTGGTCAATCACGTTCAACATAATGATGCGCTCGGTCTCGCGCATCACTTCGGGCGAAAGCAGGTCTTCCTTTTCCTTGTAGCGGCGCTCGAGGCTCTCAACCAGCCGCTCTTCCATCTCAGGGCGCGACAGGCCGGCATACGCTTCCGGTGTAATCTTCACGCCGAACTGCGTGAGCACGTCCGATTGCAGGCTGGGAAAATCCCAGTCGTGCCGTTTGGCTTCGGGCGGGCAGCGCAGATCGAGGAGGGAACCGACGATGCCTTTGACATAGCCGAGGATGACCTCGCGCATATCGCCGCCTTCGAGCAGCGAACGGCGCAGCGCGTAGATGGCCTTGCGCTGCTTGTTCATCACGTCGTCGTACTCAAGCAGGTGTTTACGCGCGGCGTAGTTCTGCGCTTCCACCGCTTTTTGGGCGGCCGCAATCCGCCTGGTGATCAGCTTGGACTCGATCGGCACATCTTCTTCCATGCCGAGTTTGAGCATCAGGTTGGTGATGCGCTCGCCACCGAAGATGCGCATCAGATCGTCCTGCAGAGAGAGGTAGAAGCGCGAGGAACCGGGGTCGCCTTGGCGGCCCGCGCGGCCGCGCAACTGGTTGTCGATGCGGCGAGACTCGTGGCGTTCGGTGCCCACGATATGGAGACCGCCCGCTTTCACCACTTCTTCGTGCTCGGCGTCGCACTGCGCCTTATACTTGGCGAAGATCGATTTCCACTCGCTGGGATCGAGGTGATCCGGATCGCGGCCGTCGCGGCGCACGGCATCTTTGGCCAGGTACTCGGCGTTGCCGCCGAGCAGAATGTCGGTGCCGCGGCCAGCCATGTTGGTGGAGACCGTCACGGCGCCCTTGCGGCCCGCCTGCGACACGATGAACGCTTCGCGCTCGTGGTTCTTGGCGTTCAGCACTTCATGCTTCACGCCCATCTTTTTTAGAACGGCTGAGAGCTGCTCGCTCTTTTCCACCGATACGGTGCCTACCAGCACGGGCTGACCGGTGGCGTGTCTTTCCTGGATCTCTTTGGCCGCGTTGCGGAACTTTTCGGGCTCCGTACGATACACCGTGTCGATCGCATCTTTGCGGATCATGTCGCGGTGCGTCGGGGTGCCGATCACGTCCACGTTGTAGGTCTTGGCAAATTCGGCGGCTTCCGTTTCGGCGGTACCGGTCATGCCGCCGAGCTTTTTGTACATGCGGAAGTAGTTCTGGAAGGAGATCGTCGCCAGCGTCTGATTCTCACGCTCGATCTTCACGCCTTCCTTCGCTTCGACTGCCTGATGCAGCCCGTCGCTCCAGCGGCGGCCTGGCATCAGGCGGCCGGTGAACTCGTCGACGATGATCACCTCGCCGTCTTTCACCAGATAGTCTTTGTCGCGGTGATAGAGCACGTGCGCGCGCAAGCCCTGCTGAACGTGATGGTTGGTCTCGATGTTCTCCGGGTCGTACATGTTGCCGATCCCGAGGAGCTTTTCACACTTCAGCACGCCCTCTTCGGTGAGGGCCACGCTGCGGTGCTTTTCGTCCACCGTATAGTCGCCGGTCGTGTACTTTTCACCGGGCTCTTTGCCCTCGATCACCTCGCCGCGGATCAGGCGGGGGATGATGCGGTTGATCTTGTAGTACTTGTCGGTGGACTCTTCGCTGGGGCCGGAAATGATGAGCGGCGTGCGGGCTTCATCGATGAGGATCGAGTCCACTTCGTCGATGATGGCAAAGTTGTGGCCGCGCTGCACGCAGTCCTGCAGGCGAAACTTCATGTTGTCGCGCAGGTAATCGAAGCCGTACTCGTTGTTGGTGCCGTAGGTGATGTCGGCGCGATAGGACGCCTGGCGTTCCTGGTCATCGAGCCCATGCACGATGATGCCGGTGGTAAGGCTTAGGAAGCGATACAAGCGGCCCATCCACTCGGCGTCACGGCGGGCCAGATAGTCGTTCACCGTCACCACGTGGACGCCCACGCCCGATAGCGCATTCAGATAAACCGGCAGCGTGGCCACCAGCGTTTTGCCTTCACCGGTGCGCATTTCGGCGATCTTGCCGCGGTGCAGCATGATGCCGCCCATGAGTTGCACGTCGAAGTGGCGCATGTTCAGCACGCGCCGTCCGGCTTCGCGGCCCACGGCGAAGGCGTCAATCAACAGGTCGTCGAGCGTGGCGCCCTGATCGAGCTTGAGCTTGAATTCGGCGGTCTTACCGGCCAATTCGGCGTCGGAAAGGGCCTGCACTTGCGGCTCTAAATCATTAATGGCCGAAATGATGGGCCGGACGCGTTTGATCTCCCGCTCGTCTTTGGTGCCGAAGATCTTGGCCAGGATAGTGTCAACAAACATAAATTACAGCCAGCAAGGTGCTTATACCCTTCAGTGTACCGCGTTTTCTTTGGGATTCCCCCCTCCGGTTTCAGCCCGCTACCGCCGATACAGCAAGAAAGACTACTGTTATGAGCCTGAACTTGAGCCCCCGGCAGCAACGCGCCCAGGAATCGTTGGCGGCTGCTTTGCAGCGACATTTCTTCGTGCGTCTCCACGGCCAACCCAGCCGGGGGAAGTCCACCATTCTGCACACGCTGCACGGGCAAACCGGGGGCATTTTCCTGTCTGCCCGCGACTATGTGGAAGCAGGGCTAACGCGAGACCCGATGGCCGTTGAAGAGTCGTTCTTTACCTTCCTGTTCGCCAAGTTGATTGAGCGCACGCAGGAGTACATTTATCTGAACGACTTCAGCGCACTGCTGCGGCCCTCCACTGGCGAGGCCAACCCGCGGCCGGGCTACATGGAACTGGCTATCAAGGCCATTCTTGGCGCCGCCATCACTCGTGGGAAGAAGCTGGTTTTTGGGGAAAACTCGATTGAATCGGCCGAGTTGGGGCGGCGAAGCCTCGGCATCGAAGTGCAGGCGCTGGGAACCGAAGACTATAGTTTCCTCGGCACGCGCTGGATGGGCCAGGATGCGGCCAAGTCGATTGATTTCGCACAGGTTTACCGGTTCGCGCCGCGTCTCGATTTGCACCAGTTCTACCGGGCCTGCCTGCAGGCGTTTGGCCGGAAGGATATTGGCACGGCGGGTTTGATTGAACAACTCCGCGGCGAATGTCTGCCTTCGAACGTAGAGTTGTCCAACATGGCGCCGGTGGACTTGCGGCTGCTCGAAGGGATCGAGGAAGTGGTGCGCGGGCTGGCGGCGCAGGTGGTGCTGCCGCTTGAAAACGATCAGGCGGTCGAGGAGTTCTCGCTCCGTCCGAAGCGCGGCGTTTTGATTACCGGGCCTCCCGGCACGGGCAAGACTACCGTGGGCCGGGCGCTGGCACACCGGTTGAAGGGCAAGTTTCTGAGTATCGACGCGACGGTGTTGTCCCCACTCGGCGATTGCCGCGCCGCGATGGACGCGGTCATCCACCGGGCTTTTGCCTCCTCGCCGGCCGTGCTGTTTATCGACGACGCCGACGCCTTGTTTGCCGACGCGCCACTGGGGGCCTGCCGCTACCTGCTCGCCCGGCTCGACGGGCTCGAAAGCGAAATGGGCAACGGCATCGCGCTGGTGGTGACGGCCAGGAATGCCAACCGGTTGCCGGCCGCGCTGATCGAAAGCGGGCGCATTGAGTCGTGGCTCGAAACACGGTTGCCAGATACGATGTCGCGGGGCCGGATCTTCCAGGAACAACTCGCCACGCTCGGCGAGAGCCTGCGCCGGGTGGAACCGCAACCGGTGCTGGCGGCCAGCGAGGGCTTCTCGGGCGCCGACATCAAATCGGCGGTGGAAGAGGCCAAGGCCCTGTTTGCCGACGACCGTTTGCAAAACCAGCCGCCGCGCACTCCCACTGAATATTTGCTCGGCGGCGTGGCCCGCGTGGCTCAGTGCCGCCAGCGAGTATCGGCCACCACGGCCGAGGCGGCTTCAGATATCCTGAAGGCTTGAACCTACCCGGCCGGCAGTTTGCCCGTAACCTGATTGAGCGCCGCGCGCTGTTGTACCAAATGGTGCGGCGGGATTTTGAGCAGCGCTACGTCGGTGCGGCCGCCGGTTGGCTGTGGGGAATCATCCACCCGCTGGTAATGTTGCTCGTCTGGAAGTTCGTCTTTGAGACCTGCATGAAAATCGAGATGCCGCGGGGCGAGGTGACGCAGAACTATACATTGTTTCTGCTGGCCGGTTACCTGCCGTGGTTCCTGTTTCAGGAGACCGTGCAGCGATCGGCCAACTCGCTCGTGGAGCACTCAAATCTCATCACCAAAACCGCGTTCCCGTCGGAGATTCTTCCCATCGCCATTTTCTTCTCGTCTTTGGTGAACCACTTCTTTACCATCCTGCTGCTGGTGGGCGCTACGGCGTGGTGGATGGGCCACTTCAGTTGGATGCTGCTGTTCCTGCCGCTGTACACGCTGCTGACGGGAATGCTGGCGGTCGGGATCGGGTGGATCGCAGCAAGCCTGCAGGTATATCTCCGTGACACAGCACAAGTTACGCAGGTACTCCTCACAGTGTGGATGTGGACGACGCCGGTGTTCCTGCATGAGCGCTCCTACCCGCAGAAGTATGCCTGGCTGCTCGACTACAACCCGCTGGCGTACGTGGTTCGCAACTACCGCGACCGGATCCTGTCGGGCGAGTTGCCCCGCATGGACGAATTGGGCGTGATTGCGTTCTACTCGGCGACGGCGATCGTGCTTGGGGGG
>VFZP01000284.1 GCA_016871115.1 Acidobacteriota bacterium
TCCACCGGCACACGCGCCAGCTTCTCGATCATGAACTTGCCCGCCAGCGCCGCATGCCAAGACGTGCCGCAAGCCACGATCTTCACGCTCTTGAACTCGGCGAATTCCTCAGGCGTCAGGTTCACTTCGGCCAGGTGCACGCCGCCGGTTTCCTGGTTCACGCGCCCCAGCACCGTATCGCGCACCGCGCGCGGCTGCTCAAAGATTTCCTTGAGCATGAAGTGCTTGTAGCCGCCCTTTTCGGCCATGATCGGGTCCCACAGAATGTGCGAGACGTTGCGCTTGATCGAGTTGCCGTCAAAGTCGGTGATCTGGACGCCGTCGGCCGTCAAAATCGCCATGTCGCCGTCATCGAGGAAAATCACGTCGCGGGTGTGGCTCAGAATCGCCGGCACGTCCGACGCAATGAAGTACTCGTTCTCACCCAGACCCACCACCGCCGGCGGACCGCTCCGCACGGCCACGATCTTGCCAGGCTCCGACTTGGAAATAATGCCCAGCGCAAACACGCCGGAAATCTGCTTCACCGTGCGCCGCACCGCGTCTTCCAGGCACCCGCCATGCTGCTTGCGGTTTTGCGAGATCAGGTGGGCAATCACTTCGGTGTCAGTCTGCGAACGGAACTCCACGCCCGCGCTTTCCAGTTCGTGCTTCAGCGGCAGGTAGTTTTCCACAATCCCGTTGTGCACCACCACGATGTCGCGAACGGTATCCGTGTGCGGGTGGGCATTCTCTTCGGTGGGCCGGCCGTGCGTCGCCCAACGTGTATGGCCCACGCCGTAGTTGCCGCGCAGGGGTGTGTCGCGCACAGCGTCTTCGAGGTTACGCAGTTTACCTGAGGCGCGCCGCACACTGATTTCGTTACCGCCGTTCAACACGGCGATGCCGGCCGAGTCATACCCGCGGTACTCAAGCCGCTTCAATCCGTCCAGAATGATCGGGGCCGCCCCGCGGTTGCCGATGTAGCCAACGATGCCGCACATAAGCTCTTTTTGTTCTCCTGAAAAAATGGCTGGTCCAGCCGACGGGGCGGAACCCTTCGCAGCCTTATTTTCCTTCGTCAGTTTGCGGGCCGGAATTTACGTTAGTACCGGGGCGGAGTACTAATTTTCGGGCCACTCTACCCGGTATTCTTCGATCACCGGGTTAGCCAGAATGGTGCGAGCGATTTCCTCCAAGTCCTTCCGCGCCTGGGCCGGATCGCCGGAAACCTCGACTTCAAACACTTTCCCCTGGCGTACGTTGCCAACACTGGCATACCCGCGCCCCTGGAGGGCGGCCCGAATGGTCTGGCCCTGGGGGTCGAGAACCGTCTTTTTGGGGGAAACGTAAACGCGCGCAGTCATGGAACTGATCCTCATTGTACCGCTGCCGCGCGGTCCAGCAATTCCCGCAGTTCGTGCGCATAATGCAAATGCCGCGCCAGTTCCACGGCAGGGCCGCTCATCTTCGCCAGCGTCTTCCGCAGCACGTCTTCCATCTTCTTATCCGGCAACCTGGCCGCCGTCGGCCCGAACTGCGTTTCGAGAAACGTCAGGCAGACGGCGTCTTCCAGCATCTGCTGCTCAGCGTCGGTCTTCAACTGCTTCCGCCGGATAATTTCTTGAACGCGCGCCACCAGTTCGGCCGGATAGCCCTCTCGCATCAGAATCGCCGCCGCTTCGGCCGCATGTAGATCCTTCAGCGCCAACCGCCACTGGTGATACCCGGCGCGCCCCGTCGGATAGTCCTCGCGGGGAATCGCCCAACGCCGCAAGTGGTGCGCTCGGGCCGCCAGCAGCAGCAGCTCAGACGGAGCTTCGGTCAGCCGCCAGATCCAACCCGTCACCAGCTCGGCGTGGAGTTGCTCCTTCAGATGATCGTGCCCGTGGTGCCGCAGAAAGTGCGGGTCGTCTGAGTTGCGCAGATCGATCTCCAAAATCGCGCGGTGAAACCGCACCAGGTCGGCCGAGTCGGCCGGAGACTTCATTGCTGCTTCCATGGCAACCTCAGTTCTCAATCGCCGCGTACACCATCGCCGAAAACCGCTCACGCAACCGCAGCGTGCTCGGCGTTAACTGCACCATCAACACGCCAATCAACTCTTCTTTCGGGTCGATCCAAAAGACCGTCCCCTGCGACCCGCTCCAATGATATGTACCCGCCGAGTACGGAATCCCTGCCGCGGCCGGATCGGTCACCACCGCGAGGCCCAAGCCAAAGCGCGTGCCCGGCGTCTTGAACGAATCCATGTCGCCGATGTGATTCTGCGCCATATAAGCAATCGTCCGCGGCCCCAGCAACCGCGCGCCTCCGTTGGCCGCCGCCGCCGTGCCGCCGTTCAGCAGCATCTGCGCAAAGCGCCAGTAGTCCGCCGCTGTACTGGACAGACCGCTCGCGCCGCCGATGTAGCTCCGCGCCCATGCGCTGCAGTTGCGCGCTGGTCATCCCCACACTTTCCTGACGCGCCGCCTCTTGCGCGAACACGCACCCGGCCGCCAACAACACCACCGCCAACGCTCGCCTGATGATCATCTACAACACCTTCTTCAATGCCGCTTCCATGCCGCCCGGTTTAAAGCCATACGGCCCGGGCTTGCTGATGTGCTGCACGCGCCCGTATTTATCGATCACCACCAACCGGTCTGGCCAAGCCGTATAGGCGCGCTCGGTCAGATTCTGCAAACTGTCCACCACAGCCGGAATGTCGATCTTCAAATTCCGTACGCACGCCTCGGCCAGCCCCGCGCGCTCTTCTTCCGATTTCGGCGCGGCGAAAATCACGCCCTGCTTTTCGTTCGCCGGCAACTGCCACAAGTCCGACGTGTGCGCCTCTTCGATGTACACCACGTAGAACGCCGCGCGGTCTTTATACTCCGCGTAGATTTTGTTCAGGACGGGAACCTCCCGCCGGAAGGGCGGTCCAGTATAGCTGCCGAACACCAGCACCACGGGCCGTTCACCGAAATGCCCGGAGAGCTTCACGTGTTCAGCGCGGTTCTGTGGGCGCGGCAAATCGAAGTCCGGCGCAGGGTCTCCTTCCCGCAAAGCCCCAGCACGCGCAATGTTCCACAATCGCTCAAACGGCAGCACGCGCAGCCCCGCCATCATCACCGGGCGCGGCGCTTTTCCCATCCACGCGCTGAAGTCCGCCGGCGGCAGCCACATGATGGCAAACAGCGCTATCGCACCGCCCACCCACGCCAAAAGCGCGAGCCAGACAAGCTGCATCGCAATCCGAAACAGGATGAACATAGTGTCTCAATCAGGATACCGGGGAATGATATCGTAGAAATGTCGTAACCACGCATTTTGAAGCCGGATTGGAACCACCAAAAAATCACAATGTTGCAAAGCCGTACCGTCGCTGACGACCTCAATCCTCAGGAAACCGCAGAATGGCTCGAGGCGCTGGACCAGGTGATCGATCAGATCGGCCCGGACCGCGCCCGTTACCTGCTGAGCAAACTTTCCGATCGCGCGTATCTGCTGGGTGTGTCTTCGCCCGTCAAGCTCACCACACCGTACGTCAACACCATTCCAGTGGAAGATGAAGTGCCGTATCCGGGCAACCTGGAACTGGAGGAAAAACTCCTCAAGCTAGTGCGCTGGAACGCGGTGGCGATGGTCACACGCGCGAACTCCGACAAAGGCCACGAGAGCAAAGACGGGAGCCACCCCGGAGGTCACCTTTCCACCTTTGCTTCGTTGGCCGCCATCTCCGAAGTGGCCTTCCAGCATCACTTCCGCGCCAGCTATGACGACCAGCCCGGCGACTTCGTGTACTACCAGGGCCACGCCTCTCCCGGCGTGTACGCCCGCGCGTATCTTGAAGGCCGCCTCAGCGATGAGCATCTGAAGAACTTCCGCTACGAACTTCGCGATCACGCTGGCTTGTCCTCGTATCCGCACCCGTGGCTGATGCCGGACTTCTGGAGCTTCCCCACGGTGTCGATGGGCCTCGGCCCCATCAACTCCATCTATCAGGCCCGCTTGATGCGGTACCTCGAAAACCGCAGCCTCATTCCGGTGACGGACCGCAAGATCTACGCCATTGTGGGCGACGGCGAAACCGACGAGCCCGAAACGCTCGGCTGCATTTCGCTCGCGGCGCGCGAAAAACTCGACAACCTGATCTGGGTGGTGAACTGCAACCTCCAGCGTCTCGATGGTCCGGTGCGCGGCAACGGCCATATCATTCAGGAACTCGAAGGCATGTTCCGCGGCGCAGCCTGGAACGTCATCAAAGTGGTGTGGGGCTCGCCGTGGGACGAGTTGTTCTCGCGCGACCGCTGGGGCTTGCTGATGAAGCGCATGGAAGAGTGCGTGGATGGCGAGTATCAGAAGTTCACAACCAAGGGCGGCACCTATGTGCGCCAGGAATTCTTCGGCAAGTATCCCGAACTCCTTGAACTCGTCGCCCATCTTTCTGACGACGATCTCGCGGCGCTCCCCCGCGGCGGCCACGACCTGGTGAAGGTTCACAACGCGCTCAAGCGCGCCCGCGAAACCAAGGGCCTGCCGACGGTGATCCTCGCCAAAACCATCAAGGGCTATGGCCTCGGCGAGTGGCAGGGCCGCAACGCCACGCACAACAACAAGAAGCTGACCGAGCAGAACATGCTGCAGTTGCGCGATCGCTTCAAGCTGCCCCTCACCGACGAGCAGGTGACGGGTAAAGAATTCGTCCGTCCCGCGGCGGATTCGCCCGAAATGAAGTATCTGCACGAGCGCCGGCAAGCGCTGGGTGGGTACATGCCTTCCCGGGTGGTCAAGGCGCCGGCCGTCAAAGCACCGCCGCTGTCGACCTTCCAGGATCTGCTCAAAGGCAGCGGCGCCAAGACCGTCATGCACACAGCCAACTTCGTGGCCGCCCTCAAGGCACTGCTCAAGGACTCCGAGGTCTCCAAGCTCGTCATCCCCATCGTGCCCGACGAATCGCGCACTTTCGGCATGGAGAGTCTGTTCCGCCAAATCTTTATTTACGCACCCACGGGCCAGCTTTATACGCCGGTGGACAGCGAAGATTTCAACTTCTACAAAGAATCGCGCGACGGCCAGTACCTGCAGGAAGGCATCAACGAAGCGGGCGCGATGGCGGACTTCACGGCCGCCGGCACCGCCTATGCCAACTACGGCGTGCCGTTGATTCCGTTCTTCATTTACTACTCGATGTTCGGCTTCCAGCGCATCGGCGACCTAATCTGGGCGTTCGCCGATTCGCGCGGCAAGGGCTTCCTCATCGGCGGCACCGCCGGCCGCACCACGCTGAACGGCGAAGGCCTCCAGCACCAGGACGGCCATAGCCCGATCGTGGCCTCCACCATTCCCACTTGCGTGGTCTTCGATCCGGCCTTTGGCTACGAACTCGCCATCGTGATTCAAGACGGCATCCGCCGCATGTACGAACTGAGCGAAGACCGCTTCTACTACATCACGGTGTACAACGAATTCTACGTGCAGCCCGCCATGCCTGATCGCCCGGGCATTGTGGAAGGCGTGCTGCAAGGTATCTACAAATACCAGCCCGCGGCCGCCGGCGCGCCCGCGGCCGCGCAGTTATTCGGCAGCGGCCCGATTCTGAACGAAGCCGTGCGCGCGCAGCAGATTCTGGGTGAGCGCTACGGAGTGGCTACCGATGTGTGGAGCGTGCCGAGCTATCAGCAGTTGCGGCGCGAAGCGCTCGAAACCGAGCGCTGGAACCGCTTGCACCCGGCCGAGCCGCAGCGCAAGCCGCTCATCAATCAACTGCTCGACTCCGAACCCGGTCCGATCATCGCCGCGTCGGACTACATGAAGCTGGTGCCCGATCAACTCGCTCCCTGGATCGGCTCGCGTATGGAAACGCTCGGCACCGATGGCTTTGGCCGCTCGGAGAACCGCGAAGTGCTGCGCGAATTCTTCGAGATCAATGCCGAGTCCATCGTCTGCACCACGCTCTCGCGCCTGGCGCGCGACGGCAAGTTTGACGTGTCGCGCGCCGCGCAGGCGTTTGTCGATCTCGGTGTTCCCACCGAAGGCCTGGACCCCGTCCGCCGCTAAATCTGGGCACAGGTCCGCCGCCGGGCCTGTGCTACATTCTTATTGATTTGTCGAGTTCCTCTCCAGTCCGGGAACGCCCGCCCGCCAACGCGGCGGGTATGAAGGGTTCCCTCAAAGAACGCGGGATCCGCCTCACGCGCCAGCGCCAGATTCTGCTCGATCTCATCGATAAATCGGGCCGCCACCTGGACGCCGAAAGCCTGTATGAAATGGCGCGGGCGAAGGACCCGAAGCTGAATCGCGTCACCGTCTACCGCACGCTCAAGCTGCTCAAGGAGGGCGGCCTCGTCGACGAACTCGACCTCATGCACTTCGGCGGCGACCAGCATTTCTACGAAACGCGCCTCAAGCAGGAACACGCGCACGTCATCTGCCTGCGTTGCGGCAAAGTGGAGGAGTTCTTCGGCGAGCCGCTCCAAAAGCTCCGGCGGCAGGTGGAAGACCACTTCGGCTTCCACATCGTGCTGGCCCGCACTGAAATCGGCGGCTACTGCGCGCATTGCCAGGCGCTGCGGGCGCGCGAGATGACCGAAGCCGGCGCGGCGGAGACCGTAGCCGCGGCCGTCGATCCGCATCCGGCCGGCGGCGAGATTCTGCGCCGCGGCCCGCGCAACCAGGCCAGTTGAGTCGGGCGCCCGCGCCATGGACGCTTCTCTCACCGTCATTAATCCTTCGGGGCAGCACACGCAACCGCCGATCGCGGCCAACCCATTCCTGATCGGCCGCCAGCCGGACAACCATCTGGTGCTGCGAGACAACCGCGTCTCGCGCCTCCACGCGCGCATTTTGCGCGAAGGGCCAGACTATCTGGTGGAAGATCTGCGCAGCCGCTCCGGGGTCTTCGTCAATGGCGCGCGCCTCGACGCTCCCACTCGCCTGCGCAATGGCGACGTGGTGACGTTCGGGTTTGAGGACAGCTACCAGTTGGTGTTCCAGAAGAACGAGCCGACGCTCGGCAATCTGGCAGACCGCGTCTCAAGCCAGTCGTCCACCGCGCAGCCCAATCATCTCGGCCGCCTGCGCGCACTCATCGAAGTAGCGCGCTCGCTGCAGACTTCGCTGTCGCTGCATGAAGTACTGGAGTCCATTGTCGACGCCGCGCTCGCTATCACGCGCACCGAACGGGGATTCCTCATGCTGCGGCGCGATAACGGGAACCTCGAAACCGAAGTGGCGCGCGATGCCGCGGGTGCGCCGCTCAAGGCGTCAGAGTTGCGCGTGCCCACGCGCATCATCGCCCGTGCGCTGGACCGGCGGCGCGAATTGCTGTCGATGCACTTTGACCCGATCGTCGCCGACGCCGAAGTGCCCGATCAGTCCGTCGCCGCGCTGGACCTCCGCAGCGTTGTCTGCGTGCCGCTCATCCGCGTCCGCAGCGGCGCCGGGCTGCACGAAACGATGGTGTCGAGCCCCGCCGACACCGCCGGGCTCCTGTACCTGGACTCGCGCGTCGACCTCGCGGACCTCTCCGGCGGCAATCGCGAACTGCTCCAGACGCTGACCATTGAAGCGTCGACGATTCTTGAAAACGCGCGGCTCCTGGAAGAAGAACGCGCGCGCGGGCGGCTGGAGGAAGAACTCCGCATCGCGCGCGCGCTCCAACAGGATCTGCTCCCCGCCAAACTCCCCGGCGTGGGCTGGTTCCGCATGGCCGGCTCCAGCGTGCCCTCACAACACGTCGGCGGCGACTACTTCGACGCCGCGCCTGCCGGTGCGGACTGGTGGACCATGGTGGTGGCCGACGTCAGCGGCAAAGGGATCGGCTCGGCGCTCCTGGCGTCGCTCCTGCAAGGCGCATTCCTCCACGCTCCCACCAGCGCCGCCGGCATCCGCACCATGCTGGAGCGCATCAACACCTATTTGTATGAGCGCACCGAAGGCGAAAAATACGCCACGGTCTTCTACGCCGCGCTCCATCGCAGCGGACAGCTCCTGTGGTCCAATGCCGGGCACTGCCCGCCCATCCTGTTGGGGCCGAACACCGGTGGCGAGCTGACCTTCACGCCCCTCGCCGCCACGTCCATGCCCGTCGGCATGCTCGACATCGCGCAGTTCTCCGTCCGCGAAACGCAGCTTGAACCCGGCACGCGCATCGTCGTCTACAGCGACGGATACACCGACGCCCAAAACCCCGCCGGCGAGTCCTTCGACCAGCAACGCCTCCACGACCTCATGCGCGAATCCGCCGCCGGTTACGGAGCCGAACGTATGCACGCCGCCCTCTCAGCAGCCCTGCGGCGTTTTGTCGCAGGCGCGGTGCAGCGCGACGACATGACGCTGGTGATCGCCGAGTATCACCGCGAGAGTGCGGCCAGCTAGCAGCGAGCAACGCCAGGGACCCGTCTTCATCCAGGCCTTCTAGGACTCAACCGCATGGGTCCGCGCATTGGGCCTCATGCCCCCTTATAGTTTCCATGAAAGGGAAACACGAGAGAAGAGATTTCCACAGTCGTCGTCGACGGCCGGCTGTGGAAAAGCCCTGCCATAGTGGTAGGGCGCAGGCGGCCCGCT
>VFZP01000285.1 GCA_016871115.1 Acidobacteriota bacterium
CATCGAGGAATTTCTGGCCGTTCGCGCCGAGGCCCCGACGCCATATAAATGGAAAGCCAACGGCCAAGACATCCTCCGAAAGATCACCAGGGCGCGGGAATCCCTGGCTTCCGTTATTGCAGGCTAGTTCCATTACATGACACTAGTGGCTGCTCGACATAGTTGACCGCCGCGCTCGGCGCATCGCCGCTGATCTCCATCCACTGCCCGCCCAGCGCGGTGCCGTGCATCGAGTAGTTGGCAATCAGCGCGATGAGCTTGCCGGTGCCTGCGTCTTCCAGACGCACGAGGCCGATCTGCCGGTCCACCGGACCATCGGGATTGCAGCCCAGCGAGATCGATCCATCGAGGTCGCGCGCGCGGCGGTTGATGTTGGCGTTTGCGCGGCCCGTACCTGTTACCATCCATGCGGGCTTCAACGCGGCGTGCGCGGCGGCGATACACTCGGCGAGCTTCGCTTTGGTGAAGGCGAGATACTCGCGGCTCCATGCGTGGTCGCTCCGGCCCTTCAGCAGCACGTCGCACACGCCCGGCGGTCCCACCTCGGGCGCCGAGTGTGTGTGCGTCACGGTCCACCAGAGTTGCTTGGGGTCGAGTTTCAACTCGGCCACGGTCTCGTCGAAAACGCCGGGTGAGAATACGCAGAGATCCGAGGCGACGATGATCGCCTGCGTCTTGCCGTCGTCGAGAATCGCAATGCGGTGAAAGATGGGGTCATGTACGGCGGTGTGTTGCCGCGCGGCGTAACCCATCAGCCATTGCGGCGTCTTGGGCGTGATGTCCACCTTGGCGGACGCCGCGCGAAACTCGGCATAGGCCGTGGCGGCGAAGAGCAGCATGGAGAGAAGTTTCATCATAGTGCGAATATGAGCACCATCTTATGCTGAAGGGCCGGTGTAGGTCACGCCCAAACCCGCACCGTCCGGCACGCGGACACAAGCTTCCGGCGCCAGGAGCGGCGAAGCGACGGCGCGCTCGGTGTGAAACACCGGGCCGATAATGTCCGCCGCATAAAGATCGGTGCGGATGTTGGGAATCGCCATGCACGCGTGGGCCATCGCGGCCGATCCCACGTCCCATTCAAGATTGCTGCCGATCGCGCAATGCACGCCCGCCGCCTCCGCCATCGCCGCGATGGTGAGTGTGTTGAGCAGTCCGCCGTTCTTGCCCGGGTACACGCTGATGATGTCCGCCGCGCGGAGCTGCAGGCAGCGCAGCGTATCTTGCACCGTGAACACCGATTCGTCGGCCATCACCGGCAGGTGTGTGCGGCGGCGCACTTCGGCCAAGCCTTCGAGGTCAAGCCGGTGCACGGGTTGCTCCACAAAGGTCACGCCGACTTCTGCCAGATGTGGCGCGGCGGCGATGGCTTCACTCACAGTCCAGCCGCCATTTGCATCCACTGTCAACCGCACTTCACTGCCGATTGCATCGCGCACTTGCCGCAACCGTGCTAAATCGAATTCCAGCGCGTCGTGCCCCACTTTCAACTTGATGGTGCGGAACCCTTCGGCCACCATCCGGCGCGCCACGTCGGCTGAAGCTTCCGGCCCCACGGGCATTACTGGAAATCGCAGCGCGAAACTCCCATCCCGTACCGCGCCGCCGAGCATTTGATAAAGCGGAGCGTGATGAAACTTGCCCGCGATGTCGAACAGCGCCATCTCGATCGCTGCCTTGGCGAAGGGATTGGCAAACGTCTTGCCGAGGCGGTCCATGCAGTGGCGAATCTGTCGCGGGTCCGCCCCCAGCAGCTTCGGCGCGAGATGCGTATCGATCAGCGCCTTTGCCCCCGCGCTCGTTTCCCCGCTCCAATCGGGCGACGCCGTCACTTCGCCCACACCCTCCAGACCCGTATCGGTGCGCACGAACACCATCAACAAACGCGACTGAAAGCGAAAGCCCTTTGCGTCCGCCACCGTGCCCACGCGGCGATCCACCGGCACCGTGACAGGAACCGTTTCAATGGCCGTGATCTTCATCGCGCGTACTCGGGCAGAAAGCGCTTCCAGTTCTCGTAGATGATGTTGTGGATCATTTCGTCCGGCACCTTGGGGAAATTCGTGCCCTGCACAACCTGATTCACCTTGTGCTGGCCGGCGATCACCTGCGCGGGCGTGGCCGACGGAAAGTCCGAACCGAAGATCAGTTTGTGCTCCACGCCGTACTCGATCGCCGTCATGAACGCCTGGTAGTGCCGTAGCGGGCGGTAGTGGAGCGCCGAAATGTTGGTGTAGAGATTCGGGTGCTTGCGGATCAGCACCACGCACTCGTCTTCCCACGGGTGCCCCAGGTGCGCGATGACGACGCGGAGATCGGGACAGGCAATCGCGATGTCTTCAAGCAGAATCGGGTTGGCGTACTTCAGCGGGCCGGGCCGCACGAACGACGTGCCTTGATGAATATTCACTGGAATGCCCAGCTTCTCGGCTTTCTTGAACAGCGGCAGATGCTTCGGATCCTGCGGATTCCAATTCTGATAGATCGGCGAGCACTTCAATCCGCGCAGCCCGAGCGTGCTGACGTAGTATTCAAGCTGCTCCACGCAGTCGCGGTCGTTTGGATCGACGGAGCACCAGCCGATGAAGCGGTCTGCATGCTGCTTGACGAACGCCGCGATCAACTCCTGGTCTGCATTGATGCCGCAGAACGGCGCTTTGATGCCGAAGACGATCACCTTGTCCGCCTCGGCCGTCGCCGCGAGGAGTTGCTCGGGGCGCGAGTCAAACGCGTTGTTCTGCTGCACGGCGCCGCCCGCGAAGTAGACGTCGGGCGACAGCTTCATCTTGGCGCGCTTGGCTTCCCACGCAAACTCCACGAACTCGTCGGACAAATGGTCCGGGTACCACATCAGGTTGGTATGCGTATCAAACAGCATTGAGATACCTCCGCGCAATTTTCGCTCCCACCGTGCCGCTGCCGTAGTAGCCCACCGAAATTTCGCCCACATGCGTCAATAGATCATAGGCGTCCCAGCGGCTCCAGCGGAAGCCAGTCTCCATCCACAGAATCAGGCGCGTGTACGCTTCGGCCATCGCGCGTTCGTGGTTGCCATGCGTGGCCACGCACATCAGAAAATCGGCATGCTCAATCCGCAGTCCGGTGAGCGTGGGGCGGCGAACGAGATCCACTGTCACGGTGGACCACGCGGCCATTTCAAGACCCGTCGCCGAAAGCTCGCCGTGCCCTTGCGCCGCGTGCGCGTCGCCCAGGTAGAGGTAGCCGCCCGCCACTTTCACCGGCAGATAGATCGTGCTACCCGGGCCCACTTCCACGAGATCGAGATTACCGCCATGCGGACCAGCGGGACCGGTTGTCGGCGTGCCCCAATCCGGCGCAGTACCGATGCAACCCAGCATCGGGCGGTACGGAATGGAGACCCGATCCTTCCAGCGAATCACGCCGTCGCGAATCGGGCACACGTGCGTGCCGTGCGGAACATCGTGCCCCAGCCACTCGCCGAGTTGCCGCACCGCGCCCGTGTAGGTAGCGCATTGCCCGTCACGCGATTCGATGGAATGAATGGTAACAGCGAGTTCGTCGCCCGGTTTCGCGCCGTTGACGAAGATCGGCCCCGCCACCGGATTGCTGAACGGCATCGCCGCTTTGTCGCGCTTGTCACCCGGCGCGCGGATCTGCCCCGAGAGCGCATCCTCGGACTCCACGCGAACGGTCTCGCCGGGTTCGATCCGGCAGCGCGGCTCCAGGGCGCGGCTGAACTCGTAGAGCAGCGGAGAAGCGGCGACGGTCTGCATGGCGAATCAATCAGTTTATTCGACCGCGCAGACCACCGGGATGCGCGCTACTTTTTGGCCTCAGACTTGGTGGCCGCCGGCGCAGCCGAAGGGGCCTTCACATCTTTCGCCGCGCGCTGAATATCTTCAACGGCTTGCTTGGTGATTTCGTACACAACCGCCGGCTCGCCGTCCCGCACTGCGAAGTACTTCTCGCCGTTCTTCGAGAACAGCACCTTCTCGGTTTTCCTCGTTTCGGCGCCGGCCACCACCGTGGCTTCGAGGAACGAAACGCCCGCGCCGGCGTCGAGGAAGTTCGTCGCGGCCAGGTCGCGGAGTTTATCGATCAGCGACTGCACGCTGATCGCATCCATCTCCTTCGCGCCTTCTTTCCACTTGCCGCCATCTTTGGTGAACGTGCGTACCGCGCCGCCGTCTCTCACTTCCACCTTCGAAGGGTCATTCCAGCCAAACTCAAACACCTTTTTCATGCGGAAGTCCGCGAGCGACTTCGAAACGCCATCGCCCAGATCCGCCGTCACCTTATAGACGCCTTCGAGCGCCGACCCTCGCGCGTAGTACGAGTTGTCCTTCGCCTTACGCACTTCGATGGTCTGCGTGCCCGTGGCGTCGGTCACCTTCGCCACCGCAGCCACCGCCGCCCCGGCAAACTCCGTCACAGCCTTCTTGGCGTCTTCCTCCGACACTGCCGTGTCCATTTTCGCTTCCTTCAAACGGCGTACGAGTTCTTCCACGTTTCCGCCATCGGCGCGCATGGGCTTGGGCTTCAGAATCTGCCACTCGCCCGTGTTGTTCTTCCCGAACTCGAGCGACGCGCCTTTCGACGTCAGCTCCAGCCGCGTGAGCTTGTCCGAATCGAACGTCAACAGCCGGCGGTCCATCAGGTCCTTCGACGTCTTTTCCAGGCTCGTCTTGTTGAACGTCGCCAGCGTGAACAGGCGCGCATCGCCGTCGAGTTTGGCGAACACCCCGCCCGACGCGGGCGTTTCATCGCCCAGTAGCAACTTCACCTTCTTGCCGTCTTTCTTTGTGACCGTTACCGCCAACTTCGGCTCGGTGAGTCCGAATTCCGCCAGATTCGTGGCCTTCTCTTCAATCAAACGGTCTGAAGCGAGCGACTTGAATGTGTCTGCCAGCGTGTTGGCCGCGTCCTGGTCGGCCCGCATCGATTTGGGCGCCGCGATCTCCCACTGATCACCCGCGCCGCGCTTGACGGTGGTGTTTTCACCGCCGCCCGCGCGCGAGATCTCAATCTGCGTGATGTCGTCGCGCGAGATCTCCGCGATCTTCGGCGGCGCATCGGGCGCCGGCTTGCCTTCCTTGTCCTTCTCCAGCTTGTTCGAGTACCAGGTGGCGAGCGACATAAGGGCTAACGCGACGGCACCCAACAATAGACCGCGAAACTTCATGTTCCTCGAACTCTCCTACTAACGGCGCTTATTCCAAACAGCGAGGCCCCAGCCGATGATGGCCACGGGCACAGCAAGCAGCATGAAGAAGAACGTCCGCATCTGGCCGGCCGACATGTTGACGCGGCGGTCTTCCGGATCTTTCGGGCGGATGGAGATGAGGTCCTCATCCTGCGAAAGCCAGTTCATCATGTTCACGGCGAGGTCGCGATTGCCGCCGAACCGCAGGTACCCGTTGGCGAGGAACAGCGAACTGCCCGTAACCACAAAACGGCCTTCCAGCTTTTCCTTGCCCGTGTTGTAGGTGCCAGCCGCGGCCAGTACAAACGGACCCTTCTTGTTGTTCGCCGCCTCCACCTTGATTTCGGCGGCGCTCAAGTCCGGCGTGGCGACCGAGTTGTCGCTCGTCGAAAATAGCTTCTCCACCGTCGTCTTGCCGCCGCCCTTCACATCCATCGAACGCGTGAGCGGCATCGCCGACGCGGCATCGCGCATGTTGCGCACCACCGCGTGGGACTCATACTTGTTCACCAGCGGCATCTCCGGACCCAGGCCGAACAGCCGTCCCACCGGGCTCAATTCCAGCACCAGATCCTTGTTGAGCGTCACACCCCAATCGGCCAGCATCTTGGTGAGCGCCACGTTCTCGTCCGTCTCATCGCGCGCCAGTTTGATCGGCGGATCCAACATCACGAGCGCCCGGCCGCCGCCTTCCATGTGGTTCTTCAGCGCCGTCACGGCCGGTTCCAGGTAGTCACGGCGCGGGCCGCCCACCATCACCACCGTGCAGTCTGCCGGAACCTCTGCCTTCTCCAGTAGCGAAATTTCGCGCGTTTTGTAGTTGTTGCGCTCCAGGTACTCCTTGATGTTGCTGTAGCCGTCGCGCTCGGTGTTTTCGAAGGTGTGCTCGCCGCTGCCCTTGACCGAACAAACCGTACGCGCGCCACCCTTGAGCGCGCGGATGATGGCGCCCGTGAGCTCTTCTTCCGTGACAGACTTCGCTTCTTCGCGGCGTCCGTTGGTCTCAATAAAGGTCGCCCCGAAACTACGCACGCCCAGCGCCTTGGCCACGGTGGGCTTCTTCTCGGGGTCGATATATTCGATCGCAATCTTCGGCGACAGGTTATCGTACCGGTCCAGCAGATCTTTCGGGCCCGCTGGCGCCGAGAAGGCGCTGGTGCGGTCAAAGTACGTGATCTTCACATCCTGTTTCAGGTCGTTGGCTACTTTCAGCGTCTGGTCCGACAGCGTGAAGCGCTTGTTGGCGGTCAGGTCCAGGCTCTGGTTGTGCCGGTTGGCGAGAAAGTTCAACAGCCCCAGTACTCCCAGCACGATGGCCGTGGAGACCACCGCGTAGAGTCCGAATTGGGTTTGTTTTGCCTTGAGAATGCTCGACATCGAGTTAGGACCTCCACCGCAGGGATTCGAGCGACTTCCCGGTCAGAAACAGCCCGAAGAAGATAAACGAGAGGTAGAAGATCACGTGCTTGGTATCCAGCACGCCCTTGGCAAATCCATCAAAGTGCTGGATCACCGAAAGGTACGAAACCACCTGACCCACGGAACTTGTGTTGAATGCCGACATCCAGTCCAGGATCCACAGCATCAGGCACACCGCAAACGTCGCTACGCCTGCCACGATCTGATTGCGCGTGGTCGTGGAGATAAACGTGCCGATGGCCAGCAAACACCCGCCCTGTAGCAGCACGCCCAGAAAGCCAGTCAGCACCGGCTTGAAGTCCGGCCGGCCCCAGATGGACAGGATCAGCACTTGCACAAACACCACAAGCAGCAGGAACCCGTACATCATCAGCGCACCGAGATACTTGCCGAGAATGATCTCCCAATCCGTGACCGGCGACGTGGCCAAAAGTTCCATCGTGCCTTGGCGCTTTTCTTCCGCGAACACACGCATGGTGATCATGGGGATCATAAACAGCCCGAACACGCTGACGTTCATCAGCAGAGGACGGATAATCTGTTCATTCATGTCCATCGGCATGGAGCGGCCCATCATCTGGCCCTGCATGCTTTGTTGGATGAAGAATGCTGTGGCTACATAAGTGATGTAACCCGCGATGATCGCAAAAAAGGCCATCAGCCCGTAGGCGATCGGCGAGACAAAGTAGCTCTTCAATTCTTTTCGGCAAATGATCCAGATGTTGCTCACTGGGCACCGTCCTTCGCTACCGCGGCCGCTGCCGGGTCACCCGAGGTCAATTGGAGGAAGATCTCCTCGAGGCTGAGCACTTCCGTGTGCAGCTCAAGCAGATTCCAGCCCGCCTCCACCACCGCCCGCGCGAGGTCGGGGCGAATCTGGCGGCCCGGCAGGCTTTCCACTTCAAAACCAGCTTGGCCCGAGCCTTTGCTCGACTTGGCCACCACCCGGCTGACGCCGGCCACCTGCTCCAGTTTGCGCTGGGCGGCAGGCGCTTCCGGCGCGCCGGACACCACCACCTTCACCACCTCGGCGCCGCGCAGGCGCGTGGTGAGATTATCCACCGTATCCGTTGCCGCGATGCGTCCCTTGTTGATGATGATCACGCGCTCGCACATGGCTTCCACTTCCTGCAGGATGTGGGTGCTCAAGATGATCGTGTGATCGCCGGCGAGGCTCTTGATCAGATTGCGCGTCTCGATAATCTGCTTCGGGTCAAGCCCCGACGTCGGTTCATCGAGAATCAGCACGTCCGGATTATGAATAATCGCCTGCGCCAAGCCCACGCGTTGCCGGTAGCCCTTGGAAAGCTTGCTGATCAGCTTCGTCCGCACGTCGGCTACCTGGCAGCGCTCGGCCACTTCTTCGGTGCGCCGCTTGAGGTCGCCTTTCGGCACACCCTTTAGCCGCCCGACAAACTCCAGATACTCGATCACTTCCATTTCCGGATAGAGGGGCGGCGTCTCGGGCAGATACCCGATTCGCCTCTTCACTTCCATTGACTGCGTGGCCACATTATAGCCGGCCACTTCGGCGCGCCCATCGGAAGGGGGCAGAAAGCAGGTGAGCACGCGCATGGTCGTGGTCTTACCCGCGCCATTGGGTCCGAGAAAGCCCACGATCTGGCCTTTCTCACTTCAAAGGAGAGGGTTGTCCACGGCGAGCGTGCGCGGATAGCGCTTCGTCAAGCCTTCGACTTTGATCATAAGTTTTTATAGTGGGGTCAGCGAGAGGCTCGTCCGGAGGGTTGATCTCCTACAGAAACCTTTGCTGCGACCACCAAGTACTCCATGATAAGGATTCGGCTGTGGCCTGTCAACATCTCGCCTGGCCTCGAATCGTGTACCGTAGAGATCATGGGGGGGGGGGGCACGGCCGGTAGC
>VFZP01000286.1 GCA_016871115.1 Acidobacteriota bacterium
GCGAGACGAGATTTCATGGCATTGATTCTATCATTTGGGGACCTTGTCTGTCAGCCGAAGTTCGTCGGGATGTGGGACGATCCTCCCGCCACCCGTGCGGTTGAGCGCGAGCGGCGAAGGTGCCTCCAATTGCTGCAGGGCAGTCCCGCATATTGACCCTATCCTTTTCCACGCCAACAGGTTCGACAAACTCGCCCCCGTCCCCATCTGTACCCTCTGACGGGGAGAAAATAGCCACCGTGTTACGTTTTTCCCTATCTGGTTACGTTGTTAGCGTTGGCTTTTGCGGTTCGCGCGTGGCATCGTTTTCGCAGTAACCATGTCTTCGCCTTTGCCGCTGCACCCAACGCGATGGTTTGATTTTTCAAAGCGACTCGCCTCGATCGCCGTGTGTGGCGTGGCGCTGGCGGTGGCGCAGGTCAGCCAGGCGACCGTGACGCTTGCCCCGCTGTTTCGCGATGGCGCGGTCTTGCAGCGGGACGCGGCGCTGCCGGTGTGGGGTCGCGCCCAGCCGGGCGAGGCGATCGAAGTGATGTTCAAGGGGGCATCGCGCAAGACGGTCGCCGACGCGGACGGACGCTGGACTATTACCCTGCCGCCGCAGAAAGTTTCCACCGAGCCGGCGGAACTGGTGGTTATCGGTCGCGTAGCGGTGCGGGTGCGCAACGTGCTGATCGGTGACTTGTGGCTGTGTTCGGGACAGTCGAACATGGGCTTCGTCGTGTCGCGCGGACTGAACGCGGAGAAAGAAATCGCGGAAGCCAACTTTCCGTTGATCCGCTGCTTTGAGGTTCCGCAGGTTCCCGCGGTTGAGCCTGTGGACACGAGCAAAGGGAAGTGGGTGCGTTGCAGTCCTGAAACGGCCGGTGATTTTCCCGGGGCGGCATTCTTCTTCGCGCGGGAAATGTTTCAGCACCACGGCGTGCCGATCGGGCTCTTGCACGCCAGTTGGGGCGGCACGCAGATCGAATCTTGGATGAGAGCGGACGCACTCGCAGCGGATCCCGCGTGGGCGACTATCCAAGCGGCGTGGCGGAAGCGTCTTGCGGATTACCCCAGGAAACTGGAGAACGCTAAAATGGCGACGGCCCGTTGGGAAGCGGCCTCGAAAGAGGCGTCGGCCGCAGGGCGACCGTTTACCGACCCGAAGCCGGCCGCGGCGGAAGGGCCGGGCAGTCGGTGGATGCCGGCCAGCCTCTATAACGGCATGATCGCACCGTTTGCGCCGGCGGCGTTGCGCGGCGTGCTCTGGTATCAAGGGGAGGCGAATGCGCCCCGCGCTTCGGAATACGCGAGCTTGTTCCGGGGATTGATCCAGCAGTGGCGCGCTGCGTTCGGACAGGGTGACTTGCCGTTTTATTTCGTGCAGTTGGCCAATTTCAACCGGGAGAGCGATGCGACGCGCACGACGTGGGCGCACTTGCGCGAGGCGCAGGCGGAGGCCCTGGCCCTGCCCAAAACGGCGATGGTCGTGGCGATCGATATCGGCGAGGTGAACGACGTGCATCCCCGGAACAAGCAGGAGGTCGGGCGTCGCTTTGCATTGATTGCACGATACCAGTTGGAAGGCGATGCGGTTGACTGTTCCGGACCGGTGTTCAAAGCCGCCGTGCGCGAAGGCGCCGCCTTGCGGGTGAGTTTCGTCCACGGCGAAGGCCTGCATTCGCGCGCGCAGCCCATCGTGGGTGTGGAGATCGCCGGGGCCGATCGGCGGTTCCATCCCGCGACAGTGCGAATCGACGGGGAAACGTTGGTGGTGTCGTCGGAGAAAGTGTCTGAGCCGGGGGCGGTGCGTTATGCCTGGCACAATTTTCCCGAGGCCTGCCTTTTCGGTCGGAGCGGTTTGCCCGCAGCTCCGTTTCGCTCGGAGCGTTGGTGAACCAGGTTGCTTACCCTGATGCCTTTCACGCTTCCACCTACACGTCCGCGCGGACACTTTCGCTGGACCATCTGCGCCCTCGTTTTTTTTGCGGTCACGATCAACTACATCGACCGGCTGGTGTTCGGCATCCTCGCGCCGGAGCTTCAGAAAATTTTTCACTGGAGCAACGCCGACTACACGCACATCGCGTTCTGGTTCGAGGTGGCGTATGCGATTGGACTCGCGTGTTTCGGACGCGTGCTGGACTGGATCGGCACGCGTCGCGGCTTCGCGCTTTCCCTCACGGGCTGGAGCCTTGCCGCGGCCTTGCACGCGATGATGAGCACGATCGCAGGATTCAGTGCCGCGCGATTTTTCCTGGGATTGACCGAAGCCGGCGTGTTCCCCGCCGCCGTCAAAACCGCGGCGGAGTGGTTTCCGCGGAAGGAACGGGCGTTGGTCACGGGCATTTTTAATGCGGGCAGCAATGTGGGCGCGGTGGTCGCCCCGTTGCTTGTGCCGTGGTTGTTCCTCACTTACGGGTGGCAGTGGGCTTTTATTGTGACGGGGGCGATCGGGTTTGGTTGGCTCGTGTTTTGGCTGTGGCTGTATCGCCCGCCGGCGCTGCATCCCAACGTCTCAGCGGAGGAACTCGCCTACATCCAAAGCGATCCGCCCGAGCCCGTGCAAGAAAAGATTCCGTGGCTGACATTGCTCCGGTTGCGGCAGACATGGGCGTTCATCGTGGCGAAATTTTTCACGGATGCCGTCTGGCGTTGGTATCTCTATCTGCTGCCGCTGTTTTTTGCTCAGAATTTCAAACTCGACATCAAGAACTTCGGCATGCCCTTCATCACGATCTACTTGATGGCCGACGTGGGCAGCGTTGGCGGTGGTTGGTTGTCATCGTGGCTGCTCGGGCGTGGCTGGTCGGTGAATGCGGCGCGAAAGCTGGCGATGTTCGTGTGTGCGCTGTGCGTGCTGCCCGTTATGTTTTCGGCGGTGGTCTCCAATATGTGGATCGCCGTCTTTTTTGTCGGATTGGCGGCGTCCGCGCACCAGGGATTTTCGTCGAACCTGTTTACCACGGTGTCCGACATGTTTCCCAAGCACGCCGTCGGCTCGGTGGTGGGAATCGGCGGCACTGCGGGTGCGCTGGGCGCGATGCTGTTGCTGACGATCACCGCGAAATTGTTTGCCGGCTCCTCGGCGGCGGGCAACACGTCGGTTTACACTACACTTTTCGTCATCGCAGGCTTCGCCTACCTTGTGTCGCTCGCGGCGATGCATGTTCTTTCGCCCAAGCTGCAACCCGTCGCGGGAAATGACATCAAACGATAAAGGCCCGTTCGCCATGAAATCTCCCTTCAAGATCCTCTACAGCAACGACACGGTTAACACCGTGAGTTGCACCAGCCCTTATCATGCCAAAGGAGAACCGTTCTCGCAGCGGATTCTCGAAGCGTCGGTCGACGAGACCGGTGGCACCGGCATCGATGTGCACATGCTGCAACCCGGCCTCAGCATGGTGCCGTGGTGGAAGAGCAAACAATATCCCTACGCGGAGCACATCCGTTGGTATGAGACAACCTACGGCGCGAGTGTGCGCGACAATCCCTATGCGCGCTACATGCTCGAAGGCGGCGACATGGTGGGTGCTTTTGTGACTCGCTGCCGTCGCGTGGGAGTCGCGCCGTTTATTTCGCTCCGGCTCAACGACAGCCACGGCAAGGAATTCGTCGATACGCCCGGCGGCGGCAACATTTCGGAGATTCCGGGTTACTCGCTCCACTGCGTAAACCGCTTCTACAAAGACCATCCTCAGTTTCGCATTGATCCCGACCCGGCGAAGGTGAGCAAGGAGCATTGGAACACGCGCGTGCTCAACTGGGGCAATCCCGAGGTGGTGGATTGGATGTTCGGTTTCATCGCGGAGATCGCTGAGAACTACGACATCGACGGAATCGAGTTGGATTTTATGCGGCACTGCAATTTTTTCCGCGTAAACGAAACTACGTTCGCCCAGCGTGCTGCCGTGATGACTGCGTTTGTGAAACGGGTGCGCGGGTTGCTCGACCGCACCGCCAAGCCCGGCCGGCATCGCTGGCTCGGCGCGCGCATCCCTGCCTATGCGATCGCGCTGGAGCCGCTCGGCCTCGACCTGGGCGCGATGACGGCGGCGGGCTTGGAGATCCTCAATCTCTCGCCTTACTACATGACGGCGCAGCAAGTGGACGTCGCGGAAATCCGCCGCCGTGCTCCGGATGCCGCGATTCATCTCGAACTCACGCATTCCGTCGCCGCGGTGGGGCGTGTGCCCGGCGCTTACGACAACACTCTGTTCCTGCGCACGACGGACGAGCAATTCTCCACGGCGGCGCACCTCGCATACTCGCGCGGCGCGGATGGTGTTTCGGCGTTTAATTTTGCCTACTATCGCGAATTCGGTGCGCCGGGGCGCGGGCCGTTTCACGAGCCGCCGTTTCATGTGTTCGAAAAGCTGCGCGACCGCGCGTGGGTCGCGGCACAGCCGCAACATTATTTTCTTTCCGGAGGCGCTTCGTGGGCGGCGTTGCTTGGGCGTCCGCAGGTGCTGCCGCGAACCATGCGGTCCGGCGGCGAGGCGATTTTCCCCTTGGACCTCGCCCCGCCGGCCGGCGGTTGGCAGCGGGGAGGTCGCCTGCGCATCCGCGCGCGAGACGATCTGGCGGCCGGCGAATGGAGTGCGCGATTCAATGGCGAGCCGCTCATGTCCACTGAGGATCGCTCCGCGCCGTACGCGACGCGCTACGATGCCGCTCATTTGGCAGCGCCGGAAAAGATGCGCGCTTGGATGCTGCCCGCGCACGTGTTACGCGAAGGCGCCAACACGCTCGAAGTCTTTTTTACGAAGGGACCGAAAAGCGCGGTGCTCGAATACATCGATTTGGGACTTCGCTGAGTGCGGCAACGAAATCAACTTGTCATGAAACTGAACAAACACGTGAATGCGGCGCAAACGATCGAACAGGCGGGCGTGGTGTCTATCATCCGGATGGACGACCTTGAAGCCGTGAGCGACATTGCCGGTGCCCTTTATCGGGGAGGCGTGCGTTGCTTCGAGATTCCGATGACGGCGGCGAACGCCGCGGAGATCATCGAGGTGTTGCTCAAGCGGCTGCCTGCTGATGCCGTTATCGGTGCGGGCACGGTACTGACGGCGGACGATGCGGAGAAGATCATCGCCGCGGGCGCGCGTTTCATCGTGAGCCCGCATTTCGAAGCCGAGGTCGCGGCCGTGTGCAAAGCGCGCGGCGTGGCGTTGATTCCTGGCGCGTTTTCTCCTCAGGAAATTTACCACGCGTGGAAGGCCGGGGCCGATATCGTGAAAGTATTCTCCATTCGTCCTCTTGGACCGGGCTATTTGAGTGACATCTCCGGACCGTATCCGGACATCAAGCTGATGCCCACCGGCGGAATTACTTTGGAGAATGCCGCGAGCTTCATCAAAGCTGGCGCTTGTGCGATTACGATCGGGCGCGATATCATCGGCAACGGGCCTTGGGACGGGGCGGCGTTGGAGGCCATCACCCATCGCGCGCACACGCTCGTGGCCACAATCCAAAAACTCAAAGCTGCTGACGGCCTTGCAGCGGACATTGGAAAACCATGAGCAAACGGATCGTGTTGTTCGGTGAGTTGCTGCTGCGCTTGAATCCGGAGGGATTCGCGCGGCTCGTGCAGGCGGATCGTCTGCAGGTCTACTACACGGGTGGCGAGGCCAACGCGGGGGCGTCGCTCGTGAAGTGGGGTCATTCTGCCAGCATGGTGTCGTGCGTTCCGGCCCACGAGATGGGCGACGCCTGTGTGAACTACCTGCGCCGGTTTGGAATCGATACGCGATACGTGCAGCGCGCGGGTGAACGACTCGGATTGTTCTACGTCGAGACCGGCGCGAGCCAGCGGCAGTCCATGGTCATCTATGATCGCAAGGAATCCGCGTTCACCACGTACAGCGACGACGGTCTGGATTGGGCCGAGGTGCTGGCAGGCGCGGACTGGTTCCATTTCACCGGCACAGCCCCGGCGGTGGCCCGGCGCCTGGTGCCGGTGTTGACCCGCGCCTGCACCGCCGCACAGCGGCTGGGCATTCGCGTGAGTTGCGACCTGAACTACCGCGCGAAGCTGTGGACTCCACAAGAGGCGGCCGAGTCCATGGCCGGCTTGCTGCCGCTGGTGAACGTCTTCGTTTGCGGGGCCGAGGATGCCGCGGCGATCTTTGGCGTTCAAGGGGATGAGGATCTGGCCGTTGCCGCGCAACTGGCCGGCCGTTTTGGGTTCACCCACGTGCTCATGCCCCGGCGCGAAAGCCGATCAGCGTCCCACAACACGATCAGCGCGTTTCTCTGGCACGCCACACAATTTGCAGTCAGCCGGACCCATGAGATTCCCCACATTGTCGACCGCATCGGTGCGGGCGACGCAATGACCGCCGGCTTGATCCACGGACTGGCCGAGGGATGGACTTTGCCGCAGACGGTCGACTTTGGCGTGGCCGCCTCCTGCCTGAAACATTCGGTACCCGGTGACTTCGGATTGGCAAGTCTGGAGGAAGTACAGGCGCTCGCGGCCGGCAGCGCGTCGGGTCGCATTCAGCGCTGATTACCGATCATGACCGTGAAATCCGACCGCGAAAACATCCTGCGCGAGCTTAACGGCTGGCTGTCGTCACCGTCCACGCGGCCGGTCGTGCGGATCTTGGAAGGCAAGCGGCCGGCAAAGGAGCAACCCTCGTATTTCAAGGAAGAGCCGAGATTGGTCATCGCGCTGGAGGGTACGGGCCGGTACATCACGATCGAGCACGGCAAGGAGATGATGTTCGACCTGGCGCCGGGTCAGGTGCTCTACCTCGCGCCATGCACCTGGAGCTGCCCGCTGCCGGAGATGCCCTATCGCTCGCTGGCCATCACGCTCCGGCCGGACTTCACGCGGGTAACCATCCACTCGCGAAAGGCGATGCGCAAAAACGGCACCATTCCCTGGCGTTACCTCGCTGAATGGCAGACATCGGCGGCGCTGGGCTCACGGGGCGACCACCTGCTGAAGTTGCTCGCGGATTCAACGCCGCCGCGCCTCGGAGCGAGGACCTACAATCTTTACAGTGAAATCCTCATCTCCGAGGTTGCGGGACTGGTTGAGGACGCTACGGAACTCGGACGCTCCCATGAAACGATCCTCTGGCATTCCCTATGCGACTACATTTCCGCCCACTGGTCCGATCCGGACTTCAGCCGGGAAAAGGCCGCCGAGTTCTTCAACCGGCACCCGAACCACATCTCCCGTTTCTTCCACCAGCATACGCGTCAGAACTTCCGCGCGTATGTGAACGAGATCCGCCTGAAGCGCAGTTTGCAGTTTCTCGGCGACCTGCGCTATAATGTCACCGACGTGGCGAACCTCTGCGGCTTTACCAACCTGCAATATTTCATCCGCTGTTTCCGGCAGCGCTTTGGGCTCACGCCGGGCGAATACCGCAAGCGGCGGGTAGATTGATCCTTCCCATGAAAATCCTTTCCTGTTTCCCGCGCGGCAGCCGCCGTACCTTTCTGAAAAATCTCGGGGGAGTCCTGATGGCCACCACCGTGCCGGGCAGGCTGGCCGCCGTGGAACGGTCGCGGGCCGCGCCCGTGGCAACTGCGGCCGCGAACTCGGCTTCCCCGGCTCCAGCTCCGACCACAATGGATTGCGACGATTGGAACGAACTGTCAGATCCCGGTTGGTCCGGCTAGGCGCTCGTAGCGGCTGGCACCCCCCTGCGCTGTCCTTGGGAATTCCCATCTCCCCCAACACCCGCTCCACCCGCAACCACGTCGGTCGCCGCTCTGGCCGCTCTGGCCGCTCCGGCTACCCCGGATAACCCTGCTCTGCCAATCGGCTTTCCCGCACGCCTCGGCCAGCGTGGCGAGGAACAACTCCCGGTCCCGGTCCTCGCGGAAGATCGCCTCCCGCCGGTCCCCACGATTCATCACCTGGTAAATCGCGCCCGGATATTCTGTGCGTGACTTTCGCGCAATGCGCGGAACCTGCCCAAAAAGGGAAACAGAATATGTGGAACCCCTGCTACGGAGAACGTGCCTGTGTCAAAGGTGAGGACTGACCCCTTCATGTCAATGCTCGGCGTCTTGATGTCCGGGCCGTTGAAGCCAACGTCCGCATAGCCGAGGTCATCGGCGAAGATGAAAAGGATATTGGGCTTTTGCTTCGGCACATCGGCGGCATGCAGCGCAGCCAGCGGCGCGAGCAACAGCATCTTCAGTGAGAGAATTGCGGGCGCTATGGCACGTTTGTAGTTCATTCACGTTCTTCAGGTTCTTCGCGGTCCGCCTTGCTGCCCTTGCCTTTGCGCATCTTCCCGCCCGAAAGCAGCGTCTCCCATCCGGATGTCTTCATATCCGAGAAATACTTGTCCGGCTCAGGCAGGGTTTTGCGCCAATCTTCAAGGCTGGCCTTCATGCGCTGCGCCACTTCCGGGAATTCCGAGGCCAGGTTGTCCGTCTCCATCATTTGCTTTTGCAGATCATAGAGCTCGAGGCGGCTGCC
>VFZP01000287.1 GCA_016871115.1 Acidobacteriota bacterium
CGGGTGATCGCGGCCGTCAGCGTCGTCTTGCCGTGGTCGATGTGTCCGATCGTGCCCACGTTCACGTGGGGCTTACTGCGGTCGAATTTCTCTTTCGCCATTTTGTGTCTCTACCTACTTTCCGGCCACAACCTACATTCAAAAATGCGGCCCAGGTGGGGGCCGCATCGCTCGCAAATCCTTCGGTCCGGTTGGGATTTCCGCGCCAGGGGAAGAACTCTGGAGCCGATGACCAGGATTGAACTGGTGACCTCGTCCTTACCAAGGACGCGCTCTACCAACTGAGCTACATCGGCCCAACCAACAACATCTTAACAGTCAGCCTTCACGCCACTCAACTGCCGCGGCGTAAAGTATGGTGGACAGGGGAGGATTCGAACCTCCGTAGCCCTATGGGCGACGGGTTTACAGCCCGTTGCTTTTGACCGCTCAGCCACCTGTCCACGAGCCTTTTCGCACAGAACCTTGCTGGCTTGGTTTACAAGATGCAGGAATCGCAGACGTCAAAAGATGGAGCTGGCGGAGGGAATTGAACCCCCGACCGTCTGATTACAAATCAGATGCTCTACCAACTGAGCTACGCCAGCCTGCCTGCGGACCGAACCTTCAGAAACTCCGGCTAAACGGTTCCGGACAAGCCGCAAGAACGGCCTGCCGGACTGGCTTCCATTGGGAAGTATAACAGACGCGCCAAGCACAGCGCGACGCTAAATCAAATCTTGTGTTCTTTGTAGTCGACGTGCTTGCGCACGACGGGGTCGAACTTTTTGGTCGTCAGCTTTTCTGTCTTGGTTTTTGGATTCTTGGTGGTCGTATAGTAATGACCGGTGCCGGCAGAGGAAACCAGCTTGATGATGACTCGTGGCATGATGGATCTCCTCGGAAAGCTATAACTTCTCGCCGCGGGCGCGCATTTCGGCCAGCACAGCGTCAACGCCGCGCTTGTTGATGTTCTTCAACCCAGCGGCGCTGATACGCAAACGCACGAAGCGGCCGAGCGCGGGCGACCACAGGCGCTTTTCCTGCAGGTTCGGTTCAAAGCGGCGGGCCGTCTTGTTGTTGGCGTGCGAAACACGGTTGCCCGAGATAGGCTTCTTGCCGGTAACGGGACAGTACTTGGCCATAATGCAGAACTCCACTAAAGGGATTCGCGCGGGTGGCGCAGAACATTAGTGTACACGATTTCGGGAGCGTTGGGGTTGCTTGCGCAACCGCGCGCGGTGGTGTGCAACCTGGTGGGCTTTTGATGGGCGCTTATCCGGGCGTAACGATACGCCTAGGACAGGACGCGACCCGTGCCCTCTGGACCAGCCTGCGCAACGACGCTGTATCCTCTGCCACCAGCCCAAACTCGACTCCGGTCAGATCGAAAAGTTCACAGGCTATCTGGGTTCACTGCTTGCCGGCGGTACCGGCTGGAGACCGCCTGCTTCGACAGTATCCCAATTCCGCGCGCAAGGACTCGGCACACAAACAAAAGCGGGTTGGCCGAAGCCAACCCGCAGGTGAACCAATCTTTCGATACCAACCAAGCTACTGACGGCAACGGCGGACCAGGCTGATGCCAACCAGCACCAAGCCTGCCATGGCGAAAGTGGCCGGTTCCGGCACTTCACCGTTGACCTGGTCGATCGTGACGTCACGACCGGCCGGGAGGTGACGGTCATCGAGATGTAGTTGATATTCGATACCAAGCCGCTTAGCGACGAGGAATACAGGTCGTAGCCCGGGCCATCGTTGACGATCTGCACGCCGCCCGTCGACGAACAACCCGACAGGCCACTCGCAGCGGTGCAAACCGTGAACGTGACCGAAGCGGCCGTGCCCGGAGGCGAATCGACGTCCTGACGGGCCAGGAAGTTGAAACCAGCGAGGCTGATGCTGCCTAAGCCTGCGCCGTTGCCATTCCAGGTCACGGTGAACAAGCCGGCCGAGTTAAGGGGCGGTGACGCCGAGTAGGCGTTGGCAGTCGTGAAATTCACGTCGGCATCGGCGCATCCGCCCGTGCCGAGGTAAGCCGCAGTCAAGGCGCGGTAGTTGCCAATCGCTGCTGAAGTGGCGCCGGCGGCGGCGGCCGTGGCGCAGAGGCTACCCGAGGACACTTTGCTACCCGAGGACACTTTGTTGATGCCTCCACCAGTCAGGTTGCCATCGAAGCTGTCGATCACGGTGCTCGCCGAAAGGGACGCTCCCATCAATGTCATCATTGTCAGAATCTTCTTCATTTACACTCCTCCAGATCTGTTTGTCCAGCCAGTTTCTTGGCGGCCAAAATCAGTCTAGAAACGGTGTGCACTTTGAACAATAGCCCATTGGGACCCAGACCACAAAGGGCTGAGGCGGTTTTTTACCAGAGCCTTGGCGTTGGTGCCAGACGGCCTATTTTGTGGAGAAACCAGCCTGTAGGATCGGTGAGCCGGCGCAATAATCGAACAACAACTCGCACTCAATCCGTTGCACGGCGAGGGCGGCTAGCTGCTGGGGAGAATCTGGCTGGCGGCGGGCCAACTCCCAGTCGTTAATCCAGGCGAGGGGATCCCACTCCTGCTGCCCCGCCTGGACGTATCCGGCCCGGGTTGCGGCTGCGTCTCACAGCGCCGGGAAGATCGCATGCCGCCGGCCCACCCGCCGGAACCAATAGGCAGCATTGGCCGGATCTGGCTCACGGCGATGCACGATCCCATGCCAAAAGGCGGCTTCCCGCGAATCCAAACGTTGGTAAATCTGGTGAGACCGGTCGAGGTCGTCGAACAAGAGCCACAGTTCGGCCATCGCCTCTTCGGGCAAGCGGGAATCGGGGAACAGAGTGCGGGATTCGGAAATGCAGGCGAGCATGTTCCGGCTTTGGTGGCCCAACAGAAAAGGCTCGACCAACGGGCCGTAGGCGGATGGGAGGAAGGTCATGGTACCAAGACGGCGAGTTGAGCGATCAACCCAGCCATTCGTTCGCTGCTTCGGCCTGTCAAACAATCGGGCGCAGAAAAAAAAGCGGGTTGGCCGAAGCCAACCCGCTTTTGATCGAACTCGAGACTAGCGGCGGCGGCGCAACAGGCCGAGACCCAGAAGAGCCGCGCCGGCCATCGCGAAGGTGCTCGGTTCCGGAACGGCGGCATCGACGAAATCCATCGTGATGTCGCGCTCCAGACCGCCGGAGATACGCATACGGATGTAGGCGACGTTATCTTGTTAGCTGCCAAAAGTGGTCGAATACGTCGTAAAGGTCTGCGAATTGATCGTGGCCACCGTGCTATCGACGCAGCCCACGGTCCCGGCCGTGTCTTGGCAGGCCCGGAACTGAACAGAGGTGGCTTCGTTCGGCGGCGCATGAGCGTCCTGGCGAGCCCGGAAGTCGAATCCCCACAGAACGTCCGCATCCAGACCGGCACCGTTCCAGATCACGTCAAAGACACCCTGGCCACCGACCGGTTGATTGACCGAGAGCGCGCCAGACGTGCTGAAGTTGACATCCATCGTCGCGCAGCCCGGAGTGTTCCCGTTAAACATCGTGCGGGTCCCGCCGCCACCAACGTCGGTCGTGGTGCTCGTGTTCGGGTTGCCGGCGGGCTGCGACGGGCAGAGGCCGCCACCAATGGCTCCCACCTGCTGCGGGCCGTTGTCGCCGTCGAACGAATCGACTCTGTTAATGATAGTCGCGGAACTGATCCCAACCGAAAGGCCGACCAGGGCCACGAGACTCAAAGAATTCTTCATTCTCTTTCTCCTCCAGACTCTGATGAGGTCTAAGACCACCCCTGATTAGGGAAACATCTCACACCAAACCCAGGTATAGGGTCGGGGCATAGCCCTGTCAACGTTTTTGCGATAAATTTCCAGGACTGAAGGGCTAGGAGATATTACCCAGGTGTACCGCTCGGGAGTGGGATCAGCGGTACCACAACGCATCCATTTCCGCGCACAAGTATTAAAGAATAAGCAACTTGCTAAACATACACATCGCCACCCCATCGCGCGAGAATCCCCGCAAAGCCGAATAAGACGGTCAGCCCCGTTACCCACATCCGCGATTTGCGTGCAAACCCGATAGGAGTCGCAAGCGCTCGAGGGAAGGGGTAGACAGAACATTTCTGGCGTGTTATGTTTGCGATTTATGGCTCAGTTTCAGATTTACCGCATGCGCGAGGCGGCTCGCCAGTCGTTCCGTATTGCAGCCCACACGGCAGGCCAGGCAGCCATCAAGCCCCGCGACTACGAGAAGGCTGAAACCGTCGACGCCCCGCAAGTGTATGCGGCTTGGGCTACGCTCAAGGAATCCGAGCATGCTTTGGACCTGGGCGATGTGCTTGAAGATCCACTCTCTGGAGAAGCCCGCATCTGCAAATATGTCGGCTTTGAGTCTGCCAAGTGGATTTTGCCTGAAGTGAAGTCGGGCGTGGAAGGGTTGCCGGTGGCAAACGGCGCCGCCGGAACGGCAGCGGAAGCGGTTTCCCTCTGAGAACCTGAACCATCCCGCATGTACGCGCTATCATATCGGCCCGGGATGCGTGAACAACCTCCTTCTGGACCTGGCCAGTGCGAGACTCCGTGCTTGATCAACTGCTACGCGCTCGTCGCTTATATCGGGGGTGGCCTCGGGGACTTTCTCAACCAATTGCGGCGGGATATCGAACCTCGCACGCTTGCCCCGCGTGCTCATGTCACGCTGCTACCGCCCCGGCCCCTGGCGCCTGATGTTGATCCTGCCCTGGCTGCTCAGCATGTGGGAGAGGTCCTGTCGAGATTGCCGGTTTTCGAAATCTCGCTGGGCAATGTAGAGATCTTTCCCGTCACCAACGTGGCCTACCTTGCAGTGGACGGAGGTTTTCTGCAGATGCGGCGGCTGCACGATCAGCTCAACACGGGTCCGGTCTGCTTCCTTGAACCCTTCCACTATCACCCTCATGTGACGCTGGCGCAGGATTTGACAGCCGCCGAAGCAGGGGCGGTGCGGCTGGAGGCAACGCGCCGCTGGTCAAGCTATCGCGGGCCCCGTTCGTTCCCGGCGGAGGCTTTCACGTTTGTGCGGGGCAACAGCGCCAAGGGCTGGGTCGACTTGGCTGAATTCTCCTTGGCCGCGGCGCTCCGCTGAGCGGGCTACGGAGCGGGCGGGGTCTGGCTGTCGAACAGCCCGATCTGACCGTCTGTTTTGGCGGCCGCCGCGCGCGGCTTGCGCGTACGGGCCGCCGCGCCGCTTCCCACCACGCCCATCACGCGAAACTCCTTCAGCGCCTGGCGTGGCAGAAATATCTGCTGGGTGTTCGACGAGGCGTCCGGGGGGGTGAGCAGCGTGCCTTGCGGCCCGAGTTGCAGCAGGTCATTGGGCACCAATCCCTCGATGAAATCGCTGTCGCGAAACATCGCCCGGACCCACAATCCTTCGGTCTTGGGGCGCGAAGCAAACAACCGGCGTTCGCTACGCCACCCTGTGACATCCCATTCGCGCACGAAACAGACGCATTTGACGTCAACGTAAGGAAGAATGCTCACCGAGCCGGCAGGCGTGAGCAGTTCCACTCCATCGGCCGCCAACCATGTCTGGGGATGCACAAACCCCGTCAGAGCTTCTCGATCGAAGCGCACGACAACGACCTTTTTGCTGGTGGATGTACTCACGGTTGGGGTCCGGGGCCGGACGGGCTCCCATGCGGCCTGGCGGCCAATTGTTTAAAACAATTCGTCCGATATTGTATCATTGGCTCAATGGCCGTGCATCAGGCAGGCAAGTCGGGCAAAGCCCGGGCGGGCGTTTCCGCTCCCAGGGCAGAGCCGACTCCGGCCGCGCTCGGCTTTCTGGACTTCTGCCGCGTGGAGAAGGGGCTGTCGCAAAACACGCTCAGCGCGTATCGGTTGGATCTGGAGCGCTACTGCGCGGCCGGGTCGGCTGTGTCGGCCGAGCAGATCCGCGTTTACCTCGATTCGCTTTACGCCGCGGGCCTTGCCAGCCGCTCGATCGCGCGCCACCTCACCACGCTGCGCAACTACTTCCAGTTTCAGGTCCGCGAGGGGCGCCTGGCGGCCGATCCGCTAGAAACCGTGCCCGCCCCACGCCGAGCCCGGCCGCTCCCCAAACGGATGAGCCCGGAGGAAGTGGAGCGGTTGCTGCGCGCGCCGAACCGGGCCGAGCCGCATGGCCTGCGGGATGCGGCGATGCTGGAGCTGCTGTATGCCTGCGGCACGCGCGTAAGCGAGTTGTGCATGGTGCAGCTACGGGGCCTGAATCTTGAAATGGGGCTGCTCCGGGTCCAGGGCAAAGGCGGCAAGGAACGCCTGATCCCGGTGGGCAAAACGGCGCTGAGCGCCATCACCGAGTACCTGCGCGCGGGCCGGGGCGTGTTGCTCAAGGGCCGCGTGAGTCCCTATCTTTTCGTTACCACCCGTGGCGGCCCGATGACGCGCCAAGCCTTCTGGCAGATTATCAAACGCTATGGGATGGAAGCCGGAATCAGCCAGCGGCTGACTCCGCACCTGCTGCGTCACACCTTTGCGACGCATCTTCTCGATGGCGGCGCAGACCTGCGCAGCGTGCAAACAATGCTGGGCCATGCCGACATCTCCACAACTCAGATTTACACCCACGTCCTGCGATCCCGCCTCCGGAGAACGATCGATGAGCATCACCCGCGTGCGTAAACCTGGCGCCCGGGCCCAAGGCTCAGCTTCGGCCTCCTCCGCCGGATGGTCAGGACCAAGGAGCGTCTACCAATGAGCGATTACATGTTCATGCTCGAGAGCCATCTGAGCCCCGAGCAGAACCAGGTAGTGGGCTGGGTGGAGGAGGCCGCGGCCGGCGTCGGCATGAACGCCTTTCTGGCCGGCGGCGCCATGCGCGACACCCTGGGCGGTTTTCCCGTCCGCGATCTAGATTTCATCGTCGAAGGCAACCCGGCCAAGGTGGTGAAGTGGCTGCAGCAAAAGCGCGGCGCGAGCGCCGTTGAGGGCAGCGAGTCCCACCGCCGCGGCACCGAATTGCAATTTGCCAACGGGGTCCACGCGCAGATTGCGCAAGCCGTGCAGATGAGCTACGGCAAGCCCGGCAGCAAACCGCAAGCCAAGCCCGCCGACATCCGCGACTACCTGCGCGGCCGCGACTTCACCATCAACTCGATTGCCATCTCGCTCAGCCCGGGCTCCCGCGGCCTGCTGCTGGACCCCACCAACGGACTGTCGGACCTGGAGCGCCGCGAGATTCGCGCCAACTCCAACTACACGCTCTATGACGACCCGTCGCGAATTCTCCGCATGTTCCGCCTGCGCGCCCGGCTCAGCTTCGAGCTCGATCCGCGCACGCAGCAACAGTATGAGAACGTTCGCGAAGCGGGCCTGGAGGCCAAGATCGGCATCCCTGATCTGGCCAATGAACTACGGCAGATGGCCGAAGAGGCCAACTTACTGGCCGTGCTCGAAACGCTGGACCGCGAGAAGCTCAGCACGCTGTTTTCCCCTGCGTTAACGGGGCCGAAGATCAACAGCACGGGTTTCGGCAAGCTGGAAAAGGCACGCCAGGCCATTCCCTACGGCGTGAACTTTCACGCCAAGAACACCGGCCTGTTTCTGTTGCTGCTGACCGAAAAGTTTACGCCTAAGGAGAAGAGCGAGTTGATCTCGCGCCTAGGCCTGACCAAGCGGGAAGTGGATGCCTGGCACAAACTCGAACCGGGCGCGAAGAAGCTGGAAAGGGCGTTGAAGTCGCCCAATCTGAAGAAGGCGTCACAGGTGTACACGCTGCTGACGTCCGCCCCGGGAGAAGAAGTTCTGTACCTGGCCATCTTCTCCGAAGAGCGACTGGTGAAAGACCGGCTGAAGAATCATCTGCAAAAGTACCTGCCAACTGCGCAGGATGTGAGCGACAAGGAACTGGCGCACTTGAATCTGGAGCCGGGTTCGCCCAAATTCCAAGCCGCGCGGCGCGATCTGATTTTGGCTTACGTGGACGGGCGCGTGAAGAAGCCCGAACCTCCGCCGCCCCCGCCGCCTCCGCCGGGCCGCCCCGGCCGTCCACCCGCTTCGAACGCGCCGACCGTGGTGCCCAAGGCGCCCACCGCGCCGCCGCCCCGCATGGCTCCGCCGCTGGGCGGGGTGCTGTTGCGCCAACCGTTGACACGCCCGGCCGGCCCCACGCCGCCGGTGGCTTTTTCCACTAAACCCATGATGCAGCCGGGGGGCATGCGCACCGGGATGGGCGCCGCGCCACAGCAGCGGCAGCCGATGGGCTCGCGTCCAGGGATGGTGCAGCCCACGTTAGCCAGCCGTGCGATGATGAGTGCGCCGGTGGCACGGACTATACCTGCCCCGGTAGCGGCACCCGCACCGGTCGCGGCGCCGGCGAAGAAGGCCGCGGCACCGGCTCCGGCGGTGGCCAAGAAAGCTGCTCCAGCACCGGTAAAGAAAGCTGCGGCTCCCGTGGCTAAGAAGGCGGCTCCCACACCAGC
>VFZP01000288.1 GCA_016871115.1 Acidobacteriota bacterium
TGCCTCGAGATCCCGTATCGCCGGCACAACTCCGCCATATTCAGCTCGTCCCGCTCCTTTTCCAGTACGAACCTCGCTCTCTCTTCCATTGGACTGCTCGCTTTCCAGGGCATCTCTGCCCATTTTCGGCCGTCCAGCTATTCCCAGGAAGTGTCAACACTCCTCCCGGTCCGCGCCGCTACCGCAAGACGATGATGAAGAAGCTGGGAGTGAACAACGCGGCTACGCTGACGAAGGTCGCTGTTTCGGCAGGACTCACGAACGTCGAATCCCGCTAATCTTGACCGTGCGTGCGGCCTCTGTCAGAACTCCAGCCGCGCGCCCACCTGCACCTGGCGTGGCCGGAACGCAAAGTTGTTGAATGTATTCGCCAGACTGGCGATGCCTTCGGCGTTCGGCACATTCAGCCCGTGCAGGTTAAACACATTGAACATATCCACGTTCAGCCGCAGCCGCGTGCGCTCGTTGATGGTGAAGTATTTCTGCAGCATGCTATCCAGCACCCAGTTGAACGGCCCCAGCCGCGACTGATTGCGCCACGGATGGAGACCTGTGTCGTAGTTCACCCGCACCACGCCGCCGGTGATGAGCGGCAGGTAGACCACGTTCGTATCGTAGTCGTTTGAATTCAGGTCCGCCGTGGAGCCGCCCTTCGGCCAAGGATTCACGGGCTTCTGCGCTGGCTGGTAGCCGTCCGGCAAACCGAACACGCCATTGCGCATGCCGAACGCGTTGCGTGAGTTGATGAAGCGTTCGGAGATGTAGCCGTTGAACCAGAAATAACCTTCCATGCAGCGCTCGTCCGCCGCCGTGCGCGCGGTCGCAGGGGTGTTGCGGCAGTCGAGGATCTTGCGTTTGTTGCGGTAGACCTCAAGATTCCCCATCTCGCCCCAATTGCCGGTGGGCAGCGTGTACCAGGTGCTCATCAGCGTACCCGCGCCCGACAGCCGCCAGCCGCCGATCAACTTATCCAGGGCTCCGCGTGAGCCGCGGCCAAATAGCTTGCCGCGCCCGAACGGCAGATCGTAGCTCCAGTTCCACCGGATCCGGTGCTTCGGGATCCCGGTGTCACGGTCATAAAAAAGGAAGCGGTTGAGCTCGCGAAAATCGGTGGGCACGGTGCCGGGCAGGTACACCGAGCCGTTGGGGGCCACGTCGTCCCGGAACGAGTTGCCGGCGAGGCGCAGCGCGTTGGTCAGAGTGTAGAAGGCCTGGAAGCCGAGCCCATTGCGATACCGGCGTTCGAGTTCGAGCGCCCACGTTGAAGAATTCAGGTAGCCGCTCCGCTGTAGAATGCGGACGTCGGTGTAGGCGTTCTGGTCGTAGGGGCGGCGCAGCACGTTGGAGAACTCGCCGGTCGGCAGATTGCGGCCCGTGGTGAGGTACCAGACGTAGTCCGGCTGCGTGGCATTGATGTTGTAGAGTTGGTCGCTGTTGACGCCGTGCTTGCCTTTGTAGCTGAAGCGCAGGACGGTGATGGGCGAGAGCTGCTTCTCAAGCAGCAGGTTCCACTCATGAATCCGGAGGCTGGGCTGCTTGCCGTCCATGCCCACCACCGAACGCCCGCGAGCCACCGATGCGGGATCGTCCAGGCGAATCACATCGCGGCTGTTCACGCCCGCTTTGATTTCCGGCGTGGTGCGCAGCAGGTAGTTCACAATACCGTCCGGGCTTTGGTTGGCCGTGTTGGGAGCGTAGGTAAAGTCGGCGCGGAAAGGCGGCAGGCCGGAGAACTGTGCCAGCAGCGTACGCATGGGAACCGCGGACAAGTACATGCCGTAGCCGCCGCGCAGAATCAGCGGCCGGTCCCCGGTGATGAGTTGATAGGCGAAGCCGCCTCGCGGGCCGATGTCGAAGTTGTTGGACGGGAACAGTTGCTTGGAACGCCCCAGGTCAGCCGCGCTCGTGAAGCTGACGCCGACGGACTCGAACATTCTCACTACGGCGGGCGACGTGAAGCCCTTTTTGATGTAGAAGCCCATCGGTTCCGGCAGCATGAGTGAGTGGCTACCGAGGTCAAAGGCGGACAGTTGATGGTCGCGCTCGCTGAAAGCGGGATTGATGTCCCAGCGCACGCCCGGCATGATTGTGAGGCGCGAGGTGATGCGCCAGTTGTCCTCAAGGTACAGGCCCCAGTTGCGCTCACGCACGCGCATGATGCCGCGCTTGAGGCCCACGGTGTACTGGCTGGCGACGCCGAGATAGAAATTCGCGTAGTCGTGCCCGGTTTGCGGCACGGCGGTGGGAGCGAGCGCGTTGCCGAGCAACGGCGATTCGAGCGCCGTGGCTTGGCTTGCGAATGCCACCGTGCCGGAGATGGCGCCCTGGTCTGGCAGCAGATGCTGCTTTTCATCGTGAAAGCGGAAGCCGAAGCGGAACTGGTGCGCGCCGCGCAGATAGCTGTAGTTCTGCTCAAAGTTGGAGATCATGCTGTACAACTGCCGCCGGTTGTCGCCTTCGATGAACTGCGTAAAGCCATTGTTGATGTTGGGCCAGCCGATCTCGCCGAGCGGGTTAGGCAGGCCGAGTTCAGCGGACCAGTCTCTGTCCTCCAGCCCGGTGACGGTTTTCGTCAACTGCCAGGTGCGGTTGGCCAGCGTCTCCACACACAGCGTGGGCGAGAAAGCATGCGTCCAACTCAGGGCCAGCGCACGGCCGCGTACGGGCAGGAACGTGACGTTCGCTTCCAGGTTCGCCGTGGGCGGGCCGGTGCTGCCGGAGGTGCCGTGAAAGTAGGAAGCGAGCGTGCCGCCGTTCAGCTTCACAAAGAAGTTGTCCTTTTCGGTGAAACGATGATCGAAGCGCATGGTGGTGGGGTTGTTGCTCAGCACCGATGCCTGCGTGGTTGGCACGACCATCTTGAGATTGTTGGCCACCAGGGGATTGATGATGTCTGAAGGCAGCGGTGTCAACGCGTCGATGCGCTTGGAGAGCGGGTTCTTCATGCTGGCCGGAATCTGGTTGCCCACGAACGGCACGCGCGTGCTGACGATGCGCCCGTTGAGGAGCTCTTCGTAGGCGGTGGAGAACGGATCGTAGAGCGTCAGGTGCCGGCCCTGCGCATCAACGAGTTGCGAGAAGTCGCCTTCGCGCATCGCCACGGTGGGTACGCGAAATTCGCGCGTCAGGCCCTGGATGAACTCTGAGCCCTCGCGCGTGAAGAAGAAAAAGCTTCGGTTCTTGCCGTTGTAGAGTTTGGGCAGCACAATCGGGCCGCCCACCGATCCGCCGAACTCGTTGCGGATCAGCTTGGGAGTGCGGAACGGCGTGCCATCGAAAAACACATCCTGCCGCGCGCGCGCCAGGCCGAAGGCATTGTTCCGGTGCGTTTCAAAGACCGCGAACTGCAGGCGGTTGGTGCCGCTCTTGGTGGAGACAATCACCGACGTGGGCCGCGAATACTTGGCGGACGACGTGCTGGTTTCCACGCGCACCTCGCCCACCGATTCAAGGCCCTGCAAGTTGGCCGAGCCGCCGAACTCGCGATTGTTGGCGTTGGCGCCGTCCTGGACATAGTCAGTGGAATACGCCATCAATCCGCTGACGCGAATGCCGCCATTCACATCCACGCTGGCCTCAACGCCGGGGGTGACGTCCTCCAGCAGCACGTTGAGGTTGCGCCCGTTCACTGGGATTTCGAGAATGCGCTTCGAGTCGAGTGTGGACGCGTCGGTGGCTTCGGCGGTGGTGACCAGAGGGATTGACTCGGTCACCTGCACGGTCTGCGTCACCTCGCCGGCGGTGAGCGTGGCCCGCAGTTGCGAGGTGCGTCCCGTTTCTACCTGTACTTCGCTTTCCCACACCTTCATGCCCGGCATCTCGATCCGCACTTTGTAGCGGCCGATATTCACCGGCGGCGTGATAAAGAAGCCCTCCGGGTTGGTCTCCGAGCGATTGGTCGCGCCCGATGCGAGATGCGTAATAGTGAGTTTGGCGCCCGGGATGACCGCGCCGGTGTCATCTTTCACCGTACCTTGAATCGCGCCGCCGCCGGCGCTGGATTGCGCCCACAGCGCCGCGGATATGGCGAGAAGAAAGAGCGTACCCCGAATCAACCCAAACATGGATTTCTCTACTTTACTCTGGCTGCGCGCTGATAAACTTGAAGACGCCGATGCGTCACCTGCGTTGTTCACTCCTACTCACTTCGGCGGCGGTCGCGCTGGCGGCGCCGTCTGCCGAGAACTTCTCCCGCGCTATGGCTCCGGTGCTCACCCGGCACTGCAACATGTGCCACTCCACCAAGGCCAAGGCGGGCGGGCTCGACCTGGAGCGCTTTACGAAAGATGCCGCGAGTGCGATGGCTGAGCGCGACGTCTGGGAGAGCGTGGCCAAGCGAATGCGCAACGGGCAGATGCCCCCGGCCGCGATGCCGAAGCCTGCGCCGGAAGCCGCCAAGACCGCGATCGAATGGGCCGACGCGCACGTGGAGGAACTTGACCGCGCCCGCCCCATCGACCCCGGCCGCGTGACAGCGCGCCGCCTGAACCGGAACGAATACAACAACACCATCCGCGATCTGTTCGGCATCCAGTTCCGCCCGGCCGACGATTTTCCGCTCGACGATTCGGGGCATGGGTTTGACAACATCGGCGACGTGCTTTCGCTGTCGCCCGTTCTGCTGGAAAAGTATCTGCAGGCCGCAGACAAAGTGGTGCGCGCCGCGCTGATAACGGGCGCCGCGCCTCCCAAGCCGGTGATGGAGAAATTCGACGCGGATAAAGTGGGGCAGCCAAAAGATCTGCCCGCAGACCCCGAAGGCGAACGGCTCATCCGCAATAATTCGCTGGTGGTGAAATACGATTTCCCGCGCGAGGCCGACTATGAGCTGCGCGTGCTGACGCGCGGACGCGGCGCGCCGGATTCTCCGCCGACGAAGCTGGCGGTGCTGGCCAGCGGGCGCGTGGTGGAAGTGATTGAAGTGAAGTCCGGCGCCAATAGCAAGCGCAACTTCGACGTGCGCTTCCGTGCCGCGGCCGGACTCGCCGATGTCGGCGCGGCGTGGGTCTATCCCGGTCCCGCGCCGGTGCCGCCACCAGGCGCCGATGGCGTTGACTTCACGATGCAGGTGGAGACGATCGAAGTCCGCGGGCCGTTTGTGGATCCGGCCCAGGCGCTGCCTGCGAGCCATCAGCTTGTATTTATTTGCGGCGAGAAAGACGATGCCTGCGCCCGCCGCATCCTCTCCACGTTTACTTCGAGGGCGTGGCGCCGCCCGGTGTCCGGCGGCGAACTCGCCAAGCTGATGCGGTTTGTGGAAATGGCCAAGCGCGAGGGCGACACGTTTGAAGCGGGCATTCAACTCGCCATCAAAGCTGTGCTCGTCTCGCCGCAGTTTCTTTTCCGCATCGAGCGCGACTCGGCTGAGAGCGGCGCGCGTCCGCTGAATGGCTACGAAATCGCCTCGCGACTCTCCTGCTTTTTGTGGTCCTCGATGCCCGACGACGCGCTTCTGGCCGCCGCCGCCGATGGGTCGTTGCTCCGAGAAGACGGCATGCTGGCGCAAGTTACGCGTATGCTGGCCGATCCGAAGTCCGCGGCGCTGGCAGAGAACTTCGCGGGTCAGTGGCTGGAACTGCGCAACCTCAATTCGGTCTCGCCGGACCCCAAGCGCTTCCCTGAATGGGACGCCGACCTGCGCGAAGCGATGCGCCGCGAAACGCTCCTGTTCTTTGCCGAAGTGATGCGGAATGACCGCTCGCTGCTGGATCTCATCGACGGGCGTTTTTCGTATCTCAATGAACGGCTCGCCCGGCACTACGGCGTGGAAGGCGTGACGGGCCGCAAGTTCCAACGCGTTGAACTGGACGGCGCGCAGCGTTCGGGTGTGCTCACGCATGCGAGCGTGCTCACCGTTACGTCGTACCCCACGCGCACCTCGCCCGTGCAGCGCGGGCTGTGGGTGCTCGAGAATTTCCTGGCCACGCCTCCTCCGGTGCCGCCGGCCAACGTGCCACCGCTGGACGAAGCGAAGATCGGCACGGAGATGTCGCTCCGCCAGCAACTCGAGCGCCACCGCGCCGACCCCAACTGCGCGGTATGCCACACGAAGATGGACTCGCTCGGCTTCGGCCTCGAAAACTACGATCCCGTCGGCGGCTGGCGTTCGCATGACGGCAAGTTCGCGGTGGACGCCGCGGGCGCGCTGCCGGGCGGGCGAGCGTTTACCACGCCTGGCGAGATGAAGCAGGTTCTGAAGGCTGACGGCGAAGCGTTCGCGCATAGTCTGGTGGAGAAGATGCTCACCTATGGCCTGGGCCGTGGGCTGGAGCCGCCGGATAAGCCGGTGGTGCGCGCGGCGGTGAGCCGCGTGGTGCGGGACGGCTACAAATTCTCCGCGCTCATTCGCGAGATTGTGTTGAGTCCGCCGTTCCGCCAGCGGCGTGCGGAGATCAGCCGCAGATAGTAAGATAGAGGTGAAATTCCTATGGCTCACACCAGTCTTTCCCGGCGTACTCTTCTGCGTGGTTTCGGTACCGCCCTGGCCTTGCCGATGATGGAGGCCATGGCGGCGCCCGCGGCGAAGACGGCTACGGCGAATGGCGCCACGCGAATGGTGTTTTGCTATGTGCCGAACGGTATCATCATGGAGGATTGGACACCGAAGCAGGTGGGCAAGCTCGGCGAGTTCCAGCGCATCATGAAGCCGCTGGCGCCGGTACGCGACAAGCTCACGGTGCTGTCTGGCTTGACGCACAACACGGGCCGCGCCTTGGGCGATGGGCCGGGCGATCACGCGCGCGCCGCATCGACGTTCCTCACTGGCGTGCATCCGCGCAAGACCGCGTCGGCCAACATCAGCCTCGGCATCTCGGCCGATCAGATCGCGGCGGAAGCGATCGGCAAGCAGACGCGCCTTGCTTCGCTCGAACTGACTCTCGAAAGCGGCCGCCAGGCGGGCAACTGCGATTCCGGCTATAGCTGCGCGTATTCGAACAACATCTCGTGGCGCTCGGCCACCACGCCGAACCCGCCCGAGTACAACCCCCGCATCATCTTTGAACGCATGTTCGGCAATGCGGACCCGACGGAAACGGCCGCCTCGCGCGCGCGCCGCGAACGCTACAACCGCAGCATTCTGGACTTCGCCATGGAAGACGCGGCAAGTTTGAAGGCCGCCTTGGGTGCGACGGACCGCCGCAAGCTGGACGAATACCTCACCGCCGTCCGCGAAGTGGAAGTTCGCATAGCGCAGGCGGAGAAGCTGGCGGCCAATGCGCCCAACCTTGCCACGCTCGCGCCGGGCTTCGAAAAGCCCGCGGGCGTGCCGGTGGATTACGCCGAATACGCGAAGCTGATGTTCGATCTCATGGCGCTGGCGTTGCAAACCGACTCAACGCGCGTGATGACGCTCATGATGGCGCGCGAAGGCTCCAATCGCCCGTACCGCGAAATCGGTATCTCCGATGGCCACCACGGCCTCACCCACCACCGCAACAACGCCGAGTGGATCGAGAAGATCGCGCAGATCAACGAGTATCACGTGAGGCAGTTCGCCTACTTCATCCAGAAGCTCGATTCCATTCAGGACGGCGATGCGACGCTGCTGGACCGGTCGGTGATCGTCTACGGCAGCGGCCTTGCGGATGGCAATCGCCACACGCACAACCAACTGCCGCTGGTGATCGCCGGCGGCGGCAACGGGCAGATCCGCGCCGGCCGCCACATTCAGTTCCCCAACGAAACGCCGCTCACCAACCTCTACCTCACATTGCTTGAGGCGATGAAGGCGCCGGCGGGCGCGCTGGGCGACTCCACGGGCCGCCTGAATCACGTCATCGACCTCTAAACATTTTCTGGAACTTTCCCGTCGCGGTCCGGCAGTCCCAGATGCAGGACGGATGAGCCGCGCTGATGAAGAACTACTCCGGAACGCGCGTGGCGGCGACCGTCAGGCGTGGGCGGAACTCTTTGACCGGCATCAGCGGCGCATCTACCGTTACGTTCTGCAGATGAGAGGTTCGCCGCCGGTGGCCGATGAAGTGGTGCAGGAAACGTTTCTCGATTTGCTACGCGGTGGGCTGCACTTCGATGCGTCCAAGGGTACCCTCGCGGCATATCTGCTGGGCGTAGCGCGCTTGAAGTCGCGGCGGTTGGCGGGTGATGTGCGATGGGATCCTTCGGATGAGGTGCTGGCGGCCATGGCTTCATCCGAGCCCGACGGCGCGCAGCGTGTGACCGCCCAGCAGCGTAATGCCGTGCTGCGGAGCGCCGTGGCTGCCCTGCCGGATCATTACCGCGAGCCGATTGTATTGTGCGAGTTGAATGAGTTGAGTTACGAAGAGGCTGCGGCGGTGATGGATTGCCCGGTGGGCACCGTGCGGTCGCGGCTGCATCGCGCCAGGCAGATGCTGGCTGAGCGCCTCGCGCCGATGTGGGGCAAGTTGTGATGACGATGGAACCGAACGAGGAACACG
>VFZP01000289.1 GCA_016871115.1 Acidobacteriota bacterium
CGTTACCCGGCTCGCCCGGACCGGGAATGGTATAGAAGCGCCGCAAGCGTTTGCCGTTGGCCGGATCGTACGCGTCGATGAAGCCGCGAATCGGAAACTCGCCGCCCGAGATGCCCGTGATGATCTTGCCGTCCACGGCAAGCGGCGGACTGGTGAGCGAGTGGCCGAGTTGCACGTCCGCCAGTTGCACTTCCCACAGCGGCCGCCCCGTGCGCGCATCGAGCGCCACCAGCGCTGCGTCGAGCGTGCCGAAGAACACGCGGTTATCGGGCACGGCCACGCCGCGGTTCGATTGATTGATCGCATAGGCGTGCGTGGACTTCATCTTCCGCTCGTAGCGCCAGATCTGGCGGCCGGCGCGCGCATCGAGCGCGTAGACCTGCCCCGGCGGCCCGGTCGTGTACATCACGCCATCGATCACCAGCGGCATGGTTTGCAGCGCCTGATCGCCCAACAACTGAATGCTCCACTGCGCTTGCAGAGTGCGCACGTTGGCGGGCGTGATCTGGCGGAGCTTGGAAAAGTGCGTACCGGCGAAGTTGCCCCCATACATCATCCAGTTGTGCGGCTCGGCGTCGGCATTGCGAAGGCGCGCGTAGCTGACGCCACCCGCGGCGGGCGCGGGCACAGCTGCCAAACAAAGGCGCGGCGACTTGACGTAGGCCACCAGATTGTCGATGTCCGCGGCGCTGAGCCGTTGCGCGAAGCCCGCAGGCATCAGCGAGCGGTTCTCCACGGTGAAGCTCGAGAGGCGCGACTTTTCGAACATGCGCAGGCGCCCGGCGGCGTCCGTCATCTGCACCGAGAACGTATCTTCGTTGCGCCGCACACCGCGAATCTCACGACCGTCTTGCAGACGCGCAACCAGCGTCCGTGGGCGCGTTGGGCCGCCACGGCGCCGCACTGCGGGAGCGCCCGCTGTGGTTTGCGGATCCAGGACCTTGCGGCGTACGACGTCGGCCGTGAGGCGGCTCGCATCGGCGAGGTCCGGTCCCACCGCGCCTCCGCTGCCGTTCACCTTATGGCAACCGGCGCACTGCGCGGCAAACACCCGGGCGCCGGCCGCGGCGTCACCGGCCACAACGAGAGTTTGCGATGGCGGCGTACTGCCCGCGCCAGACAAGCTCCGGAGGTACGTCACCAACTGCCACGTTTGATCCGTGGTGAACTGCGCGAAGGCCGGCATCTGCGTGCCCCGCAAGCCGCCGCGGATGTTCAAAAAGATCTCACCATCCTTCTCGCTGCGCCGCAGGGCGCCGTTGAGCGCCGGCGCACGGTCTCCGCGCGCGCCGCTACCGTGGCACACCTGGCAGGCCTACGTGTAGAGCTTGGCGCCCGCTTCCACCGCCGGGGCGGACCCGGCCAGGGGATTCTTCAGATTCTCCGGGGCATCCGTTTGGGCCAACAACAGCACGGGAAGGAAGAAGAGGATTGAACGCAGATGCATGTCTCTGAGCGCAATATAGCGTTCATCAACGAGGAGGCCGGGCTCCCGGCCGAAGTTACTAAGTCGCCCAGCTACCGGTGCGCTTACCCCACGGGCGGGTGCTGCTTGTGGAAGTCCGTCTGGGTCTGATACTGCCTGCCGACGGCCAGGAGCAGGTTCTCGCTAAACGCGCGCCCCACCAACTGAATCGCCACCGGCATCTTGTCGGCAAACCCGCAAGGCAGGCACAACGCCGGGAGCCCGGCGAGGTTGGCCGCCGGAATGAGACCCTGCAATCCGCGCGATTTCGGGGCCGGCGCACCCGAAGCAGCGGCCGAGCCGGGCGCGGGCCGGTCGAGCGGATCGGCCACCTTGCCCGCAATGCCATTGCGCGCCGGCGATATGAGGATGTCGACGGGATAGAACAGATCCTGAAACGCGCGGCGAATCAAGGTGCGGATGCGCATGGCTTTCAGATAGTCGCGCGCCAGGATATCTTGCGTGGCTTTGAGGCCCGCGATCTGCTTGGCGTCGGCCAGTTTGTCCACATTGCCGCTGGCGATGAGGTCTTCAAAGATCGACCCGGCTTCGCCGCCCAGAATCGTAGAGATCACGGGACCATAGGGGAAGTCCGGAATCTCCACTTCCTTCACTTGAAACCCCAGGCCGCGAATCGCCGCCAACGCAGCCTGGAGCGCCGGCCGCGCGGCTGCATCCGCATGCGTGTCCCAGTCCGACGGGTGAAAGCCCAGCGTCATCTCGCTGAACGGGCGAACATACTGCGGCGCGTAATAGTAGCCCTTGCCCGCCGAGCCCGGGTCGTCGCCATCCTTGCCGGCAATTGCCTGCAGGATCAGGCCGCAATCCTCGGCGGTGCGCGCCATGGGGCCGATCTTGTCGAGCGTCCACGAAAGCGCCATCGCTCCCGCGCGGCTCACCAATCCGTAGGTAGGCCGCAAGCCGGTGATGCCACAGAAGGCCGAGGGCGTCAAGATCGAACCCGACGTTTCTGAACCGAGTGCGTAGCCAACCAGCCCCGCCGCCACCGCGCTGCCGGAGCCGCTGGACGAGCCGCCCGACCAACGCGTGCGGTCCCACGGATTCAACCCCGGCCCAGTGGCCGACGCCGCGGCAAAACGGTACGCCGGGCCGCCGGCGAGTTCCACCATCGCCAGCTTGCCGATGAGCACCGCGCCCAATTTGTCGAGCTTCTTAATCACTGTTGCGTCTTCGTTGAGCACCTGCCGGGCAAACGGCGCCGCGCCCCACGCCGTGGGCTGGCCGGCGAAACTCAACAGATCCTTCGCGCCATACGGAATGCCCTGGAGCGGCGAACGGAAGCGCTCTTTCTTCAAATCGCGGTCGACGTCTTTTGCTTTGCGAATCGCATGTTCGCGCAACGGCAACGCGAGCGCGTTGTAGCGCGGCCCGAGTTTTTCCAGGCGATCACAGAACGCCTTGGTCAGTTCTTGCGACGAGAACTCGCGCTTGCGAAGGCGCGCCGACAAGTCGCTGATGGAGGCATAGAAAACCGAATCGTCCATGCGCGGTTACGCCTCGTAGCGTGTGGCAGGTTCCACGGCGCGGTCCAGCTTGAAGCGCTGCAGCGCGTCATGATTCCGCTCGACGGCTTGCTTGGCCTGCGTGAGAAGTTCGGCCGGGGTGCCGGTTGGGGTGGTCTGCGCGGCGGCCGGGGCGGCGGCGGACGCCAGAGCCGCGAGCGCCGCAGCCAGTTCGCGCCGCGATAGATCGATAGCCATGCCCCTCAGCCTATCGCAGACGGAGCGAACCATGCCGCGCCGGTGGGCGACTCTTCCACAAGCGTGACGCGATCGCCAATGGCTACGCGCGCCGCGCCGCGAATGCGCCCGGTGCGCCGGCCCGCGCCTTCGCCGTCGAGCGAGACAATCACCAGTTGATACGGCGCTTCATTGACGAACTCGGCGGGTGCCGAGTGAATGACGGTTTCGGTGTAGACGATGCCTTGCGTCATAGATGGAGGCGGGCTGGAACCCGCCGCAAGCTAAAGCTTACCGTATGCCGGGGATTGTCACCACACAAGACGCACCGGAACCTCACCGCAGGCCGGGCTCACCGGCACGCTGGAGTCGAATCGGGCTTGAGGGCTGTGGCTTATACCTATCAAACGACACGCAGTCTCCGGAAACGCAGTATTGTGCTTCGAGAAGGTATTCCCGTTTCGATCGATGTCTCGGGCGCGGCCACTGAAACTTTCGTTCGCGTCGACTGGAACCACGACGTGCGGCGACCGCCAACCAGAGTTAAAGATCCGAAAATAAAGTCCGGCGGAGACTCAACCCAAAACTCGCCGGCAAGCTCACCCCACGCCGAGGATCGTCACCACACACGTCGCCCCGGAGCCGCCGAGATTCTGCGCCAGGCCCGTCGCGGCACCCGGCACCTGCCGCTCGCCCGCTTCGCCGCGCAACTGCGTCACCAGGTCGCACAACTGCGCCACGCCCGTCGCGCCCACCGGATGGCCCTTCGACTTCAACCCTCCGCTCGTATTCACCGGCCGCTCGCCGGTGCGCGCCGTAGCGCCAGACGCTGCATACGGCCCGCCTTCGCTTTTCGACACAAAGCCCAGGTCTTCGCACGCGATGATCTCGGCGATGGTGAAGCAATCATGGAGTTCGGCGACGTTCACATCGCGCGGGCCGATCCCGGCCATCGCATAAGCTTTCTCGCCCGCGCGCCGCACAGCCGGAAACGTGGTGATCGTCTCCTTGCGATCCAGCCCCACGTGATCGGACGTCTGCGCAATGCCACGCACGACGATGGGCCGCGCCGTCAGATCGCGCGCGCGTTCGAGCGTGGTGATGAGCACGCTCGCCGCACCGTCGCTCACCAGCGAGCAATCAAACACGGTGAGCGGCTCAGCCACGGGCTTACCAGCCAGCGCCTGCTCAATCGTGATGCGTTTGCGCAGATGCGCCTCCGGGTTCAGCGCGCCGTTGTCATGATTCTTCACGGCCACCGCCGCCAGTTGCTCACGCGTGGTGCCGTACTCATACATATGACGCCGCGCGATCATGGCGAACAGCGCGGGGAAGGTAGCGCCGGCGCGGATTTCGCCAGCGAGGTCGCCCGCCCCCGCCAGGATCTCGGCTACCTTCGGCGTGGGTTGCGAGGTCATCTTTTCCACGCCCGTCACCAGCACCGTATCGTAGGCCCCAGCGGCCACCGCAGTCCAGGCATGGAAGAACGCCGCCCCCGAACTGGCGCAGGCAGCTTCAAAGCGAGTGGCGGGAATTCCGGCGAGACCCGCGGCGGCAGCCACGTAAGGCGCGACGTGGTTTTGGCCGATAAACTCAGGCCCGGCAAAGTTGCCGAGGTAGAAGGCCTCCACGCCGGAGGGCTCCATGTTGGCATTTTTCAGGCACTTAGCGATGGACTCGACGGCCAGCGAGCGCAAATCGCGGTCAGCGAGGGCCCCAAACGCCGTCTTGCCGGCGCCAACAATAGCTACGGGTCGCATAAAATTGCCTCATACTAAGACTAGCGGTTGCACGTTTGGCGTGTGGCGACGTCATCTTTAGAAGATGCTTGCCAGCCCACGTGCCATCGAGGAGCGTATGAACGACGCATCGCGTCCAACCCTCGATACGTCTTCGGACTGGCAAAGCCAGTTCATTCAGGACAACCTTCGCCGCATCTTTCTTCAAATCTATCGCCTGGTGGGGCGCGTCGAAGACGCGCAGGATCTCACGCAGGAAGTTTTCATCAAAGCGCTCCAGCGCAAGGATCAGATCAAGGAGCCTGGTAAGGCCGCGCACTGGTTGTCGCGTATTGCCACCAACACGGCGATCGACTTTTTGCGCAAGGCCGGGCGCACGCCGCTCACCGATCTGGACGAGGTGCCCGAGCCGGTGAAGGTGTCGCGCGGGGAGAGCCCGGAAGACCGTGTATTGCGGGCCGAGCAGCACGCGCATCTCGAAGGCGGCTTGCGGCTGTTGAGCGACCGTGAGCGGCTGGCCCTGGTGCTGCGCGACGTGGAAGGCTTGTCCGCCGATGAAGTGGCCGAGCAGCTACGGTGTTCGAAGGCCACCGTGCGCTCGCATATTGCCAACGCGCGGCTGAAGTTCAAGAAATATCTGGAAAGGCGGCGAGGGTAGGGCCATGCGGCATCCCGAAGCACACGAGCTGGCGTTGTACATCTCGCGCGATCTGACTGCCTGGCGGAATTTCGTGGTGGGCCGGCACCTAACGTTTTGCCCTGCCTGCCGGCGGGAAACCGCGTCGCAGCGGGAAGCTTCGATGGCGTTTGCCGCCGAAGCGAACGCGATGCCGGAAGGCGTCGAGTGGGATCGGCTTGCCATGGAGATGCGCGCCAACATTCGGCTGGGCCTTGAAGCCGGCGAGTGTATTGGCGGCGAAGCGGCAGTGGCCGCCGAGGAGCTCGCAGCGCCGGCGAGTTGGTATGCGGGCTGGAACCCGGCGCGGTGGTGGAACGTCTCGCGCTTTGGCGAGTGGATCCCGTTTGATGCGACGTGGCTGCGCGTGGCATCGGCCGCAGCGGCCGTGGCGGTGATCTCGGTGGGTACCTGGTGGTGGCAGAAGGCCGAGCAGCAACAGGCGCAAGCGCCGTCGCTCGCGGCATCGCGATTGGCCGGCGCGGACGAGGGGGCGGCAGGCGAGTGGATCCTGCGCAGCAGCGATGACGGCATTTCCGTGGAGCGCGACGGGCGCGGCTTCACGCTGGCGCATTCGGGCCGCGCCTCAACGGCCCTGGCGGTAACGACGGTTTCGGCCGGGTCTTTGAGCGCCAAGTATGTGGACGAGGACTCGGGCCAGGTGACCATTCATCATGTCTATGCGGAATGAGCTCCTGATTACGGCTTTCACGGCGGCGGCGCTCTGCGCGCAATGGACCCCACCCGCCACCGAGTCATCGCTCAAGGTGCGCGTGAATCTCGGCGCCGACAGTCCGGTGTCGCTGCTGGGCAACGAGTGGGACAGCTCGCGCGTGTCTGACCGCGGCGGCGCTCAGGTGTTGAATCTGGCCGGACAACTGCTGTTGAAGAACGGCAGCAACCGGCGCATCCGCGGCGTGTCGTGGCTGGTGCAGACGCGCGACAATACGCCCGGCGGCCGAGCCTCGGTCACGAAGGCGAGCCTCGATGTGGCGGCCGGCGAGACGTTCCCTCTCAAAGTGGAACTGCGGCTGCTCCGTCCGCTGACGGTGGGCCGCGCGGCGGCGCCGGAGATTGAAGTTGCCATGGACGGCGTGTTGTTCGACAACCTGTCTTTCTACGGACCCAACCTGCTGGACTCGCGCCGCGTAATGGTGGCGTTTGAGGCCGAAGCCCAGCGGGACCGCCGGCATTTTCTTTCGGTTTTGCAGAACAAGGGCGCCGATGCGTTGCGCGCCGAGTGCGTGACGTCGCTGGCGCGCCAGTCGGCCATGCCGCGCGCGGATGTGCAGATGGCGCGGCGGCCTGCTCCGGCGACGACGACAGCATCTTCTTCTGAAGGCGAGCGCCGTCTGGAGCTTGCGTTCCTGCGCTTCCCGGATTCGCCGGTGGAGGCAATCGCGGGAGCGACATCGGTTTTGGGCTCTGAAGCGCGCGCGCCGCGCGTGGAAGTTGCCAACCGGTCCGCGCGGCCGGTGAGCTACATCGAAGTGGGTTGGCTGGTGCGTGACGGCCGTGGCCGCGAGTTTCTCGCCGGTGCGGCGGCGCCTTCGCGGACGAAGCTTGCGCCTGGGCAGAAATCGGCGGTGACCGAAGCGGGCACGCTCAGGTTCTCCGAGCCTTCGGGCGGAGCGCCGGTGGCCATCGGCGGCATGACGGCGTTTGTGAGCCAGGTGGAATTCGCCGATGGCTCGGTCTGGGTGCCCAGCCGCGCGGCGCTCGCTGATCCTGGTCTTGAAAAAGCCCTCGCGCCTTCGGCCGAAGAGCAGCGCCTCACCAACCTGTATCGCCGCAAGGGCCTCAACGCGCTGATCGACGAGCTGAAGCGGTTCGGCGCGGCTCGTTAGTAGCGCAAAGGGCCGCGAAGCCGCGGCGCCAAGGGCTCAGGAATACGTGGCGATACCAGCGGCGGCGACCGGCTCCGTTTTGGGCGCCTTCTTCAAGAGATCGCCTCGGATCGCCTCGCGGCGGGATTGCGGCGGGGCTGCCATCCTGCTATAGCTGAGTTATGAATTTTCGCAAGACTCTCCTGATTGCTGCATTCGCTTCGCTGTCGATGTTGTCGGCCCAACAGACTGGCACCACGCCGGAGCCGAAGAAAGGTGGCGTCGTGAAGCGCGCCGCGGGCGCGGTGGGCGGGGCAATCGACAAGGCCGTGGACAAGACCAAGGACGCGGCAGGCAAGACGAAGGATGTGACCGTTGACGCAGCGGGCAAGACCGAGGACGTAGCGGGCTCGGCGGCCAGCAAAACCGCCAGCGGCGCCAAGACCGCGGCAGGCGCGACAGCAAGCGGAGCCAAGACGGCTGCCGGTGCGACGGCCGACGGCGCCAAGGCGACCGGCCGCGGCGTCAAGACCGTGGCGGGCAAGACGGCCAACGGCGCCGCGATCGGCGGACGCACGGTGGCCGGAGCGACGGGCACGGGCCTCGAAAAGACCGGCGAAAAGATCAAGAGCGTCGGCATGCTGGATCTGAATTCGGCCACCGAGAAAGAACTCGAAGGGTTGCCGGGCATCGGCGACGCTTACGCGGCCAGGATCGTCGCCGGACGTCCGTATGCGGCCAAGAATGAGCTGGTGCAGAAGGGCATCATCCCCGAAGGAACGTACGAGAAGATCAAAAATCGCGTAGTAGCCCGCCAGCGTAAGTAGCCGGACGCCGGGGTTTGGTATACTAAGCGTGTTCGGGGCGTGGCTCAGCCTGGTAGAGCGCCTGGTTCGGGACCAGGAGGCCGGAGGTTCGAATCCTCTCGCCCCGACCATCTAACCCTTCACCAATCAATTAATTATCAACAGTGAAGCGCGTTCGTCCGCCGCTG
>VFZP01000290.1 GCA_016871115.1 Acidobacteriota bacterium
CGGAGTTCGTGAAACGGAATTTCGGTCATCTGCCCGGCTACGTGTCCTGCGATGACCGGCCCGCGTCGGTCTCGGCCTGGGACCGTCAATCGTGCCGGGTGGCCGACACGGGCGGAAGCAACTTGTTCTTTGCCATCGTCAAGGCGGCATGAGTTGCACAGCAGCACCAAGCCCTTCACCGCTTAAATCGAGTTTCGATGAGGTCAGTTAGAGAGAGAATTGCCCGCTGGTTGTTTCCCTTTGGGTCAGTGCGCCCGATCTTATGTGGCGTGTGTCGCGGTATGCGCTACGAAGTCGGACCCGGTATCGGAGCGACTTTTTGTTTAGGGGGGGAAGCATTTCACCACGGCTTTTACGCGCAAGTGCTCCGTCCCGGTATGCATGTTTGGGACGTGGGCGCGAATACGGGTCAGAGCCTGCTTGCCTTCGGACGGCTAGTTGGACAGAGCGGTTCCGTCAACTCGTTCGAGCCGGTTCTGGAGTTGGCCGAACTGGCGCAACGGCAAGCGCGCTTAAATGACTTGGAGCATGTGCAGGTGCATTGTGTCGCAGCTGGCAGTGAGGATGGTTTTTTGGAATTTGAGTTCAACCCCACCGCGCCGACTCAAGGCAAACTAAGTAATGTGGAGCGTGAATACAAGATATGTGGGGCAAGCCTCAGAAAAGTCAGGGTGGTTGCGTTGGATTCGTTCGCTTTAGCCGAGGATCTTCCAAAACCCGACTTCTTGAAGATAGATGTCGAGGGGGCTGGTGCGGCTGTGTTGCGAGGAGCTCGGTGCCTGTTGGAAGAGTTTGGACCCACTATTTTCATGGAACTCCACGGTCCGGAGGAACGACACGCCATAAATGAGTTGGGGAACCTTGGTTACACTTTCCGCAATCTGGCTGAAAATCGAATTACGAATCCCATCGAAACTTGGTGCAGCCCAATACTGTGTCAACGTGCATGAGGGTTACGTCTGTTCCGTCTGCCAGATGCTTTCAGGCTGGGCCCGGTGATTTTCCCAAGATGCGACGAGTGCTGTTTGTCAGCCCGCATTTTCCACCGATCAACGCGCCGGATCACCAACGGGTCCGCACAATGCTTCCGCATCTCGCCAACCATGGCTGGGCGGCCGAAGTGCTTTGCGTGGGTGCCGAGCATGTGGAGAGCGCGCAAGACGAACTGTTGGAGCAAGCGCTGCCGGCGGGCGTGCCGGTGCATCGGTGCGGTGCGGTGCCGCTCAAGGCGGCACGCGCGCTGCGCTGCGGTCAGATTGGCTACCGGGCTTTTTTCCCTTTGCGTGCCGTCGGCGACGCGCTGTTGCAGAAGGGCCGGTTTGACTTGGTGTTCTTTTCCACCGCCATCTTCAACACGCTGGTGTTTGGGCCGCGCTGGAAGACGCGACACGGCGTTCCCTTCCTGGTGGACTTGCACGACCCGTGGGTTACGGATTACTACGACCAGCCTGGAGCCGCCGCTCCGCCAGGAGGCCGGCTGAAGTTCGCGCTCGCACAGGCCATCGCCCGGCGCTGCGAGCCGCGCGTGATGCGCGAAGCCGCGCACATAATATGCGTGTCACCCGACTACCCGACGATGCTGCGTCGGCGTTATCCCGAGTTGCCGGAGGAACGGTTCAGTGTCGTGCCCTTCGCGGCTCCCCAACATGACTTTGAGGCGCTGGTCAAGTTGTCCGTCCCCACACCGCTCTGGCCGGCAAACCCGGCCCAGTCGCGCTGGCTCTACCTCGGCCGGGTGGTGCCGGCGATGAAGCTGCCGTTGAGCGGTTTCTTCCGCTGGCTGAACGGCGCAGGCAAGCCGACCGCCGCCACTCCTCAGCCGTGGTTCGTCGGCACCAAATACTTGGATACGGATCGGACCCGGAGCTTAGTGGCAGCATTAACCAAAGCGGAGGAAGTCAACGAACGGGTCCATGAACATGAGCCGCGCGTGCCGTATTTCGAAGGGTTGAAGATGCTGCAATGCGCAGATGTGGTTTTGGTGATTGGCTCCGATGACCCGAGCTACAATCCCTCCAAGGTGTATTCCGTGCTTTTGGCCGGGCGGCCAGTGCTGGCCTTGGTTCACGGCCGGAGCGCGGCGGCAGCGCGGCTCAAGGAATGCAGCAACGCCGTGGTGATTCCGTTCGACAGCGAGGACACACCGGATGACATCGCGCGCCGGCTGGAACACGAGTTGGGCAAGGCGACGCAGCCACGTCTGCCCGCGCGGTTGGAAATCCACCAGGAGCGACTGGCCCCGTTCACGGACCGGGGCATGACCGCCACGCTGGCCACACTGATGAACCGGCTTGTCCATGCCGGCTGACCTCAGGACCAGCGGGCGGAACGGCCGGCGACGGCTTGCCTTTGTTGTCACGCACCCCATCCAGTATTACGTGCCGCTTTATCGTCTGCTGGCGAAGCGGGGCGACTTGGAGATCAAGGTCTTTTTCACCTGGCACGCGGGCGAGGGCGGCCAATTTGACCCGGGCTTCCAGCGGGAAATTGCGTGGGACATCCCGCTGACGGAAGGCTATGGCTTCGAAGCGGTCACCAACTCTGCGCCGGACGCCGGCCCGCACCGGTTCGGTGGCATCCGTTGTCCGGATCTGGCCGCCCGCGTCTTGGCGTGGCGGCCGGACGCGGTGCATCTCACCGGCTACGCGTATGACGCGCACCTGCGCCTGTTGCGGCGGCTTCGCCGGCGGGGCGTGCCGGTGCTGTTTCGCGGGGACTCGCATCTGCTCGACGCCGCGCCCGCCTGGAAGCGGCTGCTCAAGGGCGTCGTGCTGCGGCGGGTATTCGCGTGGCCGGATGTCTTTCTCTTCACCGGGCAGCACAACCGACGCTATTACGAGGCCTTCGGCGTGCCCGCCGCCAAATTGGTTGCCTGTCCGCACTCCATCGAGGTCAGCCGTTTCGCGGACAACACGGAACAGCATGAACGCGAGGCGGCGCATTGGCGGACCTCGCTGAACCTGCCGACAACGACTCCCGTGCTGCTCTTCGCCGGCAAGTTTGAACCCAAGAAACGGCCCGTGGAATTCGCGCGGGCCTTCCGTCAGCTCGGGCGGACGGATTTGCGGCTGGTGATGCTGGGTGACGGCCCGCTGCGCGCGGCCGTGGAGGCGGAGGCGGCCCAGGCCCCTGAGCTAATTCGCCTGCTGCCATTCCAAAATCAAAGCCGGATGCCGGTGACCTACCGGCTCGGCGATGTGTTTGTGCTGCCGTCGGCGCATGATGAAACCTGGGGGCTGGCGGTGAACGAGGCGCTCTGCTGCGGTCGCCCGGTGCTGGTGAGCGACAAGGTCGGTTGCGCGCCGGATGTGGTGGTGGCAGGTCAAAACGGGGAGGTCTTCCCCGCCGATGACTGGCCGGATTGCCGCCGCGCCCTGGAGCGGTTGCTGCCGTGCGTAGCGACCAACGGGCCTCCGCGTCGCTTTCCCGCTGCGCTGCGGGGAGCCGATGTGCCGGACACGGCGGCGGGCGTGCTGCGCGGACTCGAGAACACCTGGGCAAAGCCAGTGATGAAAGGAAGCTGCTGACATGGGCTGCTGTCGCCTGGCGCTCGCGCTCGCGGTGGTTCTGGTCCACGGCGGCGGTTTCTCACCGATGATCGGCGGGGCGCTGGCGGTGCAGGCGTTCTTCGTGATCTCCGGGTTCTACATGGCGCTGGTGTTGCACACGAAGTATCCGCCCGGCCCCAAGTCGTATTGGATCTTCATCAGCAACCGGTTGATCCGGCTGTGGCCCGTGTATGCGCTGGTGCTGGCGCTGGCGGCGGCTGTTTTCTGGTGGGGCTGGCCCGCGCACGTGAAGCGCTCGGGCCTGTTCAGCGCGTGGGTCGAACATTGGGACACGCTGGCGTTTTCCACCAAGGCAATTCTCGGCGGAGCCAACCTGTTCTTTCTGGGCCAGGATTGGCTGATGTTTGCTGCCGTGGATCCGCAGACGGGCTTGCTGCACTTGACGGCGGACTTTACCAAGGAACCGCTGCCCGCGTTCGTGTTTCTCGTGCTGCCGCCGTCGTGGTCACTAGGTGTCGAACTGACCTTCTACTTGATCGCTCCGTTGCTGGTGCGGCGTAGCGTGCGCTGCCTGGTCGGGTTAATCGCGGCCAGTTTTCTCGTGCGCTTCGCCACTTACGCGATGTTCCATCACCACGATCCGTGGAGCTACCGGTTCTTCCCGGCGGAGCTGGCCTTCTTCCTGTTCGGCGTGCTGGCACACCGCTTGTCCATGACGATGCCGCTTTCGCTTGATGAGGCCCGGCGCAGGCAAATCGGGACCGGGGCGCTGGTCGTGGTGCTCTTACTGCTGGGCACCTTGCGGATCAGCAAGGATTACGCGGTGCTGGCAGCCTTCGCATTGTGCCTGCCATTCATTTTTGAGGCCACCAAGTCCAACCACTTGGACCGCACGATCGGAGAACTTTCCTATTCGGTTTACCTTGGGCATGCGTTCCTGGCGCCCGTGCTGCTGGCCGGTTTTCAACGGCTGGGCTGGGTGCTTTCGCCGGTCGTGTTTTCCGGCGCGCTGGCGCTCGCATCGCTCGCGTTGGCGGCGGCCCTGCACCTTGGCGTCGAGCGGCCGATTGACCGGTTCCGCCAGCTTCGCGCCCGGCAGGTGGCCAGGCCATTACCTGGCACCGTCAGCTAAGTCGGCAGGCATACTTGGCCGAGGTTCGATCACATCACCATGCTTCACGCCATTACCTCACTTCTCAAGGCATTGCCCCGCGGCACGGCCCACCTCAGCCTGCGGCGCGCCTTGCTCCGCCGAGCGTTGCGCGACCTGCTGCGGAACCATGACCAGCCCCATCCTCGCTACCACAGCCAGCATGGGCAGGACATGTTTGTGGACAACTTCATCTTCCGCGGGCGGCGCGAGGGATTCTTCGTGGACATCGGCGCCTATGATGGCGTGACCTACAGCAACACCTGCTATCTGGAACGGGAACTGGGCTGGCGCGGCCTCTGTTTTGAAGCCAACCCCCGCGCCCACGCCAAGCTGGCTGCGGCTCGGAAGGCCTTGGCCGTGAATGCCGGTGTGGGCGCGGCTGAACGGAGTTTGAGGTTCCTAAGCTTGCCCGAGAGCGGCGAAATGGGCAGCGGGTTCTTGGATTTCTACCCGCCCGAATGGCAGCGGGACGAGTGGGTGGCGGAGATGTGTCGGAAAGGCGGGGCTGTGCATGAGATCAAGATCCTCGAATTCAACGCCGCCCTTCAGACGCATGGGTGCCGCCAGGTTGATTATCTCTCCATTGACACCGAGGGGGCTGATTTCGAGATTCTCCAGTCGTTGGATCTGGATCGGTTCAGGGTTGAAGTAGTGGACATTGAGAACAACCATTTCGGGGACGAGATTTGCGCGTATATGGACCGGAAGGGTTATGAACTGCGCGCCGTGCTGGGAACGGACGAAATCTACCAGCGCCGCTGACCGCGTAAAGCGGGACTGGAACAACCGGAAAACAAGCCATCATGCACGGCGGACAACTGACCAAAGCGCTCGCAGCCATCGCCCTCGCGGCGCTGTTCTTCCTTTCCGGGTTCCCGCGCTCCGATGTGCCCACTGCTGTTTGGGGCCTGAGCTTGCTCCTGCTGGCGGCAGGGCCGGGGTTGGCATGGCTGTGGAAGGAACGCAGCCACGTGCCCCTTTTCGAGGTCTTTGCGGGCGCGCACCTGCTCTACTACTGGCTGCCAGCCGGGGATCGCACAGGCGCATTGCTCAATTCGCCCGCCGACTTTCGGGAGACCTTCCTGATGGTGATCTGCCTGTTCCTGTTCAGCGGAGCAGCGGTCTATTTCACGATGCTGGGCCTGTTGCGACAGCGCGGCGGTCTGCGGCCGGTGATGCTCTCCGCCTGCGTTATCTCCAACACCGGCACCAGTGCCGGCTGGCTGATGGGTGCCATGTGGGTGACGGCTGCCTATTATGCGACGCTACAGCTCGGTTTGCTGATGATGGTTGTGCCCTACAGTCTCTTTCCGGTGGTCCGCTCTGTCTTGATGAGTCTGGGCGGCCTGGCGATCTTCTTCCTGGCAGTGCAGCTCGGGCGGGGGCGCATGAGCAGCTATGCGCGCGCCTCGTATTTCACCGCGCTCGGGATCTGTGTGTTGAGCAACGTCCTGAGCGGCTTTCTCGTTCACGCGGCCGGCATGCTCGCGATCGCCTCGCTGGCTTACACGCTTGGAGCCAAACGTATCCCGCTGCTGGCCACGGGCATGGGCATGCTGATCTTCACGTTCCTCAATCTCGGCAAGGCCGAATGGCGGGACAAGTATTGGGACGGAGTCGCTACGACTTCGACGGACCTTGTCACCATGGCGAACGATTGGTTGCAGGCCTCGGTGCGTGGACTGGAGGCGCGCCTGACCGGTTCCGCCTCCAGCGTCCAGATGACGATTCTGGAGCGGGTGGACATCACGGCCATCTTGTCCACCATCCTTGAGCAAACTCCCCGGACCCATCCGTTCCTGGGCGGAGAAACCTACGTCAACAGTTTGGAGCTGTTCATTCCGCGATATCTCAAGCCCGACCGGATGAGCAACCACCACATCATGACCGACTTGGGCCTTCGCTACGGCTTTTACTACACAATCGAACAGGCTCTGTCGGGCACGAACATCTCCGTGGGCCCCATTGCCGAAGCCTGGGCCAATGGCGGCTGGCTGGCGGTCGCGGCAGCGGGTGCCTTCATGGGCTTCTTCTTTGGCCTCGGCACCTCGCTCGCTTGGGGCAGGGAACCGGAGGAAGCCGGATTCTTGCTGGCCGTCCCGTTCGCCGTGCTGCTCAGCACAGGGGCCATGGAATTCTTGATGGGGGCCACGCTCATGGCGTTCGAGCACTACTTCTTGACAACCATGATCATCATTGTCCTGGCGTGGCTTGCTGGAAGGCGGTCTAGCATGCGCTTGTTGAGCCGTGGGGCGATGAGCCGGGACACGGGACGCGTCACAGCGCCCGAAGCGGGGCAAGCCGTGGTTGGCACCACGCCGGGCGGCCAGCCTCGGTGAACGGAGCGCGGCGGACCTGTCGAAAATGCAGGAAATTCACCTGTGGGTTCCGGAGTTGGACGCCGCCCGCGGAGGCATCCAAGCATTCAGCCAGCACCTGCACCAAGCGCTCGGCCGCATCGTCATGCCCGGTGTCCGGGTTCGCACCTTGGCCAAGCTGGGCACCGGCCCGCTTGCTGGTGGCCATCAATTCGGAGGCGTCCCTGCTTGGTTGCGCACGCCGATTTATGCGGCCGCCCTGTTGCGGGCGGGTCTATATCACCGGCCCATGCTCGTCATCGCCACGCACGTGAACTTCCTGCCTGTCGCGCGCCTGCTCAAGCGCTGGCGTGGCGTCCGCTATGTCGGGGTGGCTCACGGGGTAGAGGTGTGGGGCAGCCGACGGGCCGGAGTTCAGCGGTCGCTGCGGGAGGCGGACTCGGTCCTCGCCGTGAGCCGCTACACCCAAGGGAGGGTTGCCGCCGAGCAGCAGTTGCCCGCCGAGCGGGTGAAGGTTCTGCCCAACACATTTGATCCCGCGGACTTTCAGCCGAGGCCCAAACCGCTGGCGTTGCTGCGCCGCTACGGTCTGTCGGCGGATGCGAAGATCATCTTCTCCTTCGGCCGGCTGGCTGCCTCCGAACGATACAAAGGCTTTGACCGCGTGATCGCCGCCCTGCCAGAAATCTGCCGGCGCGTGCCGAATGCCCGCTATCTCATCGGCGGCACCGGCGATGACCGCCCTCGGTTGGAGCAACTCACTCGGGATTCGGGCCTGGCTGGACGCGTTGTGTTCACCGGCTTTATCGCGCCGGAAGAGGTGTGCGACCATTACAACCTTTGCGACGTGTTTGCCATGCCCAGTGTCGGCGAGGGTTTTGGTATTGTTTACTTGGAGGCAATGGCCTGCGGTCGGCCCGTGTTGGCTGGAAATCGCGACGGCTCCACCGAGCCCCTGCGGGACGGCGAACTGGGCGCACTGGTAGATCCGGAAAGCCCAGCGCAGATCGCCGATGCGCTGGCGCGGATTCTGGAGGGACGCCACGAACACCCGCTCATGTTTCAGCCGGCGCCGCTTCGGGAGCGGATCGTCCGTGAGTTTGGTTTCGACCGCTTCTGCCGGACGCTGGCGGGACACCTGCGCCCGCTGCTGCCACCGGGCACAGTCTGCGAGACGTAGCGTCATGTGCGGCATCGCCGGAATTCTCAGCACCGAACGTCTGCCCGAGCCGGTGGTCGGTCGGTTGCCGGCCATGCTCCAATCCCTGCGTCACCGCGGACCGGACGATGCGGGGACGTATCGCTCGCCGGGCGGCCAGGCCGCGCTGGCGCACGCGCGGCTTTCGATTCTGGACCTCAGCCCTGCCGGCCATCAGCCGATGAGCACGCCGGACGGGCGGTTCA
>VFZP01000291.1 GCA_016871115.1 Acidobacteriota bacterium
ACCAGAGCCCGCTTCCGCTTCGCCAACCGAGGACCATTGTGGCGGAGAAGCGGCTGTTTGAGTAGGAAAAACCGTTAAACGGCAAGTGTGACTAATTCGGTTTGTCTCAATGACGGGGTTCACCCCAATGCCCTGAGGCAGCTTGTGCGCCGGACGCAAGGCACAAAGGGCAAGAATGATCCAGGCGGTTATGCGTAAAATCCGGCGAACGGATGCGGCTCACGCGGCCCGGTTGCCGCCGATTCCCGCTATGATAAAGAGGCGCGTCCCAGAACAATCGCCTTCGCCGAGGGTTGGTAATTTGTGCGTACTGCCGGCCGGCCAAGGCGCCGATAGATTCGGAGGAGAGAAGATGCCGAGACGAAAGCTATCCTTGGCGGGACTTTTGTGGGTGTTCGCCGGTTGTGAGGCGGTCCCGCAGACGCAACCGCCCGCCGGGAGCGGCCCCAGGGTCATTCAGGTCACCAACGCTGGAGAGTTGCAACCCGCGCTCGACGCCGCCCGCCCTGGAGACACTCTGGAGCTCACCGCCGGCGCCACCTACACCGGCAACTTCCGTCTTCCGGCCAAAACCGGCGCAAGCAACGACTACATCACCATCCGGACCTCGGCCCTCGCCGATCTGCCGGCCGGCCAGCGCGTGAGCCCGGACTCCGCCCCCAAGATGGCCAAGATCATCAGCAACAACGCCGATCCGGTCCTGGTTTTCCAGCCAGGCTCCCGCAACTGGCGTCTGGCGGGCCTGGAAGTCACCAACGCCCAAGGCGTCTATGCCTTCGATCTGATCCGCGTCGGCGAGATGGAGGAGCCCTCCGCCGCCCGCCAGCCAACCAATATCGAGTTCGACCGCCTGTATGTCCACAACGGCAACGATCAAGGCTCCAAACGCGGTTTCTTCTTCAACTCCAACGCCGTCAAACTCACCAACTCCTATGTCTCGGACTTCCGCAGCAACTTCCAGGACGCCATGGCGGTTGCCGTTTGCAACGGACCAGGACCGTATGAGTTCACCAATAACTTCCTGGAAGGCGCCGGCTACAGCATCATCTTCGGCGGCTGCCCGAACGGCATTCCGGGCGTCGCTCCCTCCGATGTCACCTTCACCCGGAACCATGTCTTCAAGCCGATGCGCTGGCAGCAGGAAAGATGGGTCGTCAAGAACCAATTTGAAATCAAGATGGGCCGCCGCTTCCGCATCGAAGGCAATGTGTTCGAGAACAACTGGGTAGCCGGCCAGAGCGGCTTCGGCATCTTATTCACCGTGCGCGTGGATGGCAAGGATGGGGCCGGCGCCCCGTTCGGTGTCATCGAGGATATCGTGTTCGCCAACAATCTGGTGATCAACACGCCCAACGGAATCAACGTGTTAGGCCAGGACGACGCCACGCGGAACCTCGGCCAGACCTCGAAACTCACCATCCGCAACAACCTGTTCTCCGGCGTCAAGGGCCGCTTGTTCCAGTTCCTTCAGTTCCCCAAGGACGTGGTGATCGAGAGAAACACCGCCGTCGAAACCGGCAACCTGATCATGAGCGAGAACCAGACCACCGGCTTTGTCATGCGGGACAACATCTTCACCGTGTCCGGCCTCGGAATCTTCGGCTCCGGCCTGGGCTCGGGCAACCGGGTGTTGAACGAGAACTTCCCGGGCTCGGTGGTGCGCAACAACGGCTTTATCGGCGAGAACGTCTCCAGCTTCTATCCAACCGGGAACACCTACGTGAACAAGCTGACCGATGTCCGGTTTGTCGACGCGGCCGCCGAGAACTACCGCCTGCAACCGAACAGCCCCTTTCGCGGCAAGGCCCAGAACAACCGGGATCCCGGTGCGAACATGGACGAGTTGGAAGCCGCCATCGCCGGCGTGATTCCGCCGCGCCGCCCGGCGCCGAAGGTCCGCGCCGTAGTGAACGGCCTGGACGGCTCCATGCCCATCTCTCCGGGCGTTCTGGTGGCCGTCTACGGAGAGTCCCTGTCCAACTGCGTGTTCCAGCAGCCCACCGCGCCGCTGCCGGTGAGGCTCTGCGGCGATACCGAAATTCGCATCAACGGCAATGCGGCGCCGCTGCTCTATGCCAGCCCGGCGCAGGCCATCGCCCAGGTGCCCTCCGGCGTCATTGCCGGCCGCCGCGCCGATGTCCAGGTTGTCACCGGCGCAGGCTCCTCGGAGCTGTTCTACATCGATCCGGAGAACGTCAAACCCGCCTCTCCAGCCATGCCTTTTTATAGGGTGCAGGGCCGGGACACCGAGTGGGTGTTCCTCCAGCACGAGGACGGAAAGATGAACGGTCCACTGGGTGAAGGCAACCCGCTGCGGCCCGGCATGAAGGCCGCCCTGCGCATCGGCGGGCTGGGGAAGACCACGCCGGTCACACCGGATGGAGACGTGCCGCGTTCGGACCCTCCGCCAGTTCCGGAGTCGCCGCTGGAGATTTACATCAACGATACCTTCCAGCCTTTGGATCTCGCCCGCGCCGTCACCACGGCCATCGGCATGTTCGACCTGGTCTTCACGCTGGCCGCCGAAACGCCCATCGGCGGTCTGGAAGAGAACTGGATCTGGGTGACCACGCAAGGAGTGGAAAGCGTCCGGCGCCGCCTGCAGCTGGCCCCGGCCGCCGTCGAGAATTGATGAGTTCTCCCTGCTCGATCGTCATCCCCTGCTATAACGAAGAGTCCCGATTTCCGCTTAAACCTTTCCAGGCCTTCGCCGCGGCCAACCCGTCCATCCATTTCCTGCTGGTGAACGACGGCAGCAGGGACCGGACGCTGGAGGTCCTCAACCGCGCTCGCCAAGGGCTGGAAAATCAGGTGGATGTGATCGACCAGCCCGCCAATGGCGGCAAGGCCGAGGCCGTGCGTACCGGCCTGCTGGCGGCGCTCGGCCGCCCAGACTGCCGCTACGCGGGCTTCTGGGACGCCGACATGGCCACGCCATTGGCTACCATTCTCGATCTGGTGGCGATGCTCGACCGGCGCGACGATATTCTCATGATCTTCGGCGCCCGCGTGAAGCTTCTCGGCCGCTTCGTCGAGCGCCGCGCCATCCGCCACTACCTCGGCCGCGTGTTCGCCACCACCGTGTCGATCATTCTCCGCCTGCCGATCTACGACACACAGTGCGGCGCCAAGATCTTTCGCGTCACGCCGGGCACCCGCGAACTGTTCGCCGAACGCTTCTCTTCCCGCTGGGTCTTCGACGTCGAGATCATCGCCCGCTTCATCCGCCAGTCCGGCTACAACATGCCGTTCGTCGAAGCGTCCATCTATGAGTTTCCGCTCCCGGAATGGCGCGACGTGGCCGGGTCCCGCGTCCGCCCGCACGACTTCTTCCGGGCCTTTTTCGAAATCCTGAAGATCCACCTGCGCTATCGCGCGCGGTGATTTTTGCGACTTTCGTTCGCAGCCCGGCATTGTGAGACTTTTTCCTTCCAGTTTTCGTGGCCGGAAGCTATACTTTGGGGTATATGGCCTACCAGAAGGTTCCCCGCCCCGCCAACGCGGTGCCGGATGAGCTCGTCTGGAAAACGCTCGGGCTCAGCCGGGCGACGTTCTTCCGGAAGTTGAAGGACGGGCAGCTTACGTCCCCTCTGGTTCGCAACGGGACCACACGCCGCTGGTGGACCCCCTCAGACCTGGAGGTGGCGCGGCAGGAACTGGCTGCCCCAAAGGCCCCGCGCGCAAGGAGTCACACATGATCCGTCTGGTCGTCAGCAATCAACGCGGCGGCGTGGCCAAGACCACCTCGGCCGTCACCATCGCCCGCTGCTTCGCCGACCGGGGTCTCCGGACCCTGATCGTCGATACCGATTCGCAAGGTTCGGTGGCGACGATTCTGGGCCTGCGCCCCGAATTCACGCTGCACGATTTTCTGATCCGCCAGGTGCTGTTTTCCGAGTGCGTCGTCAGCGCCCACGAAAACCTCGATGTGCTCTGCAGCGACCGGAAAACACAGGCCGCCGAGGACATTATCAGCGGCCAGACTCTGCGCGAACTGCACTTCGAGCAGGCCTTTGGCGATAGCGGCGCCGACAAGGCCTACGACGCCGTGGTGATCGACGTGGCGCCTTCGCTCACGCTGTTTCAAACCTGCGCCATGCTCTACACCAAGAACGTGCTGATCCCGGTGGCCATGGAGACGCTCAGCGTCCAGGGCGCCAGCGCCAGCATCAGCTCCGCCAATGAGCTGAACCGCCTTTTCAAGCGCCAAACGGGCATCGCCTCCATCGGGATTCTGCCGGTCATGGTCAATAACCGGCTGCAGATGACCCAAACCGTGCTGACCGCGCTGCAGGACATGTCGCAGGAGCTGCGCGTGCCGCTGCTGCCCCATATCCGCACCGATACGACGGTGGCCAAGGCGGCCCGTTCCCGGATGTTCCTCCGGGACTACGATCCGAAGTCGAAGGCGCTCGAAGACTACGAGACCGCCGTCGAAGCGCTGCTCGGCGGCTTCCCCGCCCTGGAAACGAAACATGGCATCTCAGCCCAAGCGACGGCCTAAGCGGGCGCCGGAGCCGCTCGACTGGCGCGAGCTGGCCAACGGGCCGGCCCTCCGGGGCCTGAGCGATGTCTTGGCCACGCCGGCCACGGTGGCTCGCGACCGGGCCGCGCGTCGGCTGGCCATGGACAGCATCGGAACACCCACCGTGGGCGAATCGCCTACCGTGGGCGTTTCCGGCATCACGCTCAAAACCCCTACCGTGGGTGTTTCGAAGAGTCCCGTGATTCCAGCCATAACACCCACGGAGGGCGGAACACCCACCGTAGGGGAAACGCCTACGGTGGGTGTTCGGAAGGCTCGGAGCCGCCCCGCACGAACGCCCACCGTGGGTGAACCGCCCACCGTGGGCGCTAAGCTCGTCGAAAACGCCCGGCAGTCGATGACGCTCGGCGAGGAGCGCTTTCACCAGATCCTGTGGCAGGACGGGGAGCCCGAATCGGACCGGAGCAAAACCTTCTCGATGGGCTACGACCGGTTGGCTCGCCTGATCGGTCTCGACGAGAAGAGCGTCCGCCAATTGATCCCCCGGTTGGTGGCCAAACGGATTCTCGAGGTCGTCGCGCCGGAGGACTGTTCGGCGCGGCAGGGAAGAACCTACCGGATCTTCGCCTCCGAAGAGATTCTGGATCGCCAGCGCCGGGCCGGCCTGACCCACGTGATCAAACGCGGGCGCGCCGTCGAGTTCGTCGCGGCCGCCGGGGGCAAGAATTGAGACGGCGAACAGACGTCAAGGGCAGGGAAGCCGCGTCTATTTCACCCACCGTGGGCGTTTCGCCCTCCGTGGGTGTTTGGGCGGGTCGAAGGAAAAGATCTGTCGGGTTTGGCTTTCCCTGCCGATTTACGGATAGGAACCAAATTACGGAATGAGTCTTTTCAATCAATTAAAGAGCAAGATCGAAAGCAAGCAAGCGGTTTCCGGTATCGTCGGCCTCGGCTACGTGGGCCTGCCCTTGGCCATGGAGTTCGCCCGTGTGGGGTTCCGCACCGTGGGTTTCGACGTCACGGTCTCCAAGGTCGAAAAGCTCAACCGGGGCGAATCCTACATTCAGGACGTTCCCACCGCGGATGTCGCCCGGCATGTGGCCGAGGGCCGGTTTTCGGCCACAACCGACTTCGCCCAGTTGCGGGACGTCGATACCATCAATATTTGCGTCCCCACGCCGCTGCGCAAGACCAAGGACCCGGATATGTCCTACGTCGTCGCCGCGACCGAGCAGATCGCCAAGCACATCCGCCCCGGCGTCCTGATTATTCTTGAGTCCACCACCTACCCGGGCACGACCGACGAGCTGGTGCTGCCGATGCTCGAAAAGAGCGGTCTGAAGTGCGGCGAAGACTTCTTCCTGTGCTTTTCGCCCGAGCGCGTCGATCCCGGCAACCCGAACTTCCATACCTACAACATTCCCAAGGTGGTCGGCGGCATAACGCCGAACTGCACCGAACTGGGCCGGTTGTTCTACGCGCAGTCGCTCGAAACGGTCGTTCCAGTCGGGTCCACCAGCGTCGCCGAGATGGTCAAGCTGCTCGAAAACACCTTCCGGATGATCAACATCGGCCTGGTAAACGAGCTGGCGCTGATGTGCGGCCGGATGGGTATCAACGTCTGGGAAGTGATCGACGCAGCGGCGACTAAGCCCTTTGGTTTCATGCCGTTCTATCCCGGTCCCGGCCTAGGCGGCCATTGCATTCCGATCGACCCGTTCTATCTCAGTTGGAAGACCCGCCAGGCGGGCATCGAGGCGCGGTTCATCGAGTTGGCCGGCTACATCAACGGCCAGATGCCGCACTTCGTCGCCGACAAAGTGCAGAACGCGCTGAACGAGCACTCCAAATCGGTCAAAGGGTCCCACGTGCATATCCTGGGCGTCGCATACAAGAAGAACATCGACGATGTGCGCGAATCGCCGGCGCTGGACATCATTCACCTGCTCAAGCAGCGCGGCGCCCGCATTACCTACAGCGATCCGTATGTGGACGATCTCCGACACGAGGGGCAGGATCTCACCGCAAGCGGCGTCCTGGAGGGCTGCCGCGCCGCCGACTGCGTGGTCATCGTCACCGATCACAAGGACTTCGACTACGGCCAGGTGCTGGACGCCTCGCGCCTGATCGTCGATACGCGCAACGCCATGAAGGCGTTTCAGTCCGGCAAGATCGTCCGGCTGTAGAGAACAAGGGATTGAACGAATGAAAATCGCGATTTTTGGTCTGGGATACGTGGGTTCGGTGACAGGAGCCTGCCTGGCCGAGTTGGGTCACACGGTGTGCGGCGTCGACCGCGACGGTTTTAAGGTCGACAGCATCCGCCGCGGCAAGGCGCCGTTTTACGAGCCGGGGCTCGAGGAGCTCATTCAAAAACACGCCGCGGCCGGACGGCTCTCGGCCACCTCGAACGCCGCCGAGGCGCTGGACGGCGCCGATGTGGCCATTCTGTGCGTGGGAACGCCGTCGGAACGCAACGGGAACCTGGGTCTGGGTCAGATGCGCCGGGCCTGCGAGGAGATCTCGAGCGAGATCGGCAACCGCGCCAAACGCCTGATTGTCACCATCCGCAGCACCGTATTTCCCGGCACCTGCCGGGACGTGGTGATGCCCGCGCTGGGAACGGCCAACGTGGCCGTGGTCGCCAATCCCGAGTTCCTGCGCGAAGGCACGGCGGTGAAGGATTTCATGGAGCCGGCACTGGTTGTGGTGGGCGGCGACGACCGCGGGGCGGTCGAAACCGTCGCCGCGCTCTATGCGCCGCTGGAGGCCGAAACAGCGCTGGTTTCCCTCGGCACCGCCGAGATGATCAAGTACGCCTGCAACGCCTTCCACGCCGTGAAGATCTCGTTTGCCAACGAGATCGGCGCCGTCTGCGGCAAGCTGGATATTCCGGCCGTGGAAGTCATGCAGACGCTGTGCAAGGACACCAAGCTGAACGCCTCGGCGGCGTACCTGAAGCCCGGCTTCGCCTTTGGCGGCTCCTGCCTGCCCAAGGATCTGCGGGCGCTGAACTACCGGTCGCTGCACCTGGATCTTTCGCTGCCCATGCTCGATTCGATTCTCGACAGCAACGCCCGCCATTTGAGCCGCGCCGTGCAGGCCGTGCTGGATCTGCCTGGCAAAAAGACCGGGATCTTTGGCCTGTCTTTCAAGGAAAACACCGACGATCTGCGCGAAAGCCCGGTCGTAGTGCTGCTCGAACAGCTGATCGGCAAGGGCGCCGATGTCCGGATCTTCGATCCCTATATCCGGATCGAGGACATCTACGGCAGTAACCGGAACTACATCATGGAGTCGATTCCGCATATCGGCCTGTGGTTCTCGCAAACCCCGAAGTTACTGATAAATTGGGGTTTGCCTTTCTTCCTTCGATTCCCTTGTTCGCCTCCGTTGGTGGCGCTGGCGGCGGCTTTCTTGGCTTTTTTTCGCCAGCGTGCGGCGCTTCAGCTTGAGATACTGGCCCTCCGTCATCAGCTCGGTGTTCTGCAACGTTCGGTGCAGCGGCCGAAGTTGACGGCTGCGGATCGATTCCTGTGGGCCTTGTTGGCGGCGGTCTGGACGGATTGGCAACTGAGTTCCATCATGATCAAGCCGGCGACGGTGATCGGTTGGCATCGCAAGGGCTTCCGGCTGTTCTGGACGTGGAAGATTCGGCGGGGGAGGCCGGGGCGACCGGCAGTCCCGGCCGATGTCCGATCCTTGATTCGTGCCATGAGCCGGGACAACCCTCTCTGGGGCGCACCGCGGATTCACGGCGAACTGCTCAAGCTTGGTATTTCCGTCGGCGAAACGAGCGTGAGCAAGTACATGGTCCGCAATCGAAAACCACCATCGCAGACGTGGCGGACCTTCCTTGAAAATCACGTCAAGACTATGGTTTCGGTCGACTTC
>VFZP01000292.1 GCA_016871115.1 Acidobacteriota bacterium
TTGCCGGAGCAACTGGTAGTCCGCAGCAGCAAGTACTTGAACAACTTGATCGAGCAAGATCATCGAAGGGTCAAACATCGGTTGCGACCGATGCTGGGGCTCAAGCGCTTTGAGTCGGCGACCATTGTGATCAGCGGTATCGAACTGGCGGAGAAGATCAAGAAAGGGCAGTTCAAATTTGGCAAACTGGGCGGGGCAGGGACAACGATGCCGGAGATCTGGCGAGCCGCGTTGGCTGCCTGATCGGGGTCGGGATCGATACGCGACCCGCGGGCCGAAGCGGTATCGACCCAGCTTCAACCCAGATTTTGCACCAGAGCCCTTCGCGCGAAGCCCCGGAGTGAGGTAGAGCGAGGCAAAGTCGCGGGAAGCCCGCATGTTCGGCGATGCGACTTCGCGCAACGGCGCCGCCAGCAGATGGGCCTCAAAGAACAGCGCCGTGTGCGTAGATTCGTCCAACCGGATGCCGTAGTTTGCCTGCCAGGCGCGGCCCGCGCCCGCCGTGACGGTGGAAGAAGTAGAACCGGAAACGCGGCCCAGCATCAGCCCGATTTCGTGGCGGGCGGACGGCTCCGCGCAGGCACAGGCAGCGACACAGAAGAAGGCAGAGAGCAGTCTCATACCTGTGTATCGTCGCGGAAGGCGATTCATTCCCCGCCCTGCCGAACCTAGAACTCCATCGTTTCGATCAACCGATTCAGTTCCGCTTCAGCCGCGGCCTTCTTGCGACGGAGTTCGCTTTGCTTATCGCGGAGCCCGGCAAGTTGCGCTTCCTGGGTGGACAGTTGGCGCGCGTAGCGGTTCACCTGATCTTCCTGCCCGGCGACACTGCGGAGGCTGCCGAGGTTCTGGCGAATGCGGTCCTGGTCTTTGGCGATTTCAGCGACTTCGGTTTCCGCCTGGCGGATATCGCGGTCCATCGCGGCGACGAGCTGTTTGCGCTCGAGGATCGTCTCCAGTTGCATGCGGCCTTCGGCGCTGAGCGCCTTGTTCTGCACGAAGCGAACGAGGAAGTCCGGGTTCAGGCTCGTCACCACGTAGCTTTGCTCGTCGAGCCGCTCTTCTTGAAGCACAAACTTGTCAGTAGCCGAGGGGTTCAGCTTGACCTCGAACCGCTTGTTGCTGGCCGTGACAGCAATGGGCTTCTGATTCACCACCTTGTAGCCGGGCTGGATGGGCTGCTCAATGATGAGGACCTTGGCCTTCGCGTCGACATTGCGGATGGTGAACGTCTTGGTCTCCACCACCGCGGCTTTGGTGGTGAGCACGCCGCGGCGCAGGTGGAACTCGCGGATGGCTTGCGTGCTCGAATCGATGGCCGTGGTGATACGCGTGCCGATGTCGACGCCGTAGCCGATCAGGCGCTTGTCGCTGGTCTTGATGGTTTCCACCAGCGCTTCACCCGCGTAGGCGGCCTGGTCGTAGACGGTGACCGGTCCGCCGTCGAGCGTCTTGCCGGTAGTGTTGGTAAGTTCAGCGGCGTTGAGCGGATTCGTCATGCTCATGTCGGAGTAGATCAGGAGCTTGCGTGCTTCGATCTTCTGCTGCAGGAACGGCAGTATGGCAGACTCGTTGCGCTTCACGGTGACAGGTTTGCCGAAACGGTACTCGAACAGGTCACCGAGGTCGCGCCCTTCGGCGGTGGCTTCGAGGCGGCTGGGCGCGGATTCGGCCACCATTTCGGCGGCCGCGTCGGCCACGGCCTCTGCGCGGGCGCCAGCGAACTGCTGCATCGTGCCCTGGTTGCGCAACATGAGGGACTTGCGCTCTGGCGCGGGCGCAGCAGGTGGAGGAGGCGGTGGTGCGGCCATGACGGACCCGGCGAACAACACCGGCGCGTTCGGGCCTACGTCGGCAAGTTCAGCTTCGGGACGCGTCACATAGCGCGGCTCGTACAACTTGCTGATGAAGGAAATGGGGCGCCCGGAGACGAGCGCGAGGTTCACGTTCGTCCAATCCTCACCCGTGGTGTTGTCTACGATAGCCCAGCCTTCGAGCGTCGGTTCACCCGTGGCGCCAAAGATGAGCCGGTAGCTGGACTTCCACACCGGCGCGGGGATCATGTAGCTCGCCGTAACGGTGCGGCGTCCGGCGTCGGAGGAGTCGATATACACGCTGCGCTTGTCCGTCGAGCGCGCCTGCGTAACCGCGGCGAGGTAGTCGCGCAACATGAGCTGGAGCTTGGGATCGGGGAAACGGACGGAGGTACCGGGGGCAAGTTCGAAGGTGCGCAGGTCGCCGGCGTCGAGGAGCAGCGTCACCTGTTCGCGCTCCGGCGTCTCGCGCGTGGCATCCACCAACCGCGCGGCGACGATCGCGCCCACTACGGTTTGCCCGGTGGACTTCATCTCCAACTGCGCGCCTTTGAGCTGATCGATGAGCGCCGTCAACGGCTGGCGCGCGTCAAGCTTGATGGGCATTTCCTTGAGCTTGGCGCCCAACGGCTCACTCGAGTCGTAGCGAAGCCCTGAAACCCCGCCGCCACCTTTCACATCAACGGTCAGTGACTTCAAGACATCGTTCATTTCGCCCGACTTGAAATCCAGCCGCGCACTCTCGCCCGCACCCAATTCACCGGTGCGTTCAAAATATCCCACGCTGTGTTTATACAGGACCACGGAGCGCACGTTCAACTCAGCCGCGGGCGACACCATCGCCCCGGCCAACGTCAGCGCCAAACCCTTTGTCACTCTGCTTTTGCGCATGTTCTTTTTCCTCGCCTTCTTACCGGGTAATGCCACCATGGCGGCGGTCCTTTCACTCTTCAGTATCCTTGAACGGAGACTCAATGGCGGAAGAGCGTGCGCAGTACTCGTGGTGGACGACGAGACCGCTATCTCTTCGCTCATTCAGAAACTGCTCAATCGGTCCGGGCAGACGGTCCACTGCTGTTCGACGCCGGCCGAGGCGCTGGCGTTGCAGTCGCCATTTGGGCTAGCGATTGTCCACTACACGCTGCCCGTACAGGACGGTTTGTCGCTGATCAGCGAGTTACGGGCGCGGCAGCCGGAGTTGGCCGTCATTCTCACCAGCGGCGCAGCCATGGCCCCGCCCGACTCTTCGCCGCCTATTCACTATCTGCAGAAGCCGTTCCGCTTGGCGCAGTTGTTGAAACTGACGGAATCGGTTCTATAATGAGAGGGAGCCAGATTGGTTTCAGTTCGTCTCATTCCCATTACCCATGCTTAGCGCAGCCATGATTGAGGCCGTCGGACTTTCCAAATACTACGGCGACTTTGCGGCCACCCGCGATGTGTCCTTTTCGATCCCCTGCGGGCAGGTGTGCGCGTTTCTCGGACCCAACGGCGCGGGCAAGTCCACCACGATGAAGCTGTTGACCGGCTACGTGGCGCCCACGGCGGGCGAAGCGCGCATTGCCGGGTTCAACGTTCAGACCCATCGCCTGGAGGCCGCGCGGCACTTGGGGTACCTGCCCGAGAACGGGCCGCTGTATCCAGACATGACGCCACTTGGGCTCTTGCGATTTTTCGGCGCCGCCCGTGGACTGTCGGGCGCGCGGCTGCGCGAGCGTGTGGATGCGGTGGTGGCGCAGTGCTTCCTGGAGACGGTGCTGGAGAAGTCGATTGCGAAGCTCTCCAAGGGCTACCGGCAGCGAGTGGGCATGGCGCAGGTTTTGCTGCATGAACCCGATGTGCTGATCATGGACGAGCCGACCACGGGTCTAGATCCGAACCAGATTCGCGAAGTGCGGCAGTTGATTCGCACGTTGGGCGAGCGCAACACGGTTCTGCTTTCAACGCACATTCTGCAGGAAGTGGAAGCGGTGGCAGACCGCGTGATTCTGATCAACGCCGGGCGCGTGGTGTTCGATGGCGAGCCGGCGCGATTGCTGCAACACGGCGCCACGCTCGACGATGCATTCCAAACGCTGACGGGGGCGGCAATGCAATGAGCCGCGTTGTCAACCTCGGCGTGGTGCGAGCGGTGTTCTCGCGCGAGTTCTTTGCCTACTTCGGCGCGCCTACGGGGTACGTCTTCATCACGTTGTTTGTGTTCCTGTCAGGACTCGCTGCGTTCTGGCAGCGCTTCTTTGAGGCGAACCTGGCGAACCTCGATCAGTTGAATCAGTGGTTCCCCTACCTGCTGATCTTTCTGGTGCCAGCCATCACGATGACGCTTTGGGCCGACGAAAAGCGGCAGGGTACTGAGGAATTGCTATTGACGCTACCGGCGCGCGATAGCGAGATTGTGCTGGGCAAGTATGTGGCGGCGCTTGGTATCTACACGGTGGCGCTGCTGTTTTCGTTGAGCCACGTGGCGGTGCTGTTCTGGCTGGGGAGTCCGGACGTGGGCATGCTGCTCGCGGCGTATCTCGGCTACTGGCTGATGGGCGCAGCGCTGCTGCCGTTGGGGCTGCTGGCATCGCAATGGGCTGATAACCTGACCGTGGCGTTCATTCTTGGCGCGGCACTTTGCTCACTGCCGATATTCGCCGGCCAAGCAGCGACGGCGCTATTGCCGGAGGGCGCAGAGAAGCTGGCCGCCACGCTCTCAGTGCCGGAGCAGTTTCGCGATCTGGCGGGCGGCATCGTGGCTCACTCGGCGGTCGTGTACTTTGTGTTGCTGGGTGCGGCGGTGCTGTATCTGAACGTGCAGTTGGCCGGGCGCAAACGCTGGCGCTCGCCGCGCCTCGGCTGGCACTTTGCGCTGCGTACGCTGGTGCTGCTAGCTTCGACCGCAGCAGTCACGGTGATTGCTACGCGCGCCGGCACGCGGACGGATGTGACCAGCGAACGCGTGCATTCGCTTTCGGGCGACACGCGGGCGTTACTGGGAGGCCTGGATCCGCGGCGGCCCGTGAACATCCAGGCGTATCTCAGTCCAGAAGTGCCGCGCTCTTACATGAGCGTGCGCGCGAACCTGACGAACCTGCTGCGTGAGTATGCGGCGCTGGGCGCCAATCGTGTGAACGTACGCGTGGTAGACACAATCAAATATTCGCCCGAAGCCCGCGAGGCGCGCGAGCGTTACGGCATCAATCCCTTTCGCGTGGCGGCGAGCGAAGAAAGCGCGTCGGCGAGCAACGAGATTTTTCTAGGGCTCGTATTTTCCAGCGGCGGCGAGGAGTTTGCAATTCCGCAGTTCGATCGCGGGTTGCCGGTGGAGTACGAGCTCACGCGCTCGATTCGCGTGGTGTCGCGCGCCAAGCGCAAGAAGGTGGGCATTCTGCAGACCGGCGCGAATCTGTTTGGCGGCTTCGATTTTCAACGGCGGGCGAATACAGCGGAATGGTCGATTGTCGGCGAACTGAAGAAGCAGTATGAGGTGGCGCAGGTGGCCCCGGGCGCGGACTATCCAGACGATCTGGACGTGCTGATGGCGGTGCTGCCGCACACGCTGAGCGCCGCGGACCTGGCGCGGCTGAAGGCGTACGTGAAGAAAGGCAAGCCGGCGTTGGTGGTGGTGGACCCGCTGCCGGCGTTCAACCTCCAGCTTTCGCCGCGTATGGCCGCCGAAGCCGGCGCCGAGGGCGGCCCTGCGACTGCGTCCACGGACACGCGCCCGTTGATGAGCGCGCTGGGCGTCGAATGGAACCCGTCAACGGTGGCCTGGGATGGCTACAACCCGCATCCGCAATTACGTTCGCTGCCGCCGGAGATTGTGTTTGTGGGCAAGGGGAATCAGGCGCCGATGCCGTTTCAGGCGAAGGAAGAGGTGACGGCGGGATTGCAGGAAGTGGTGCTGATCTACCCCGGTGCGTTGAAAGAACGAGCCGATGGCGGCGTAACGCGCTTCACCCCTCTCCTTTCCACGGGGCCGGGCGGCGGGACTTTGCCGTGGAACCAAATCGTGCAGCGTTCGATGTTCGGCGGCATTACGCTGGCACAGGGACAGCCGCACAATCCAAGAGGTAAGGGCGAAACGCTGGCGGCGCGGGTGACGCGCAAAGACGGAACGTTGAATGCCATCGTCGTGGCCGACGCCGATCTGGTGGGCGAGCAGTTTTTCGATATTCGCAAGCAGGGCGTGGAGTATCTGAACCTCGACAACGTCACACTGGCGCTGAACGCCATTGACGAACTGGCTGGCGAGCGCAGCTTCATTGCGCTGCGCAAGCGGCGGCCACGGCACCGGACGCTGGAGTTGGTGGAGGCGCGCACGCGGCAGTATGAACTGCAGCGCGACACCGAAGCGCAACAGGCGGCGGCAACGGCGGCGCAGCGGTTGAAGGAAGCGCAGACGCGCCTGGATCAGGCCGTGGCTGGAATCGAAGCTCGGCAGGATCTGGATGAGCAGGCTAAGCAGATCATGATCGCGAATGTGCAGGCGGCCGAGTCGCGCCGTTTGCAGGTGGCGCGGGCGAATATTGAGGACGAGCGGCAGCGGCAGGTGGAAGATGCCCGGTCGGCGATGGAGTCAAGCGTGCGCGGCATTCAAAACACGATCAAACTGCTGGCGGTGGCGTTGCCGCCAGTGCCGGGGTTCCTGCTGTTCCTGGCGATGTCAGTGCGGAAGGTGGCGCGCGAAAGGGCGCGGATTGCGCCGGAGCGGCGCGTCACGGCGGCCGAACCCGTGAAGAACGAGGAGGTGGCGTAGTGACGGGCGAGTGGCTGCGCACGGGCTTGTTTGTGGCTGGCGCGGCGGCGTTGGTGGCCGCGGCGAGTTGGGTGCAGCCGGGCGTCCGGTCATCGGAGATTTTCGCGGACGTCGGGCAGACTTTCTTTCCGCGGCTGCGGAACGTCGAAGACATCAAGGCGATAGAGGTGGTGGACTACGACGAGACCGAGGCGGCGGCGCGTCCGCTGAAGGTGGAGTTACGCAAGGGGCGCTGGCTGATCAGTTCGCATGGAGACTACCCGGCCGAGGCGCGGGACCGGCTGGCCCGTACCGGCGGCTCGCTGATTGACGTCAAGAAGGACGCGCCGGTGTCTGACCGCGTTGAGGATCACGGCAAGTACGGCGTGATCGATCCGCTGGATGCGAAGAACGCGGCGCTGCAGGGACGCGGCAAGCGTGTGACGCTGCGCGATGCGGGCGGCGGGACGTTGGCCGAGATTGTGCTGGGCTCAGTGGCGAAGGACAAGCCCGGTGTGCGCTACGCGCGGTTGCTTGGGCAGAAGCGAGTCTACGCGGTGAAAACCGACGCAGACCCGTCGGCGCAGTTTGCCGACTGGGTGGAGGCGAATCTGCTGCGCGTGGTCGCTGGCGACATCGTGAAGATGACGCTGAACTCTTACCAGATTGATGAGCAGTTTGGGCGGATCGCCAACCTCCAGCGCACGGTGTACGAACGCGGGCAGCAGAGTTGGACGCCGCAGGCGCAGACGATTGCAGCGGCGCTGGCGTCGTTGCGGGTGCGCGGGGCGAAGGCGAAGCCGCGGGAGCTGGCCGAGCAACTGCGCGCCGGACAACTCGCGTCGACGCTGGATACGGTGATGAGTCTGCGGCAGCGCGGCTTCTTCATCGCGCCGACGGGGTTGCTGCTTTCAAACGAAGGCGAGTTGATCGCCGAGACGGTCAAGGGGCTGGTGTACACGGTGCGGTTCGGGGAACTGGCCACCGACAGCGGCGCCGCTCCGGGAGCGAAGGCGAGCGAGAACCGATATGTGTTTGTCACAACCTCGGCAAAGAGCCCGGAAGCGGCCGACGCGGTAAGCGCATTGACGGCGAAGTTTTCCGACTGGTATTACGTCATCGCGGGCGCGGACTTTGCGCGGCTGCACCCGGCCCGGGCGGCACACTTGAAGCAACCGGCTCCGCCGTTGACCAACATGCCGTCGCCTGAGGCGTTGCAGGGATTGCCGCCGGAAGTGCGGCGGGCGCTGGAGGAGCGGATGCGGATGATGCAGCAACAGCCAGCACCGCCGCCAGCGCAACAGCAGCAGCGTTGACAACCTCACGGCGCGCATCGGTTCGAGGCCGCCGCGAGGCTAGTGGTGTGACGCCGGAGCAGGCTCGGGCGGCTCCGCTTCTGGCGGCAGCGCTTCACCGGGCTTCTGATCGAGGTACTGCACAATGACGGAGATGCGGCGGTTAGGCGGAGCGTTGGGGGCTCTGGTGCAAAATCTGGGTTGAAGCTGGGTCGATACCGTTTCGGCCCGCTGGTCGCGTATCGATCCCGACCCCGATCAGGCAGCCAACGCGGCTCGCCAGATCTCCGGCATCGTTGTCCCTGCCCCGCCCAGTTTGCCAAATTTGAATTGCCCTTTCTTGATCTTCTCCGCCAGTTCGATACCGCTAATTACAATGGTCGCCGACTCAAAGCTCTTGAGTCCCAGCATCGGTCGCAACCGATGTTTGACCCTTCGATGAT
>VFZP01000293.1 GCA_016871115.1 Acidobacteriota bacterium
AACGACGAACGCGACGTGGCCGACGTGACGCTGGCGCTTATGGATTATCCGAAGACGGCCGAGCACCCCGAGTTCACGTTGTCTCTGAAGGTGAACTTCGCCGCCGGCGGCGTGGACGACTTCCGGTTGCGCTTCACGGGCAGCGAAGGCGTGATGTCGGTGAGCTACAACACGCTCACCATGTCGCGCAAGCCCAAGGAGACCGCGCCCGGCCACACGATCGACACGTTCCCCAAGCGCGTGCAGGAAGAGTTTCTCAAACAGTACAAGGCCAAGTATCCGCCACAGGTGCTGACGGCGGACTCCATGCGCGGCGACCGCGAAGACATCTTTCGCCCGCCGAACGATCACTCACCGCACCTGGAACACCATCGCAACTTCTACAACGCGCTGCGCTCACGCAAGGCGTTTTTTGAAGATGCCGAGTTCGGGCTACGTACGGCGGGCCCCGCGCTGTTGTGCAATCACAGCTACTACGAGCAGAAGCTGTGTGTGTGGGATCCGGCAAAACTGGCGCGGACGGCGTAACCCCGGTGCTCGCAGCCTCTCTCAAACACCGCCTGGCGCGCCGGGAATTCACCATCGGCCCGCTCATTTCTTACGACTTCTGGACCGGATACCTGGAGATCTTCCAGCAAGCCGGCCTGCACTACGCCGTGCTGGACATGGAGCACAGTTCGTGCAGCTTGCGTCAGGCTGAAGAGTTGTGCCGCACGGCGCGGCTACTCAAGTTCCCGCTCCTGATTCGCCCAGAGGCGTGCGTCTTCCATGTGATGAAGAAGTATCTCGACATGGGTCCTGCGGGGCTGATGATTCCATGGACCGAAACCAAAGACCACATCCGGACGCTGCGCAACGCCGTGTTTACGCCGCCCCAGGGACGCCGCGGGCCGGGCGGACCGTCGATTGAACACAACCGCTCGCTCGACCGCGCGGGCTGGGACGAGATTGAATCGAACTTTTTCATCATGGTGCAGATCGAATCGCGCGAGGGTTTGGCGAACGTGCAGACGCTCGCGCGCGAGCCTTGGATCGACGCGGCGATGTTGGGACCGTACGATCTATCGCTTAACCTCGGGCTGTGGGGTCAAATGGGCCACCCAGATCTGGTCAACGCCATCCGCCAGGTGCGCGACGGCGCCACGGCCGTGGGCAAACCGTGCGGCATGGTGCTGGGCAAGCCGGAACAAGCACGCTACTGGCGCGAAGAGGGCTTTCCGCTGTTGCTGATTCCCGACCCGTCGTACCTGGTGAAGCAGCATCTACGCTGGTTCCTCGATGAAATGGAACGTTGTGGAGACCGCGCTCAGCCGTGATCATCTGGTTATTTCTTGTGCTGGCCAGTGCCGCAGTAGCCGCGCCGCCGCCCGATGCCGAGATTGTCTATCACGACAAAGTGTGGGATCGCGCGCCGCACTCAGCATTCACGGACCTGATCCGCTACCACGACCGTTGGTTTCTCGCTTTCCGCGAAGCTTCCACGCATGTATCTGGCGACGGCGCCATCCGCATTCTCACTTCGGCCGACTTTGAGCACTGGCAGGACGCCGCGCGCATCACGCACGCGGGCGGCGACCTCCGCGACCCCAAGCTCTCGGTGGCTGCAGATCGCAGGCTGATGCTCACAACCGCACTGGCCATGCCGCAGCCGGCCGCCGCGCGCTTCCAGAGTTTTGCGTGGTTCTCCGCCGACGGCCGCGAATGGTCTAAACCTTCCGCGATCGGCGACCCGGACGTGTGGATCTGGCGTGTGCAGTGGCAGCAGGACAAGGGCCTTGCGTTCGGATATGGCACCGGGTCCCGGAGATTCCTGCGCAGCTACCTCACCCAGAGCGGCTCACGCTTTGACACACTGAGTCCATTCGTGCTGGACGCGGACTATCCCAACGAAACATCCGTGCTGTTTCAGCAGGACGGCTCAGCGTTGTGCCTCCTGCGGCGCGACGAGGGAACGAGGACCGCGATGCTCGGCAAAAGCCGGCCGCCGTACCGCGGCTGGACATGGACGGACCTGGGCATGCGCATCGGCGGCCCGCATATGGTCAAGATACCCGATGGCCGCATTGTGGCGGCCGTGCGGCTCTACAATGGCCGTCAGCGCACCGCCCTTTGCTGGCTCGATCCTTCGGCAGGCACGCTTACCGAGTTTCTCGCCTTGCCCTCAGGCGGCGATACAAGCTATGCGGGCCTCGCGTTCCACGACGGACTACTGCATGTGAGCTACTACTCCTCGCATGAGAGCCGGACGGCTATTTATCTTGCTCGCGTAAAGGTGGCACCCCGAAAGTGAAACCCCACTTCACCGCCCTGCTGTTCATGCTGCTCACGGCCGCCGCTTGCTCCAACGCACCTGCGCCCAAATCAGAGTCCGCCGCACCACCGCCCCCGCCTGCGGCCGGCATCACGCAGTTCTACGCCTCGCCGGCGACGGTGAGCAAGGGCGGCCGGTCTTTGCTCTGTTACGGCGTTGAGGCAGCGGCGTCAGTGCGACTCGATCCGCCGGTGGAACAGATCACACCGTCCCTGGCGCGGTGCATTGAATTGCGTCCCACGGCCACCACCACGTACACGCTCTATGCGAAGAACCGCGCCGGAGCCGAAGTGTCGCGGGCTGTCACGGTGACGGTGGATCCCAAATTGCGCAAAGCGGCGGCAGCCGCGCCCTCTACCGGGCTGATCTTATTTTTCACCGCCGTGCAGACGCGCGTCCCCAAAGGCGCCACGGCGACGCTTTGCTACGGCGTGAACGGCGCGTCGTCGGTGACGATCAATCCGGCGGTATCCGCCGCCGCGCTCGCGTTGTCAGAGCGCATGTGCCTGCAGACGAAGCCTCAGGCGTCGGCCACCTACACCTTGACGGCCAAGTCGGCAGCGGGCGAAACCAGCACCGAACGCGTGAAGATCACCGTCGAATAGCCCACCGCTCCAGACTATCCGCCGCCAACTGTTGTAGTTCATCCGCCGTGAACCCGAAGGTCCGCGCGGCCAGCAAGTACTCTTCCACCAGCGTGGTGTTGAACATCGCCGGGTCATCCGTGTTCAGGATCACCGGCACGCCCGCGTCATAAATGCGCCGCACCGGATGATCTGCAAGTGACGGCACCGCGCCCGTAATCACATTGCTGGAGATGCACACCTCAAGCGGAATGCCGCGTTCGGCCAGCGCTGCGAGCAGGCGCGCGTCTTCCGCTGCGCGAATGCCGTGGCCAATGCGATCCGCTCCAATTTCGAGCGCGGCCCACACTGCGGCCGCATCCGTGTTCTCACCCGCGTGCGGCACCAGGCGCAGACCCTGCTCGCGGCAGAAGCGAAACACCTCGGCAAACCTTTGCGCCGGTCCGCGTGCTTCGTCGCCACCGATGCCGAACGCCACTACCCGGTCTCCCACGCGCTCGGCCGCCAGGCGCGCCACCTGCCACGCTTGCTCGGCGCCGAAGTGGCGAATCGAGTCCAGCACAAAGTAGACCGGGAACGGCGCGCGCGCAGCCTCGGCGGAAACAGCATTGTAGACGCGCGCAAAGTCGAGTTGCTTCCAAAGCACCACGCCCGCCGAGAGCGTCACCTCGGCGTACTGCACGTTCTGCGCGGCGAGTTCGGCGAACAACGCCCGAGCAGCCAATGCGTAGTCGACCGGCGAGCGGAGGTAGCTCACAGCCCACTTAAACGCATCGATGAAGCCGGCAAAGTCACGGCAAGCCGCATACCGCGCGGCGGCGTCAGCGGGATCGAGCGACGGGTCCAGTTCGCACAAAGTGGCCGCGCGGAGCGAGCCTTCAAGGTGCACATGCAACTCGGCTTTGGGCAAGTTCTGAAGGAAGGCTCGGGTAACGTTAGACAATGGCTACCATAGAAGAGTAGCAAGCCTTGCAGCCATGACACCTCCTTCAGCCGCTCCGTCGCGACCCTATCTAGATGCCATTGTCGGTGGCTATCATCGCGATCCATTCTCAGTGCTCGGGCCGCATGAGCAAGCTGGAGGAGCTTGGGAAGTGCGCGCGTTTCTGCCGCAAGCCACCGAGGCGGAACTGATGGCCGGGGACAAGGCGCACACGATGGAGAAGGTGCATCCAGCCGGAGTGTGGGTGGCGCACCTGGCCCAGCGTCCGGGCCGGTATCTGTTTCGCATCGAATGCGACGGCCGCACATGGACCGAGCCGGACCCCTATGCCTTCCCTCCCCTGCTGACGCCATTCGAACTGCACTTGCACGGCGAGGGCACCAACTATGAGGCGTATCGTACGCTGGGCGCGCACCTGGCGGAGTGTGAAGGCACGGCCGGCGTGCGCTTTGCCGTGTGGGCGCCGAACGCGCTGGTGGTGACCGTCGTCGGCGACTTCAATGGCTGGGACCAGCGCCGCCATCCCATGCGCGCGCGCGACGGCGGCATCTGGGAGTTGTTCATGCCGGGCCTCACGGCTGGCGCAGTCTACAAATACTACGTCAAGTCGCAGTTCCACGGCTACGCCGCGCTGAAAGCAGACCCGTACGCCTTTGCCTGCGAACATCCGCCCTCCACGGCCTCGGTGGTTTCCGCCATGAGCACGTACGATTGGCAAGACGCCGCGTGGCTTGAACAACGCGCGGCCACGAACACCCAGAAAACCGCGATGTCGGTGTACGAGGTGCACCTCGGCTCTTGGCTGCGTGCGGAAGAGAACCGCACGCTCACCTACCGCGAACTTGCCGCGCGCCTGGTGCCGTACGTGAAGGAAATGGGCTTCACGCACATTGAACTGCTGCCCATTTTGGAGCATCCCTACACACCGTCGTGGGGCTATCAGGTGACCGGCTATTTCGCGCCCACCTCGCGCTACGGGTCGCCCGACGATTTCCGGTTCTTCATCGACGCCTGCCATCAGGAGGGCATTGGTGTACTTCTCGACTGGGTGCCCGCGCATTTCCCCAAGGACGTACATGGGCTCGGCCACTTCGACGGCACCGCGGTCTACGAGCACGAAGACCCGCGCCTCGGCGAGCATCGCGACTGGGGCACCAAGATCTTCAACTTCGGCCGCAACGAAGTGCGGACGTTTCTGATTTCGAGCGCCGTCTTTTGGCTGAGGGAGTATCATCTCGACGGCTTGCGAGTGGATGCCGTGGCATCGATGCTCTATCTCGACTACTCGCGCGAAGACGGCAACTGGATCCCGAACCAATACGGCGGACGCGAGAATCTCGAGGCTATCGATTTCCTGAAGCGCTTCAACGAACAGGTGCACCTGGTGCCGGGCGCGATCTCCATCGCCGAAGAATCCACGTCGTTTCCGGCTGTTTCGCGGCCTGTTTACACCGACGGCCTCGGCTTCACCTTCAAATGGAACATGGGCTGGATGCACGACATGTTCGCCTACTTCAAGCAGGATCCGGTGTACCGCAAGTTCCACCACAACCACCTCACGTTCAGCCTGCTCTATGCGTTCACCGAGAGCTTCATGCTGCCGGTTTCGCATGACGAGGTGGTGCACGGCAAAGGCTCGCTGCTCGGCAAGATGGCGGGCGATGAATGGCAGCGCTTTGCCAACGTGCGTTTGTTTCTCTCTTATATGTGGGCGCATCCCGGGAAGAAGCTGCTTTTCATGGGCTGTGAGATCGCCGCGGGAAATGAGTGGAACCACGATGCTTCGCTCCCTTGGCATTTGCTGCAATACCGCTTCCACTCCGGCATGCAGCATCTGGTGCGCGAGTTGAATGCGTTCTATCGCCGCGAGCCCGCGCTGTGGGAAGTGGACGACCGCTATGAGGGCTTCGACTGGATCGATTTCCACGACACGGAGAACTCGGTGATCAGCTTTGTGCGTTGGTCTCAAGCGCGCCGCGAGGTGATCGTGTTTGCCTGCAACTTCACGCCGGTGCCTAGATACCACTACCGCGTGGGCGTGCCCTTCACAGGGCTCTATGACGAACTCTTCAACTCCGATGCAGCGCAGTTCGGCGGGTCGAACGTGGGCAACAGCGGCCGCGCCAACGGCGTCGGCGTATCCAGCCACGGTTGGCCGGCCAGCATCTCGGTCACGCTTCCGCCACTGACCATGGTGGCCTTCAAGCCGCGCCAGCAAGTGATCGTGGCCGCCGGAGAATCTGCCTGATGATCTGGGACACCATCATCGCTGGCGGAGGCCACAACGGCCTCGTCACGGCGGCCTACCTCGCGCGCGCCGGGCGCAATGTATTGGTGCTGGAACGGCGCGAGATGGTGGGCGGCTGTTCGGTGACGGAAGAGATCTGGCCCGGCTACCGCGTTTCCACCGGCGCCTATCTGTCGAGCCTGCTGCAGGAAAAACTGGTGCGCGAGTTGGAGCTCGTGCGCTTCGGATACCACGTGGAGCCGAAGGATCCGCCCTTCTTTTCTCCGTTGCCCGATGGCCGGCACCTGTTCATGTGGCAGGACCCGGCGCGCACACACTCCGAGATGGCCAAGTGATCGCGGCGCGATGCGGCGAAGCTGGGCGAGTATGAGGATCATGTGGAGCGCCTCGCGCGCGTAGCGGAATCGCTGCTGCTGGAAGCGCCCCCGCCGTTTCCGCCGGCGGGCCTGTTCGATCTGGCAGACTACGTCAAGTTCGCCGCGCGGCTCCGCGCCTTGCCCACGCGCGACATCTACGCGCTGGTGCGTATCTTCACGCAAAGCGCGTCTGACTTTCTGGACGACTGGTTTGAATCGCCCGAGATCAAAGTAACGCCCGCCACCGACGGTGTGATCGGCGCCAACGGCGGCCCCGTTCGCCGGGTACGGCCTACGTGCTGCTGCATCACTGCATGGGCGGCGTGGGCGGGCGCCGCGGCGTGTGGGGCTTTGTGCGCGGTGGAATGGGCGCGATCCCCGAGGCCATCAGCGCGTCGGCCCGCGCGAGCGGCGCCGCCATCAGGACCAATGCCGCGGTGTCGAAGATTCTCGTGGAGAACGGGCGCGCCGTTGGCGTGGTGCTGGCGGGCACAGGCGAGGAGATCCGCGCGCGCCTGGTGGTGAGCAACCTCGACCCCAAAGTAACCTTCCTGAAACTGCTGGACCGGCGCGACCTGCCGGATGAGTTCACCGCGCACGTGGAACGGTTTCGCTGCGAGGGCACCTCTTGCAAGATCAACCTCGCCTTGAACGGCCTGCCGGATTTCCGCTGCCTGCCCGGGTGCGCCCGGCCCGCAACATCGCGCCACCATGCATTTGTGCCCCAACATCGACTACGTGGAACGTGCTTGGGATGACGCGAAGTACGGCCGGCCCTCGACCGAGCCGCTCCTTGAGATGACCGTGCCCACGATGTACGATCCGTCGCTCGCTCCACCCGGGCAGCACATCATGGGCATCTTTCTCCAGTACGCCCCGTACTCCCTGCGTGGACCGGAAACGTGGGATGACTTACGCGAGCCCTTCGCCGAACGTGTGCTGGATGTGATTGCCCAGTACGCGCCCAACATCCACTCGATCATCGAGCACCGCCAGGTGCTCACCCCGCTCGACCTTGAGAGGCGCTTTGGTATCACCGGCGGCAACTTCTTCCACAGGGAAATGAGTCTCGACCAGATGTTCGTCATGCGGCCGGTTCCAGGCTGGGCCCGTTACCAGACACCGATTGAGGGCTTGTACCTGTGCGGTTCCGGTACGCATCCGGGGGGGGTGATGGGTGCGCCGGGATACAATGCCTCACGGCGCATACTAACCCAGCGTTCCGCCCTTGACTAAGGCAACAAAGGCGTTTCAATTAGTCCCGACCTGCGGTCTAATAGGAGTAACGTGGTTCCTGGCTAGCGAACACCTCCGAGTCGCCCGGCAGGTACCCAGCCGGGGACTAGGGCCCTGGATCACGAGGCAACTGGCAGTCATTCGCGAATCTGGGCGGTTCGCATGCAGGCCAGGATTCCGGCCCCCCCAGGCAGCCGGACCGAGGCTTGACGTCCAGTTGGTCATTGATGGACGAAAATGGGGACTGAGGCCGTTATGCCAGACAACCTTCTGACCATCACCCGTGCGGCCACATTGCTCAACGTCAGCCGCGAGTTCATAGTCACGTTGCTCGATGAACGGACGATCCCTTCCGTTGGCGTGGGAGCGAGACGCAGAATTGAGGAACCTGTTCTGTATGCCTTCCGCGAGCTGCGCAATACCGCTAGGCACGGGCTCCCCAAGGGAATGGGCTGTTAGCGATCATGTAAAAACGTATTGTTTTGATCTTCGGGCCGACCGGAGATGACGGGGCAGCGGCGGAAAGGGGTCGACCCAGATACTGTGATGCCCGCACCGGGCGCAGCGGCACGCGC
>VFZP01000294.1 GCA_016871115.1 Acidobacteriota bacterium
GACTGCCGGGCGAGGCCGCATGGATCGTCTCAATCTTCGCAAGGAGCCGGTCAAGGACATCTTTGTCTATCCGCTGGTCGGCGACGTTCAGCAGTTGCTACGCCGCTCAACCCGGTAAACAAATACCATGAACCTTGCACACGCCCTTCGCCTCGGGTTGCTTGGAGCAGCAGCCTGTATTCTTGCCCCATTGGAAGCGCAGCCGGCATTCAATATTGATACCGGAAACGCGGCTATTGAAGTCGTCATCCCCACCGTTGCCCCGATTATCTTTACCGACATTTCGCCTTCGGGCAGCGACGCCACGCTAGTGCTGCGCTTCACCACCATGATCACCAACGCCTGGTTTGACTCAACCGCTCCTTACCATCCCACCGCCGTTGGCATCTACTCGCGCCTCGGCCGCCGGCCCTCCGACCAAGCCACCAACCGCAACCTGAACACGGCCCTGCTTTACGGATCGTTCCGCGTGCTCAACAGCCTCGCCCCACACCGCGCTGCCGAGTGGCGAGGAATGCTCACTTCCGCTGGGTTTAACCCCGATGACGGTTCCGAGAATTTCGCTACCGCCACCGGCCTCGGCAATCGCGCGGGCCGGGCAATCGTCGCCTTCCGCGAGCGCAATGGCATGAATCAACTCGGAGACGAGGGAGGCCACCGTTACCATCGCCATCCCTATGCAGACTACACTGGCTACGAACCGGTCAACACTGCCTATGATCTTCGTGATCCCTCCCGCTGGCAACCGCAGATCATCACCAACGGCTTCGGCCTTTTCCGCGTCCAGCAGTTCGTCACACCGCAGTTCGCGCGCACCAGACCTTATGCCTACAACAATCCCAATCAGTTCAACGTGCGCCCACCGCTGGCGAGCAATCCCCGCGGCAACAACCGCAGTGCATATCAGGCTCAGGCAGACGAAGTAATCCGCGTGTCCGTCTCTCTCAACGATCATCAGAAGATAGTGGCTGAGCTGTTTAACGACAAGATCCGCAGCCTCGGATTCTCCGCCGTCTTCGCCGCCCAATCCCGAGGTCTCAGCCTGCTCGACTTTATCCACCTGGACTTCTTCACCAACATGGCGGCGTTCAATGCCGGCATCGCCGCGTGGTGACAGAAGGCAAAGTGGGACGCCGTTCGCCCGTTCAGCGCCATTGCGTAGCTGTACGGGAACCGGCCCATCAGGGCCTGGGGCGGGCCCGGAAAAGGTACCGTCAACGATCTGCCCGCCAATCAGTGGAAAGAATACCTCGGCGTAGCCGATCATCCCGAGTACCCGTCCGGATCAGCCATCTTCTGCGGAGCACACGCTCAGTCCGCCCGCAGATTCCTCAACTCCGATGCGCTCAATTGGTCAGTGCCGCCCCGCGTGAGTCTTCGCGAATCGAACCCGGCTTCACGCCCGCCACCGACATCACCCTCGGCCCTTGGGCCACCTGGACCGACCTTGAAAGCGACTGCGGACTCTCTTGCCTGTGGGGCGGCGTTCACTTCCGCGCCGCCATTGATGAGGGAGGCCCCTTTGGCCGGGCCATCGGCGATCACGCCTACTTCTTCTTCAAGCGCCACGTAGACGGCAACGCACCCCCACCGCCGCAGTAGCACGCTCGCCCAGATCCTGACCTCGCCTATCTCAGCCGCATGACTGAAACAGTATTGCCAGTCATCTGGTGCGGCAAAGGCGGGGTTGCGTCCCAAAGGACCCGTCACGTTCCAACTCGGGCCTACCGTGATCCCGCGCTAAGGTAGAAGTCGCGTATCTATGGCAGGAGACTCGTGGCAAACCAACTTGCATCAGGCGTCGGGCCGCTGGCGCCTGGGTCTGGCACTGTCGCTCACCACCATGTTGCTCTGGGGCACGCTCCCGGTGGCTTTGCGTTCGTTGCTGCAGACGATGTCGCCGCTGACGCTTACCTTCTACCGTTATCTGGTCTCAGCCACACTCATCTCGCTCGTGCTCGCCTTTACCGGGCGGCTCCCGGCGCGCACGCGGTTGCCCTCGCTCGCCGCTTTGCTGGCGGCGGCAATTGCGGGCTTTGTCGGCAACCACGTTTTCTTCCTGATGGGTTTGGCGCAGGTGGGGCCAACCGGCTCACAGGTAGTGATGCAACTCGCACCCGTGCTGCTCATCGTTGCCGGTGCGGCAGTATTCGGCGACCCGTTCGGTTGGCTCCAGTGGCTGGGCGTCGGTTTGCTCACCGGGGGCATGGCGATGTTCTTTCACCACGGTCTGGCGGCTGCGCATACCCCAAGCGGCGTTTGGCTGTTGGTCCTGGCCGCGGCGTTGTGGGTCGGCTATGCAATGGCGCAGAAGCAACTGCTGCGCCATCTTCCGTCGCCGGCCATCATGTGGGTGGCGTATTGCTCCGGCGTCCTGCTATTAGGGCCCGCCGCGTCTCCGCGCGAAGTGCTCAAGCTGGATATGCTGGGAGTGGCGCTGCTAATCTATTGCTGTGTGAACAGTCTGGTGGCGTACGCGGCGTTTGCCGAGGCGATGGCGCACTGGGAAGTTTCGCGAGTGAGTGCGGTGTTGGCTGCGACGCCGCTGTTCACGCCGGTGTTTGCCGGATTGGCGGCTTGGCTTTGGCCTTTCCGCTTCCGGTCCGAAGGGCTCGATGGGATTCAGATTGCAGGCGGCGCGCTCGTGGCGGCCGGCTCAGCGTTGGCAGCCTCGGCGCGAAAGGCCAAGTAAAAACGAACGGTTGAACGGAGGGTATGGAACGATGAAGCGCATTCTGTTGACACTGATGCTGGCGGGCGGGCTGCTCACCGGCGCCGATTTCTCCTATGTGGAAAAGACAGAGGTGACCGACGGCGCACTGAAACGCATGATGGGTTTCATGTCGCGCTTTGCCAAGGGTATGAGCGGCCCGATCACCACCACTCATGCCTACTCAGGCAGCAAGCATGCCACGGTGAGCGACAAGACCCGCGAAATCTGGGATGCGAACGCCGAGACCATCACGCACGTGAATGTGGAAGGCAAGGAGTATTCGGTGATCACCTTCGCCGAGATGGCGGAACTCGCCGCGGCGATGGCCGAGCAGATGTCCCAAGCCACCAACCCCGCGCAAAAGCCAACCGGTCCGAACGTGAAATGGAAAGCGTCGTTCGAAAAGAACGGCCAGACCAGAACCGTAGCCGGCGCGACGGCGCAAGGCGGCACCATGAAGATGGAAATGGAAGGCACCGATCAGAAGTCCGGCCAGACCGGCTCCATGAAGATGGACATCGAAATGTGGATGGGCAAGGTGCCGGGCTGGGAAGTGAAACGGAGCTTCGACCAGCGCGTGGGTGAGAGGTTTGCCGCGCAGGCCGGACCGCAAATGATGGCGCTGGCGCAGGCCGGTCCCGCGGCGATGGACGCAATGCGCGAAGCCGGCAAGAAGATGAGCGAACTCGGCGAGATGCAATTGGCGAGCGTGACGCGCATGTACTCAGACTCGGTCCCGAATATGCCGGACGGTTCCGGCGGCGGCGAAGGCCCAAGCGCCGGGCAGGTGGCGAAGGACGAAGCCGCACGCGAGGCTGAGAACGAAGCACTGCGGCGCTCGGCGGGCGGACTGGGCGGACGGCTGGGCGGACGGTTGGGTGGACGGCTCGGCAGTTTGGGGCGGCGTCCGAAAGAAGAGCCGAAGCCTGCTGCGGCCGAAAAGCCGGCGGAAGCAGCCGCGGCGGGGCCGGGCGTGCTGATGGAAATGACCTCAGAAGTGATCTCTTATTCCAGTTCCGCCGACGCCGAGCTCTTCTCGATTCCCGCTGGCTTCAAGCAGGTGGAGTATCCGATGAAGAAGGCGTGGAGCAAGCGGAAGTAGGCTTCACGGCCACGTCCGAAAATGGCCAGCCGTCAAACGGCGGCCGCGCTACAGTTGAGAGCGTGATGCCGCTTGACGACGAGATTTGTTACCGGGCCGTCGCCGCGCGCGATGCACGGTTTGACGGCCAATTCTTCACCGGCGTCACCTCCACTGGTGTCTTCTGCCGCCCCGTTTGCCCGGCTCGCACCCCCGGCCGCGAAAGCTGCCGGTTCTTCCGCTCTGCCGCCGCGGCGCTCGGCACGGGCTTTCGTCCCTGCCTGCGGTGCCGCCCGGAAGTGTCGCCGGATATGCTGGCGTGGTTGGGCACGTCGAGCACGGTAAGCCGCGCGCTGCGGTTGATCCACGCCGGCGCACTCGACGGCGGCAACGTGGATGCGTTGGCAGAACGCACGGGCGTGGGCGCGCGGCACCTGCGGCGGTTATTTGAGGAGCACCTTGGCGCTTCGCCATTGGCAGTCGCGCAGGCGCGGCGGCTGCTGTTTGCCAAGCGGCTGTTGCGCGAAACGGAGTTGACGCTCACCGGCGTGGCGATGGCGGCGGGCTTTGGGAGCCTGCGCCGATTCAACGATCTTTTCTTGAAGACCTACGGACGGAGCCCGGGTGCGCTGCGGCGCGGCCTACGGGAGGACGGCGTGGCCGAGTCCCCTGCGATTGAACTGCGGCTCGACGATCAGCCGCCGTATGACTGGGCGGGTGTCGCGGCATTTCTCGCGCGCCGAGCACTACCTGGCGTAGAAGTGGCAACGGCGGAAAGCTACAGCCGTACGATCCGCATCGGCGAAAACAAGGCTGGGCGCATCACGGTGAAGCCCGCGCCGCGCGGTGAGCCAGCCTTGCTCGCACGGATCGAACTCCCGTCGGTGGCGGCGTTGCGCGAAACCGTCGAGCGGCTCCATCGCGTGTTTGATCTCCGCGTCGCTCCTCACGCCGTGGCTGCGCAGTTGGGCGAGATTGCAGTGCCGGGGATTCGAATTCCAGGCGCATGGGATGTATTTGAACTCGCCGTACGCGCGATTCTCGGCCAGCAGATTTCCGTGGCGGCCGCAACAATTCTGGCCACGCGTATGGTGGAGCGCTGGGGCGAACCGGCGCCGGCTTTGCCCGGTGAACCGAACCGGTTGTTCCCTGCCCCGCGCGTGTTGGCGGCCGCGCCGGTGGCCGAGGTTGGCTTGCCGGCGGCGCGCGCGGCGGCCATTACCGGACTTGCGCGCGCGGCGAACCAAGGCGCGCTCGACTTTCCTCCGCTCGCACCGCTCGATGAGATCGTGCAGCGGTTGTGCGCACTGCGAGGCGTCGGCGAGTGGACCGCCCAGTACATCGCCATTCGAGCGTTCGGGGAGCCCGACGCATTTCCCGCAGGCGACCTGGTTTTACGCAAAGCGATGGGCGGTATCACGGGAAAGCAGTTGCTGGCGCGGGCCGAGGCGTGGCGTCCGTGGCGCGCATACGCGGTATTCAGTTTGTGGCAGAGATCCTCAGGGAGACCGAACGATGAGAACGTTTCAAGTGGAAGAATTCGCAACGCCGTTGGGCGCGATGTATCTCGTATCGGATGGCCGCGCCATTCGCGCGCTCGAATTCGGCGGCTACGAAGCGCGCATGGAGCGGCTCCTTGGCGCGTGGGGTGAAGTGCGCAGTGAGCCTGCCCCCGCGGGCGCGTCGGAATTGCGCCGCCGCATCGATGACTACTTCGCCGGAGACCTAACAGCGGTTGACGCTCTGCCGGCCGACGCCGTGGGCACCGCGTTTCAACGCGAAGTGTGGCTTGCGCTCCGGGCTATTCCCGCGGGCCAGACGTGGACGTACGGCCAACTCGCTGCGCACATCGGACGCCCGAAGGCGGTGCGCGCCGTAGGGCTCGCAAATTCTCAGAATCCGGTAGCCATCGTGCAGCCTTGCCACCGCGTCATTGGCGCGAACGGCAAGTTGACAGGCTACGCGGGCGGGCTCGACAAGAAGGAGTGGCTGCTGCGGCACGAAGGCGCCACGGCGCCCCTGCTTACTGATCGAGAGCCTTAGCCGCCGCCGCTTCTTTTTCGTAGGCGTCGATGATCTTCGGCCGGGCGCCTTGCGTGGAAAGGCCGGCGGCGCGCATCAGCTTGGCGATGGCCTCGATCGTCGCTGCATCCGGGCGCGGCAAGCGGCTGCTGTAGCCCTCAGCGATGAATAGCGGCGTGCCGCCCGCCTTGTTGGCCTTATTCCAGACCTGCGGATCTGCACCGCGGTCAGCCAGGAGTTTCACCACGCGCGGGCTGATGTTATAGGCCGCACCGTGCATCGCACTGTCGCCGTTGTTGTCCACGACATTCACATCCGCGCCAAGGTCAAGCAGCAGCTTCACGGCTTCCATCGCTTCACTCTCCTCGCCTGCTTCTTCCTGCGGTTCGTTGGTGCCTACGCCGGCCGCCGCGAGCAGCGGCGTGGTGTTGTCGTGGTTTGCCAGTTTCGGATCGGCTCCCAGGTCAAGCAGAAGCTTCATGAGCGGAACGTCGACGCGGTCAGCGGCAATCAGAAACGGCGTAGCCCCCGCCGAGCCCACGCTGGACCATGTCGCCGGCTGTTTAGGCGAACCCTTGGGCAACCGGAAGTTCACCTGCGCGCCCCGCTTGACGGCCTCGCGCACGAAGTCCACGCTCGACAACCGGCCTTGGCCGGTCACCGGAGCAGGATCGCTCATGTCACTCGAGTCAGGCCGGCGCACGAGCGCAACCATGTGCAAAGGAGTGAAACCAGTGCGTGTGTCGTTCGGATCGGCGCCGGCATCGATCAACGCGATGGCAAGTTCGTAGTGGCCGTTCTGCACCGCCAGCGACAAGGGACTCCCTCCGGGTCCGCGCGGCGGTCCAGGCCGCGCACCCGGGGCCCGCGCCGCGCGCTGCATCATCTCATTCACGTTCGCACCCACGGCAAGCAGCGCGCGCACGGTCTCAAGATGGCCATTGCGCACGGCGAAGAAGAACGCCTTGAAGCCTGACTCAAGCGTCACGTCCATGTCCGCACCTGCCGCCAGCAGCGCGCGCACCACGGCGGTATGTCCTTCTGCCGCCGCCCACATCAGCGCGGTCTGGCCCAGGCGTTCACGCGCGTTCACGTCAGCGCCGCGCGCCAGCAGCGCCTTCACCGTCTCCACGCCTCCGGAACGGGCCGCCAGCATCAGCACCGATTCGCCGCCCTTCATCGTGGCCTTGGCGCCGGCGCCGGCTTGCAACAACAGCTTCGCGATTGCGTCGTTGCCGTTGATGCAGGCCTGTGCCAGCGGTGGCATGCCATAGCGATTCACCGCATTCACCTGCGCGCCTGCGCGCAGCAGCGCCGCCACGGTCTCAGCATCGTCATTGTGCACGGCCCAGTGCAGCGCGGTGGTGCCATCCACTTGCGCCGCGTTCACATCAGCGCCGCCGTCGAGCAACTTGCGGACAGCCGCGCTGTCCCGATGTTCAGCGGCGTCGGCCAGCGGGGCGTGAGAAGGGGCTGCCGCGAGGGCGTGCACCAGCGCCAACATCAACACACTCAAAATCTGGAACTGCATGGCGAGGCTCCTAAGCAACGTCCACCTGATCGAAAAGTTCTTCCACTTTCCCGGTGCTGTCCACGAACGACTCGAGCTGAACGCCCACCCGATCGAGCAGCGTCAAATGGAGATTGGAGAGGTTGGTGCCCTTTTCATATCGAATGTGGCGTCCGCCTTTCAGCCCCGTCGCCGCTCCGCCAGCCACCAGGATCGGCAGGTTCTCGTGATCGTGCAGGCTGGGGTTGCCCATGCCGCTGCCATAAAGATAGACCGTGTGATCGAGCAGCGAACCGTTGCCGTCCGGGGTCGCCTTCATCTTTTGCAGGAAGCTGGAAAACAGCGACACATGGTAGGTGTTGATCTTGGCGATCTTCTCCACCTTCACCGGATCGTTGCCATGATGACTCGTCGGATGATGCGGGTCCGGCACGCCGATTTCCGGGTAGGTGCGATTGCTCTGCTCGCGCGTGAGCTGGAAGGCAATGACGCGCGTGATGTCGGCTTGAAAGGCGAGAATCTGGAGATCGAACATGAGCCTGGCATGGTCGGCAAACGCGGCGGGAACACCGACGGGCCGGTCGAGATCGGGCATTTTGTTATTTGCCACGCCCTGTTCGGCGCGCTCAATCTCGCGTTCCAGCTGACGCACGCTCTCGATGTATTGATCGAGCCGCACCCGGTCTGGCGAGCCCACGCGCTGCTTGATCCGCGCAATCTCCTGAGTGAACGAATCGAGCAGGCTCGTGCGATTGCGTAGCGCCGCCCGGCGCGCATCGGCATTCCCGCCCTCGCCAAACAGGCGCTCAAACACCACGCGTGGATGGGCCTCGGACGGAAGCGGCGTGGTGGGCGACGACCAAGAGAGACAGTTCTGGTAGACGCAGGCGTAACCGTTGTTGCAAACGCCG
>VFZP01000295.1 GCA_016871115.1 Acidobacteriota bacterium
ATCGATCGTGCGCGCTACTTGCGCCGAATGCGGCTCACGGCGGGTTGCGTCAGCGCGCCTTCTACCTCCAGCGCGTCGCTCGCGGCATAGTACGTCAGTTGTTTGGCGCGCGTGGTGCCGTCCACCGAGTCGATCATCTGGGCGATGCCGCCGTTGAGCACCACCTTCTCGTGGGCCACAAAATACTCGGCGTGGTCTGCCGAGCCGCGGCGCGCGCGATCCGGTAGCGTCATGAAGATCTCAGCGGAGCCGTCGGCAAAAGCGCGGTCTAGGGAAGAGCCGCCGCCGTCCTGGCCTTCCTTGCTCAGCCAGGCGCGGAGTTCTTTCGACTTCACGTCGAGATGGTCGCGGATGAGCCGGGACCCGCCGGTGTAGTGCGCCAACCGGTCGGTGTCGTTGTACACCAGTTTCTCCGCGCGCACCACGGTATTCACGGTACGGCCCGTGCGCGGGTTGGGCTTCTTGTCCAGGATCTGGCTCACCACTTTGCCTTCGGCCGTGAGCGTTTTCGCATCGCGGTCGATCGTCACGCGCGAAGCTTGCAGGCGATTCGCCGACTGCCACAGCGACGCGTTGCCGTCGTACACAATGCGCTTGTTCTCGCCCGCCGTGGTCATGCGGTCTGAGGTCGCCTGCAGCGGCTCATCCTGATTGAGCATCGACCCGTTGGCCGCCTGCTTACGATCAGGCAGGCGCGTGGAGGAAACCTTGCCCTCCGCTTGGAAGTCGCCGGACTGCTGATTCATTAGGATCTGATCCGCCGTCACCGAACCGGCCGGGTCCCACGAGCGCGCGGGCTCCTGCTCGGCGCGCAACAGCGTGATCAGGTTCGACGCCACTTCGAGCGTGGCGCGTCCGGCGCGAGCCTCGCGCTCGCCCTCTTTGTAGCGGAACTCGTTCCACTGCTCCAGCTTCGTCACGTCGCCAGACTCGGGATGAAACTCGGCCGTCAAATCCCGGCTCCAGGTGTAGGCGGGCGGCGGGTCTGCCTTGTCGCGCGGGCGGCGCGGCTTGTAGGTCTCTGCCGCCGTCTGCACGGCGCGGAACGACTGCAGTTGGTTTTTCGCGCCGTAGGTCATCCACATGCGCTCGGCCTTCAGATGACGCCGCGGTTGGGCGGGCGTGGCGGGCAGCAGATCGAGCGTGCCCGGCGTGTGGGTTTCGATGATCTCGACTTCCTCGCCGCCAGCGCGCATGCGCGTGACGATCGACTCGGCCTTCAAAATCCGCGCGGACGCCGTGCCCGCGGCCGGGCGTGACTCCACCGTGGACGGGCCGGATGCCGTGGCCACCTTCAGCAGGCTGCCTTCTTCAGGCGCGACTTCAAACTCCAGATCGATCCGGTCCGTCGTGACAATGGTGCGGCCGGTGGGACTCGTGGTTTCAAGCCGCGCGTGTCCGGTGCCGGCGATCTTCTCGATCACCGACTTCTCATTCAAGTTCATGGTCAACGCGTCGGCCGCGTAGGTGAGTTTGCGTTTGGGCAGCTCGTCTACGCCATGCGCCTTGGCCGCCTCCACCAGGCGAATGGCGCCGCCTTTAATCAGCACGTCCGCGGTTTCGGATTCGAGCGTCAGCCCGTCGCGCTTCAACTTCGCCCAAGGCGATAGATAGACTTTAGACTCGACTTCTTTGTAGACCAGTTTGCCGGCCTCGAGGAGCATCGGTTTCTGGTTTGGCTTCGGGTCGCGTCCCTTCCACGTCAGGTGCACGTCAGACAGCAGTTCGAGTTCACGCGTCTCCGGATTGTACGAAGCACCCACGGCGTCGCCAAAGCCGAGATCGAACTGAAATGTGGCCTTCTTTTCCGTGGTGGCTTTGCCGGACGCCACGTCAACGGACACGCCCGTTGCCTTGATGTTCAGCAGCCGCCCGGGCTGCTCCTGCGTTTCATCCAGCATTCCCGCCACGGTGCCGGCCACCGTGTTCTTCACCGCCAGCGTGATCTCCACTTCGCCGCCGGAGAACATGCGGCCTGACGCTTTGTCGAACTCGGCGCTTTCGCTGCGGATGAAGTCGTACGTCTCGCCGCACTTGTGGAACAGCCGGAGTTGCACCTTTTTGAGAAACAGCTTCGAGGCCGGTTGGCCCGCCGATTCCATCTCGCGCGAACGCAACTCCATCTGCGGGCAGTTGCCGCTTTCCTTGCGGTACACCCAGTCCGGACTCGATACTTCAATGCCGGCGCGGAGAGGGGTGGGGGGCTGCGTGGGGTTCTTGCCGGCGGCAGCTTTGGCGCGCATGTACTGCACACCCACGGCGGCGAGGATTCCGGCCATGGCCAACAGCAAAAGGCCGCTCAAACGCCGCATCGCTCCTTCAGGATAGCTCAGCAATCTCAAGCGGGTGGGTACAATAGGAAGTCCCGATCATGCAATATCGAGTGAAGCCGGCTTCGGGCCTGCAAGGCGTAGTCCGGTTGCCGGGTGACAAGTCCATTTCGCATCGCTACGCGATGATCGCGGCGGTGGCCGAAGGCGACAGCAAGATTGAGAACTACTCGTCGGGCGCGGACTGCCAGTCGACGCTGCGCTGTCTGCGCAGACTTGGCATCGGCATCGACAAGCAAGACCGCACGGTGACGATCCACGGCCGCGGCCTGGACGGCTTCCGCGCGCCCGCCGAGATGCTGGACGCGGGCAACTCCGGCTCCACGATCCGCATGCTCAGCGGCATGCTGGCGGCCCAGCCGTTCACGTCGTCAATCACCGGCGACGAGTCGCTCGTGAAGCGCCCGATGGCGCGCATCATGAAGCCGCTGGCGCTGATGGGCGCTACCGTCACCGCGCGCGACGGGCAGTATCCGCCGCTCGAGATCCAGGGCGGCAAGCTCATAGCGATTCAGTATGAGCCGCCGGTGGCGAGCGCGCAGGTGAAAACGTGCGTGTTGTTTGCGGGCCTGCACACGGCGGGCGTGACGAGCGTGGTGGAGCGCGTGGTGACACGCGATCACACCGAAGTGGCGCTGCGCGAGTTTGGCGCCGAGATTGAAAAGTCGGGCCCGGTGATTTCGATCGTGGGCCGCCCGGCGCTGAAGGCGCAGAACCTCGTGGTTCCCGGCGACCTGTCGTCCGCCGCGTTTTTCCTGGTGGCCGCGAATCTGTTTCCTGGCTCGCGCGTGGCGATTGAAGGCGTGGGCTTGAGCCCGTCGCGTACGCAGTTGATTGACTGGCTGATGATGGCCGGCGCGCAGATCCGCGTGCTGGACGTGGCGCAGGGCGCGGGCGAAATGGTCGGCTCGATTCTGGTGGATGGCCGCGCCCTGGACGGCGGCGTGATAGAAGGCGCGATGGCCGCCGGGCTGATTGACGAGATTCCGGTGCTGGCTGTGCTGGGCGCGGTGTCGCGCCGCGGACTTACCGTGCGCGACGCCAAAGAGCTGCGCGTGAAAGAGACGGATCGCATCGCCACGCTCGCCGAGAACATGCAGCGCATGGGGATTGAAATTTCAGTGAGCGCGGACGGTTTTCACATTCCTGGCGGCCAGAGCTTCCGCGCGGCCACGCTGGATTCGTTCGGCGACCATCGCATTGCGATGGCCTTCGCCGTGGCTGGTCTGCGCGCCGAGGGCGGCGGCGAGACGGTGATCGATAACGCCGACGCAGCCTCGGTGTCTTTTCCGGAATTCTACGATACGCTGGAATCGCTTCGAGGGTGATGAAGGAGGCCAAAGGATGGCCGACGCTGCCGATCCGGTTGCCGCATCCGACCTGTCTTTAGACGGGCTGGTGCATGATCTGAACAACATCTTTGAGAACCTGCTGCAGACCTCGGAACTGCTGGCGCGCGACGCCAAGTATGCCAAGGCCGCGGCCAGCCTCCAGCGCAACATCACGCAGGGCCAGCGCATTCTGACGAGCTACTTCGAGCAGTCGCAGGCATCGCTGGAACTGGAGACGATTCTCGATCAGGCGACGGACTTTGCGCGCGACTTTGTGCGGCTGAAGCGCGGCACGCAGATTGAGTTTGAGCGGCGCCTGGAGGAGGGGGTCCGGCTGTGCGGGAATCCGGCGGCCTGGGAGCGCGTGTTCATGAATCTGTTCCTGAACGCCGCGCAGGCGCTGGAAGGGGACGGGGTGGTGGAGATCGCGGCGGCGCGCACGGCGCGGGGCGTGGAGATTACGGTGAGCGATAACGGTCCGGGGATTTCACCGAAGATTCTGCCGCGGGTATTTGAGCCAGGCGTTTCGACGCGCGCCAAGCGCAGCGGCCTGGGGCTGCATATCGTGAAGAGTTTGGTGGAGCAGTTCGGTGGCACGGTGGAAGCGGCGAATCGTCCGAACGGGCAGGGCGCGATGTTTTTGATTGTGTTGCCGCAGCAGGGCGGGTTGGCGGGCGGCGAAGGCGATTGAGCAAGCACTCCGCGAGGGCGCGCTGGCGATGTGATTTGCCAGTGCGTCTCTGCGGAGTTGCTGGCGCGCCGCGGCCGGGCCAGGAGTTTGTGTAGTTTCTGCGCGACACCGGCACCGCCCCGGCGAAGCAAAGGTAGCGAACCATCCGGCGCGTGGAGACGGCCGCGATCGCATTCGGCGAGTCAGCGGAGTTGAGTTGAAGAGCTGGTCGAAAGTGGAGTCTGCCCCGGACGAGGACTTCTGTCGCGACGAGGGTGTCCGTCCGCTTTGCCGCTTACGCCGGCCGCCGGCGAAGCGAAAGCGGCACGTGTCCAGACCCGAAGGTGCTGGGGTAGCTATTCAAACCGCACGGTGAATGGCGGAAGCATCAGCATCGCCCCGCGCGACCAGTGCTCGGGGTCAAGCGCCTCAAGCCCCAACTGGCGCAAACCTTGGCGAATCATCCGGCGCGTGGAGACGGCCGCGGCCGCGTTCGGCGAGTCAGCGGAGTTGAAGAGCTGATCGAACAGGGTGCGCTTGCGAGGGTACGGGACAAGCTGAATGCGCTCGGTGGGCGACAGCTTGGCCTTCTGGCGAAGCAGATCGAGCACCAGGTCCAGCCCGCCGAGTTGATCCACCAGCCCGTTGCCCTTGGCCTGCTCACCCATCCACACGCGACCCTGCGCAAGCGGCTCAATCTCGGAGACTTTGCGTTTGCGGCCCTCGGCCACGCGATCGAGAAAAGCCTTGTACGTAGAGTCGATACCTTCTTTGAGCTTGGCGCGCCCGGCCGCGGTCATCGGGCGAATAGCGGTATCAATGTCGGCATTCTTGCCGCGCTTGAGGATCTCGGTATCGATACCGAGTTTTTCGTAAAGGCCCTTGACGTTGACCTTGCCGAAGATCACGCCGATGGAACCGGTGATCGTGTTCGGGTAGGCAACTACGGGGTCACCCGTCATCGCCATGTAATAGCCGCCCGAGGCCGCCACGTCGGACATGGAAATCACCAGCGGCTTGGCCTTTGCCAGGAGCCGCACTTCGTGCAGGATTTCGTCCGAGGCGATGGCATCGCCGCCCGGCGAGTTCACACGCAGCACCACGCCCTTGACCGAGGCGTCCTCGCGCGCCTGTTTCACCAGCCGCATGAACGGGCCTGACCGAATGCCTCCTTCTTCGCTGAACGGCTCAGCATCGGCGTCGGCTCGTGTAATGGCGCCTTCGCCCACCACCAGGGCAATCTTGGTTTTCGCGTCGCCGCCGAAAGCCGACGAGGCGAGGTAGTCGCGATGATTGAGCTTGGCCGCCGTGGGCAGTTTGATCTGCTTCTTCAACTCGTCCATCACCTGATCCTGATAGAGCAGCCCGTCAATCAGCTTGCCCCCGAGCGCGGCGCGGTTGACGATCGGCCCGTCGTCAATCAGTTGCTTCACGCGCGTGGCGTCAAGCTTCCGGCCCGCCGCCACGGCCTGAATGAGTGAGCCGAAAAGCTGGTCGAGCATGGAGCCGATCACCTGCCGCGTTTCCGGTGTGGCGCTGGTGCGGACGTAGGAGTCAAGGGCGTCTTTGTAGGCGCCGGCATGCTCCACCTCAAACTCCACGCCAAGTTTGTCGAGCGTGCGCTTGTAATAGGAAAGCTCGACGCGCAGACCCTTCACGTCGAGATAGTCTTCCGGGCTGAAGTAGATCTTGTCGGCCGCAGCGGCAAGGTAATACTCGCGCGTGCCCGGGTTGGACAAGTAGGCGTACACCGGCTTGCCGGACTTGCGAAAGCGTTCCAGGCCCCGGCGCAACTCGTCCAGCTTTGCCCAGCCCGCCTGCAGCCCGCGGGGCTCAAGCAGAATGGCTCTGACGTGACTGTCGCGCGAGGCTTCGTGCAGGATCGCCCACAGGTCCGCCACCGTGGAATGGGCTTGGGATTCAAACCAGGGAAGTGGAATCGTAATGGGCGCCTGTTCCGGGATCGAGCCTTCGAGGCGGAGCGTCAGGATGCTCGCATCCGGCACCGGCGCCCGCCGGTCTCCCACGCGCATCAGGGCAAAGGCCAGGATCACCACGGCCATGGCGGCCAGTACAAAGCCGGAGAGCAGCCCGAGCAGGAACTTTTTCATGCACCCTCAAGAATACGGTCAAAACGCTGGCTGACGTCGGCGAGGTAGGCTTTGTCTCCGCCGGCGAGTTCCACCGTGGCCGAGCCTTTGTAGCCGATTTCGCCGAGCGCCGCGTGGATTTCCTTCCAGTCGATCTCGCCGTCGCGGAGATTGACGAAGTCCGCTTCGCGCTTGCGTGTTTGGGGATTCTGGGCGAATTTGAAGTCTTTGAAGTGGAGCTTGACGATGCGCTTGCCCAGCGTGCGGATCCAGTCCTGCGGATAGGAAAAAAGCACCACGTTGCCAACATCGAAGTAGGCGCGGACCGAGGTTGTTTTGAACTCGTCCACATAGTGGGCAAATTCGAGCGGGCTGAGGAGGAACTTGTTCCAGACCTCTTCCACGGCGATCACGACTTTGAGTTTTTCGGCTTCCGGAATCAGCTCTTCAATCTGGCGGCGCGAACGGTCCCAGGCTTGTTTGTAGCTGGTTTGGGGATTGACGACTGCCGGCACCAGCAGCACGGTGTCGGCGCCCCAGAGCTTGGCGTTGCGCAGGCTGGTGCGCATGGCCTTCATGCTCTTGGCCACTACTTCCGGGTCACCGGAGGAGAGCGGAAAGCGCCAGTGGTCTCCGTTCATCACCGAATGGATACGGAGCTTGGCATCGGCCGCCGCACGGCCGATCTCCTCGGCGCGGCGCTCGTCATCAGTTTGGGGCGCTTCGAGTTCCGCAAAGCCCACTTCCCGGGCAAGCGCGAAGCGCTCGGCCAAGCTGAGTTGGCCGGGCAGCATGCCAAGCAGCACTGCCTTCGTGATGGGAAGACGGGAGGCGCCGAAGGCTGCCGAGGCAGCCGCGGCGGCGCCGCAGGTAAGAAAGTGGCGTCTTTGCACGGTGAGTATTCTCCATGGACAGCCGCCCGAGAGAGGCTGTCTATGGGTGATTGTACCGTTCTCTTTGAGCGCAAGCCCAGGAAGCTTGGCCGCGCTTAAGCCAGATTGGGGATCTTGATGATCTTCTTCTGGATGGCGTACTGCACCAGTTGCGCCTTGTTGTGAATGTCGAGTTTGCGCATGAGGTTGAACTTGTGCGCTTCCACGGTCTTGACGCTCAGGTTGAGGTCACAGGCGATTTCCTTCACCGAATTGCCCTCGGCCAGCACCTAGAGCACTTCGCGTTCGCGGCTGGTAAGCGTGGCAAAACGCGGCATGCGGTTGGCCGTCTTGATGCGGCTGCGGAAGTCATGCACCAGTTGCGACAGCATGCGGGGGCTCAGGTAGCTGCCGCCGCGGAACGCATCCCGCACCGCCGCCACCAGTTGCGCCGACGGGCTGTCTTTCAGCACGTACCCGCTGGCGCCCACTTCCATGCCTTCAACGAGATAGTCTTCGTCGTCGTACATGGTGAGGAACAGCACCTTGGTTTCCGGCCGCGCCTTCTTGACCTGCCGCGTGGCTTCAAAGCTGCTGAGACCAGACATGCCAATGTCCATCAAGATCATGTCAGGGCGCACTTCATTGGGGGGGGGGCGGCGAGATCCGGGCCAAGACGCACGACTACAAGCGCCACGGGACCATCACCCTGTTTGCGGCACTGAATTACCTGGAAGGCAAGTTGATCACGCGCACCGAGAGCAAGCATACCCACGTGGAATGGCTCTGCTTCCTCCGGCAAATCGACAGGGAAACTCCCAAGGAACTCACCATCCATGTGATCGCCGACAACTATGCAACCCACAAGCACCCGAAGGTGAAGGCTTGGCTGGCAAAGCATAAGCGCTTTCAAATGCACTTCACGC
>VFZP01000296.1 GCA_016871115.1 Acidobacteriota bacterium
TCCTCAAGCACGTGCTTCAGTTCCGGCAGGTCGTAGGTAACCTGCTTGCGCCCGTGTTTGCGATCGATGTAGTCATCGATCATCTTCATCGGGCCGGGGCGATAGAGGGCGTTGAGTGCGATGAGATCGGTGAGGCGGTCCGGCACGTAGCGCCGCAAAATGTCCTTCATGCCGGCGGATTCAAACTGGAATACGCCGGAGGTGAAGCCCTTTGAAAAGATCTCGTACGTCTTCGGATCGTCGAGCGGGACATCTTCAATCACGATGTCCACGCCGTGCCCCTGTTTGATGAGCGCCTGCGCTTCGTGAATGATGGTGAGCGTGGTGAGCCCGAGGAAGTCCATCTTCAGCAGGTTCAGTTTTTCGAGGCCCATCATGTCGAACTGGGTGACAATTTCATCCCGGTTCGTCTTGTACAGCGGCACCAGTTCTTTGAGCGGCGTCGACGAGATCACCACGCCCGCCGCGTGCACGCCCGCATTGCGCGCCATGCCTTCCAGGCTCGTGGCGATGTTGAGAAGCTTGTCGATGTTCGGGTCTTTTTTGCGCAGCGAGTTGAACTCGGGCTCAACTTCGAACGCTTCCTTCAACTTGATGTTGAGCGGCATGCCCGGCACCAGCTTGGTGAGCTTTTCAACCTCGCCGAACTGCATGTCGAGCACACGGCCCACGTCTTTGATCGCCGCGCGCGCGCCGAGCGTGCCGAACGTGATGATCTGCGCCACATACTCGCGCCCGTACTTCTCGGTGACGTATTGAATCACTTCGCCGCGCCGGTGCGTGCAGAAATCGATATCGATGTCAGGCATCGAAATACGTTCGGGGTTCAGGAAGCGCTCAAAGAGCAGATCGTACTCAAGCGGGTCCACGTCGGTGATGCCGAGCGCATAAGCAACGAGGCTGCCGGCGGCTGAACCGCGGCCCGGACCGACGGGAATGCCCTTCGATTTCGCATGCCGGATGAAGTCCCACACGATGAGGAAGTAGCCGGAGAACTTCATTTGCTGAATCATCCGGATCTCGTCGTCGAGGCGCTGCGAGTACTTCTCCAGCGGATGCTTCAATCGCCCGGCGCGCGCCTGGGCTTCGAGCCGCACCCGGCGCTTTTCGAAGCCCTGCATGCTGACATAGGCGAAGTAGCTGTCGAGCGTGTGCTTCCCGGGCACCTCGAATTTGGGGAACGGCTCCTTCACTTTTTCGAGCTTCACCTGGCAGCGCTGTGCGATCTGCCAGGTACGGTCGAGGGCGTATTCCACGTCGCCGAACAGCTTCATCATCTCCTCGCGCGACTTCATGTAGAAGGCGGGCGAGCTGAACTTCATGCGGGCTTCGTCGCTGAGCGTCTTGCCGGTGTTGATGCAGACCAGCACTTCCTGTGCGAGGGCGTCGTCCTGGTGGAGATAGTGCGAGTCGTTGGTGGCGACGAGCGGGATGCCGCTTTCGCGCGAGAGCTGGTGGACGAGCGGGAGGACGATGCGGTCCTGGTCGAGGCCGTGGTCCTGAATTTCAAGGAAGAAGTTTTCCGGGCCGAAGATGTCGCGGTACTCGTGTGCGAGGCGGCGGCCTTCGTCGTAGCGGTCGGAGAGCAGCGCCTCGTTCACGTCGCCGCGGAGGCACGCGCTGAGCGCGACGATGCCCTTCGAATGCTTGGCGAGCAGGTCTTTATCGATGCGCGGCTTGTAGTAGAAGCCGTCGAGAAAGCCTGTGGAGACAAGGTTGGTGAGGTTCTTATAGCCTTCCTGGTTCTCGCACAACAGTACAAGGTGGTTGTAGCGGTTCGATTCGTTCTTGGTCTTGTGATCCTGCTGGGTGACGTAGACCTCGCAGCCGATCACCGGATGCACGCCCGCCGCCTTGGCGGCGTTGTAGAACTCGACCGCCCCGAACAGATTGCCGTGGTCCGTCATGGCGACGGCGGGCATCTTCTGCTCAGCGACGAGCTTCATGAGCTGGCTGATTTCGCAGGCTCCGTCAAGCAGCGAATAGTCGGTGTGGCAGTGGAGGTGAACGAAGGGCGGCTGAGACATAGTCTTCCTGATTAGAACAGCCGGGGGAGGGCAGCTCTTATTGTAGCCGGGGTGCGCAGCAGCGGCGGTCATAGTTTCTCTTGATCGACCAGGTCAAGCAGCGAGAACCTCTTGCCTTGGCAGGCCTGCGCCTTTCCTGTGCCACGCCGACCATCCGCGGTCACGAGGATGTTGTCCGGCTTCAGGTCGCAATGCACGACAAGCGAGCGATGCGCGTGTTTTACCGCCGAACAGACATCGAGAAAGATCCGCAGCTTGCGTCCTTCCGGCAGGCCTTGCGGGTACCGAGGTCGGTTGTGCCCGCGTCGAGAAACCGCGCGACATTGGAGCGCTCCAGACTAGCGAGAATCTGGGGCTCCTGCTGCTTCTGGGAGACGCTGCTGAGCGTCGCGGCCGGTGGCGACGGCGACTGCAGCAGCACGACATTGATGGCGACGGTCTAGTCAAAGCCGCCTTCGATGCGGTCGCCGGCATACACCACGCTCATACCGCCGCGGCCGACCTCGAGCACGGCGCGGAAGGCTCCGCACGTCTGGCCGTGAAAGTGGACCGCGGAGGCCTGGAGAAACTCCGATCCCATTGTGCTGCGCGCATTGAGCAGATTGAGCACTTCGTTGCGCACAGCCGGCTGGCCGGCACAACGCTCCTCTATCAACGCCTGGCGCTCTGCCTCGGGCTGTGCCAAGGCGGCGTTGAACACCTCTTCGGCGCGGCTCCAGGGGTATGTCTCTACTGCAAGTTACCCGGCCAGCCACCCGCACGCCGCGCCCGCCGCGATGGCTCAGAGCGAGTCGTAATCTTTCCATACAAGAACCACGGCCACCGCCGCTGCCAGCACTGCTTGCCAGGGCAAATGCAACGCATCGCGCGCGATGGGGACCGCCGCCGCCGCCACCAATCCCGCCGACGCGTAGGTGACGGCCGAGATCGCCGCCAGCGCCCGCAGATTCATCATGCTGCGGCGGGCGGCGTCGCGCAGCATCAGCACGATCAGAAAGGCGGGGGTGAGCATGGCGGCAAAGCCCGCCAGCGCGCCCGGCCACCCGCCCGCGTAGTAGCCCACGGGCACCAGGTGCAGCCCAAAGGGCCCGGGCGAAACGCGCGCGATCGCCACGGCGGTATTGAGCTGGCGGTCTGTCAGCACCGCATGCCGCACCACCAGATCGTCGCGCGCGGCGGGGAGCGAGGAAAGGCCGGAGAAGGAGGTGAGCGTGGCCTTGAGGAGGAGAACGTACAGGAGGAGCGCGTTCATCGCGGCGTCCTCCACCAGCCCACCCATGCGGCGCCGGCGAGTACGGCGACTGGCGGCGCTCCGGCCAGCGAAAGCCCGGCGGCGGCCACGGCCATCAGCACTGCACCGGGCAAGCGTCCCGCGCGCCAGGCGGGTTTCAACAGACCCACCGCACCCGCCAACATCATGCCTGCCACTGCCGGCATCACGCCCCTAAGCACCGCCTGGAGCCACGCGCTCGATTGCCAGGAACGCTCCGCCACCGCCAACCAATAGCGGAAGACCGCCGCGGGCACGCACGACGCCAACACGCCCGCCACCGCGCCGCGCCCGCCGGCCAGCGTCCAGCCCGCGCGGGCGAAACATGCCACCACGTTGGTACCCGGCGTCACGCGCGCAAAACTCCAAATCAGCGTGAAGCGCTCGTCGGAAATCCATGCGCAACGTTCCACCGGTTTGCGCCGCAGCGCCAGCATCGTCGGATCGCCGCCGCCGAAGGTGAGGTTGCCGATGCGAAGGCTGAGGGCCGTGAATGCACCGAGCATGGAGGCGCCTCTTACGAAGAACCGAGCGCGTCGCGCAGCCCGCGCATGGTGGCCTGCGCGGCATCGCGCAGAAACATGATATCCGTCCCGCAGGTGAAGCAGCGGAAACCCAGTGCGTGGTACTTGGCGAGGTCCGCGGGCGAACTCAGCAGAATGCCCAACACGCGGTTGTGCTTCTCGGCCGCCGCCACCACTTGGCGCACGGCGGCGGTGAACAACGGATGGTCATACTGGCGGAACACGCCGAGGCTGGTGGACAGATCCATCGGGCCGACAAACAGCACGTCCGCGCCGGGCACGGCCGCGATCGCGTCAGCGTTTTCGACGCCCGCCGCGGACTCGATCTGCAGAATCGTGAGCAGCTTCGGCGTGTCATGGTCGCGGTAATCCACAAAGCGCCCGCCGTAGCTGGACGCGCGCACCATCGTCGCCACACCGCGCTCGCCGACGGGCGGATAGTGCATCGCGGCCACGCAGGCGCGCGCTTCCTCAGCGGTTTCGACGCGCGGAAACATGATGCCGTCCACACCGAGATCGAGCACGCGGTGCACACGTTGCCGCACGTGCGACTCGACCCGCACCACCGCCGCCGTCGGCGTCGAGGCAAGCGCGTACACCTGCGCCAGCACTTCGCGTTCGCTGCCCATGCCGTGTTCGAGGTCGATCACCACGAAATCAAACCCGGCCTGGCCCACCACCTCGGCGTTCACCGGGTAGCCGGTGGAGAGAAACACGCCCAACTCGGCGGTGCCGGAGCGCAGAGCGGACCAATCTGTCTTCAACCGCGAAACTCCTGGCGCGCCACCTGATAGCGGCGCAGTTTTTCTTCACTCACGTGATAGCCCAGCCCAGGCGCGGTGGGCACGTGGATGAGGCCGTCGCGCACTTCAATGCCGGGCTCAATGAGGTCGTCACGGAACCAGCGCGCGCTTGCTTCCACGTCCGTCGGGAACGTGATGCCGTCGAGCGCGGCCAGGTGCACGCCTGCGGCGCAGCCCACGCCCAGCTCCGGCATCGTGCCCACCCAGAGGCCCATGCCCGCGGCCTGCGCGCGCCGGTACACCTCCAGCGCATTGGCCAGACCGCCCACGCGCTGGATCTTGATATTGGCAATGCGGCACGCGTCCAACTCTGCCGCGCGCGTCACGTCCGCCGGGCTTTCCAGACTCTCGTCAAAACAAACCGGCGTGCGCACGCGGCGCTGCAGCGCCGCGGAATCTTCAAACGCTGCTCCGGCCAGCGGCTGCTCAAACATCAGCATGCCGTGCGCGTCGAGCTTCTCGAAAACCGGCGCGTCGGCGATGGTATAGGCGGCGTTCGCGTCGGTCATCAAAGGCACGCCGGGGAAGCGCCGCGCCACGCCGGCGACCAGATCCACATCGTGCCCCGGTGCGATTTTCACTTTCACGCGCTTGTACCCCGCAGCCGTGATTTCACGTTCAATCGCGGCATGGAGGGCGGCTTCGTTGCTGTAGAGCCCCACCGCCAGGCCCGATTCAACCGCCGTGCGCGTGCCGCCGAGGAGCGCCGCCAGCGAAACGCCGCGGCGCTGCGCTTCGAGGTCCCACAACGCGGTTTCGAGGCCCACCTTGGCAAAATTGCTGACGCCCGGCAGCGCGTCAATCCACTGGCAGGCCGCCTCCAGCGAATCCCACCGGCCGTGGAGGAGCGCGCGCGGAATCAGCGTTTCGCACAAATCGCGCCAGCAGCTTTCCGGCGTGTCGCCCGAGTAAAAGCTGCCCGCCATCGGCGACGACTCGCCAAACGCGCGCAGCCCTTCACTTTCCACTTGCACCACAATGCCGTCTTTTTCCGCCACCACGCCGTTGGAAATTCGAAACGGCTCGACCAACGGAATCCGGCAATGAGTGAGAGTGACACGGTCTATTTGCATGGCGAGGGCAGAACCATTATCTTTTGCGCGGGCCCCGTGCCGCAATCGAAACGAACGCCATGCGACTCGCTGCTCTGCTCTCGCCGCTCTTTTTTGCCGCCGCAGCCGCGTTTGCCCCGGAAGCCGCGCGCCCGGTGGAAGCGCCCGTCCACAATCTGCCGATGCAGAAGATCGGCCCGCATGATTTGCTGATGCTGGCCGTCACCGATTCACCCGAGCTCTCGCGCACGTTCCGCGTGGATGACGCCGGGCTCCTGCATCTGCCCATGCTCAAAGAGCCGCTCACGGCCGCGGGCGTTGAACCCGGCATGCTGGAGCGCGCCATTGCCGCGAAGCTGAAAGCGTCAGACCTGTTTGTGGAGCCGATCGTGCGCGTCACCGTGGCCGAGTATCACAGCCGGCCCATCTCGGTGGCGGGCGCGGTGAAGAAGCCCGTCATGTTTCAGGCCATCGCGGGGGCGACGCTCCTCGAAGCCATCACACGCGCCGAAGGCCTGACGGAGTTGGCGGGCGGCGAGATTCTCGTCACCCGGCCCGGCGTGGATCTGCCCGAACGCATCTCCGTGCGCAAGCTGATGGAGGCGCGCGACCCGTCGCTCAGTCTGAAGCTCGAAGTCGGCGAACAGATCCGCGTGCCCGAAGCCGAGCGCATTTTCGTCGCTGGTAACGTGCGCAAGCCCGGCGCGGTGCTCGTGCGCGAAGGCGACGCGCTGTCGCTGCTGAAGCTCCTGGCGCTCGCCGAAGGCCTTGCGCCCTATGCGTCCAAACAGGCGTACATCTATCGCGAAGGCGTTGCGGGCAAGGCGGGACTGACGGTGGAGCTCGCCAAAATCATGAAGCGCGAGATGCCCGACGTGCCGCTGGAAGCGCGCGACGTCGTGTACGTGCCGGATGACTCGAAGCGCCGCGCCAAGATGACCGTGCTTGACCGCCTCACGCTGTTCGGCTCCACGGCCGGCGCAACCGCGCTCATCTGGCGGGGCCGCTAAAAATGCAATTCGACTCCACGCCCAATCTGCCCGCGCCCGTGCCGCCCGAACCCGCGCGTCCGCCGACCGCCGCCGCTGCCGCTGCCGCCATTTCGCCAGGTTGGGACTTCGACATCGGCGACGCGCCCACGCCGCTCTCGCACTACCTCTGGACGCTCCGCCGCCAGCGCTGGAAGATTCTCTCGTTCGTCACCGCGTGCGTGGCTGCCACCGTCATCATCTGCGCGCGCCGCACGCCCATCTACGAATCCACCGTCACCATCGATGTAGACCGCAAGATGCCCACGTCGATCCTCGGCGCGGAGTCCGTCCAAAGCGCCATCAACGACGCGTATCAGTTTCTTTCCACGCAAATCAAGCTCATCCAGTCAGACTCCGTGCTGCGCCCCGTGGCCGAAAAATACAAGCTCCGCGAGCAGGAAGACGAAGACCGGGAGGGCGACCGCAAGCAAGACCCGCAACTCGGCGACACGCCCGTGCTGCTCAAGAGGCTGAACGTGGCGCGCCCGCCCAATACGTGCCTGCTGTCACGCAGAAGCTGGCGCAAGATCTGCGGGTGACGCGCGTGGGGCGCTGGTTGCGGCGCTGGTCGCTCGATGAGTTGCCGCAGTTGTGGAACGTGCTGCGCGGCGAGATGAGCCTGTTGGGTCCGCGCCCGATTGCGGATGAAGAAGTGGCGCGCTACGGGCCGGGCTATATATTCCATTAGCGCGTGCGTCCGGGACTCACCGGCTTCTAGCAGGTGTCCGGGCGCAACCGCCTGCCGTATGAAGAACGCGTGAAGCTGGATCTCTACAACGTCTCCCACTGGTCCGTCTGGCCCGACCTGTACATCCTCGCGCTCACCGCGCGCGCGGTGTTACAGGGCGAGGTTTGGTAGCCACCCATGGGTGGCTCGTGCCGCCACCTGACGATCTGCGCGCGTGGGCCTACTTGGCGTCCTGGTGAACGGAATACTGCGATTGGGGCGGGTTCAGCTTCACTTCAATGGTCTTCTCTTCTTCTTCCACTTCGTGCGTTTTCCCATAGGTCTGGTAGCCCTTAGCGATAACCTGAACGAGAATTTTGCCTTGAGGAATGGGAGGAATTTTCGCAAAGCCCTGCTGGTTGGTACGAAGTTCCCAACGCGTGACGACCTTTTTACCGAACTTGACCTTGGACCGGCCCTCGACAAAGCGCACCAGCACGCTGGCGCGGTCTATCGGCTTGCCGTCCCCGTTCTTGACCTCGATCTGCAGCGCCGTCATTTCCTTTTCGGCGGCGAGGGGGAGCGCGGAGAGTGCCAGGACACTGGCAAGCAGAACGGTGATGCTACGGCGACGGCGCATGCTTCCAGTGTAGGGCAGGCCCGGCCATTGCGCCACGCTCTGTTGTGAAAGAGAGACGCGGCGGCCGGGCTGACGCCCTGCCGCCGCGCTGGATTCCCGGGTGGGGGGAAGCGGTCGTTAATGAACTGGGGACTCGGCAGCCGGCCGGGGGGGGGGATCCCGGAGGAGGCT
>VFZP01000297.1 GCA_016871115.1 Acidobacteriota bacterium
CCGCATCTACCGCACTACCGTCTTCCCCGGCGCGCAGGATCAAAGCGACGTGCCGTATGAACGTCAGGCCCAATTCGCCGCGCGCCTCAAAGCGAACGGCTACACGGCCATCAAGCTCCGCGCCTGGCGGCCCAAGCCGATGGACGACGTGGACGCGGTGGGTGTGATCCGCGCCGCCGTGGGCCCGTCTTTCAAGATCATGCTCGACCGCACGGCGGTGCGCCCCGGCTGGGTGTGGGATTACCCAACGGCGCTCAAAGTGGCGCGGGGCCTGGAAAAGCACAACGCCTACTGGCTCGAAGAACCCTTTGACGGGCAAGACCTGCAGGGCCCCGCGCGCCTCGCCGCCGAAGTCGACATCCTCATCACCGGCGGCGAACTGGGCCGCACGCTGCAAGAGTTCGCCGCGTTCCTGCACAACAAAACCTACGACATCGTCCAGCCCGATACGCGCATCTGCGGCGGCATCTGGGCGGCGAAAAAGATCTCGACGCTCGCCGCGTCCTTCGGCGTCCCGTGCATCCAGCACGGCACCGGCGCCTTCGCGCTCGCGGGCTACATTCAAGCCGGTTGCTCGATGACGAACTGCGAGTGGCAGGAGATGATCGGCGCTGGTCCCAATCTGCCCACTGAAGAATGGGAACCCGGCACCGTGCTCCTTGAAGACAAGAAAGCGTGGCGCGTGGAGAACGGCTACGTCTATCTGCCCGACGCGCCGGGCCTCGGGTTGCGCGTGAGCGAAGCCGCGCTGAAGGAGTACCGCGTCCGTGCGTAATCGCAGACAGTTCCTCCCCGGGCTTGCCGCCGCCGCGCTCGGCCGCGCCGCGCAAGTCAAGATCACCGGCATCGACATCTACGACATCCGCCTTCCGGTCACGGCCGACGAGGCCGCCGCGGGACTGATGCATGCCTTCAACGTCGTGGAAGTGGCGACGGACGCGGGCGTCACCGGCTACTCCTTCGCCGGCCCGGGCGCCGCGCAACTTTCCGCCGTGCGCCGCCTGCTCATCGGCCAGGACCTGTTTGCCATCGAGCGCCATCTCTACAACGGCCTCGCGCGCTGGGGCGGCGTCGAGCATGCCATGTGGGACGCCATTGGCCGTCTCGCCAAGCAGCCCGTGTATCGCCTCCTCGGCGGCGGCTCCACGCGCGTGAAAGCCTACGTCACCTGCGTGTGGCCCGGCAAGGAAGACCAGCAGCACATCACCTACCGCGAACAAGCCGAGCAAGCCGTGCGACTGCAAAAAGCTGGCTACAAGGGCATGAAGATCCGCGCCTGGCGGCCCAACCCGCTCGCTGATGCCGACGCTTGCGCCGAAATCCGCGCCGCCACGGGCCCGGACTTCGCCATCATGTTTGACCGCACTGCCCACGCCCCGCAAGTCGTTGGGCAGAAAGTGTGGAGCTACGACACGGGGCTGAAGGTGGCCCGCGCGCTCGAAAGGGCCGGTGCCTACTGGCTCGAAGAGCCCTTCGCGCGCGACGACTTTGAATCCCCCGCGCGCCTCGCCGCCGCAGTCGATATGCCTATCACCGGCGGCGAAGGCTACGTCGGCACAGCGGACTTCCAGCAATGCCTCCTGCACCGTACCTACGACATCCTCCAACCCGAAGGCCGTGGCTCCGGCGGCATCTTCACCTGCCGCAAGGTGGCGTTCATGGCGGATGCGTATCACCACCCCTGCATCCTCCACGGAACTATGGCGCTGATGCTCGCCGGCTGGCTCCAGGCTACGTGGGCCATCGGCTCGGAGTGGCAGGAGGTGGCTCTCGTCACCCCGCCCCTGCTGCCGCAACAGCAATGGGTGCCGGGGCTCAAAGTGTTGCGCACCAAGGAGATGTACCGCATCGAAAACGGCGATATCCTCGCGCCGGAGCTTCCGGGGATCGGGCTGGACGTAATTCCGGAGGCGCTACGCGAGTACCGAGTGCGCTAAGTTTAACTTGACCAGACCAGATCTGGTCAATTATACTGAAATCGCCATGGTTGTCAAAAACATCTCTCAAGCCAAAGCCGAACTATCTTCCCTCGTGGAAGCCGTGCAGCAGGGCGAGGAAGTGATTCTCGCCAAAGCCGGTAAACCAGTTGTCAAACTGATCATTTACCATGGTGCGGCCAAGCCCCGGCAGCCCGGCGCGCTGGCAGGCAAGATCTGGATCGCTCCCGATTTCGACACCCTGCCCGATGAAATCGCGGCCGCCTTCGGCATGGAAGCTTCCGCCGGTAGCTAATGCGGCACTACCTGCTCGATACGCACCTCATCCTGTGGTGGCTGGCCGACGATCCGGCCCTCTCCCACCAGGCCCGGCGCCTGATCTCCTCGCCCGAAAACATCATCTTCGTCAGCGCCGTCAACCAGTGGGAGTTTTCGCTCAAGCAGAGCCTCGACAAGTTGCGCCTCCCGCCGGGCTTCGACGAAGCACTGGCCGACGCCGATTTCGAGCAGTTGTCGCTCACCTTTGACGACGCGCGGCACATCGCGGGCCTCCCCTGGCTGCACAAAGACCCGTTTGACCGCATGCTGATCGCCCAGGCCCGCGCGCGGGGAATGACGCTGCTCACCGCGGACCAAACGGTCGCGGCGTACGGCGAGGGCATCCGCTTGGTTGCCTAAACCACGCGTTTGGGCCAGGAGCAATCATTCCCATCCGCACGCCTCCGCCGCCACGTACCGCACCCGTACCTGCCGCCGCGCCTCCTGCAACCACGCCTCCATCGCCTGATCGATCCGCTGCTCCAGCAGCACCGCCTCGATCCGGTCGCGCACGTCGTCTAACTCCGGCACAGGCGACTTACCCGGATTCGCGCGCTGCCACTCCGGCAGATACTTCTCGCGATAGTACGCCTCTAACTCGCCGTCCGTCACGCTACTCCCAGGGCGGAAGCGCACTTCCACGAACCGCAGCGTCTGCGCTTGCAACTCCAGATGCCGCTTTACCGCCGCCTCGTCCAACCCGCGCGCGGCCAGTTCCTGAGAGCTCAGCTTGGGAGGGTTCCCGGGCGGAGCCGCCACGTAGCGTGAAATCTCCATTTCGCGGCGAATCAACGCCACGTCAATCAGCCGCTCCAGCGTCCGGTGCTTGGCCGCCGCCGACGTATCCGCCGCCGCCTCGGCGTTCAGGAACGACATAATTCGCAATTGCTCCTCCACCGCGCTCCGCGTAATCGCCTGCCGCCCCACCGTCGCCACCACACAATCCAGCACCTCGCCGCGCGCGGCGGCCACCAACAGAAATAGCAACGCCCCTCGCCGCATCAGAACGTCTCCCCCAGCGAGAAGTGAAACTGCAGCCGCCCGATCCGGTCCGTCACCGGACTCCCCGCCCGTACATACGAAAACCGCGGCGAGTTCGGCGCCCAGCCAAAGTCCACGCGCACCGGGCCCACCGGCGTCTTATACCGCAGCCCCAGCCCCACCGCATGCACTAAGTAACTGAAATCTCGCGCGTCGCGCTGGCGAATGCGGAACGAAATGTCGCCCACCCCGCGATACACGTTGCCCGCGTCATAGAACAATACACCGCCCACGCTTTCCCCGTAGAGCGGGAACCGCAACTCCACATTGTTGGTCAGCAGCGCTGTGCCGCCCACCGGAAAGCCCGTGTTCAAATCCCGCGGACCCGCCTGATTATCCGGAAACCCGCGATGCGTGGACCCGCCGCCTGAAAAATAGCGCTCCGGCAGCGGAATCGTCGTCGGCCCGCCCGCGCGCAGATTCGGCAGCGCGCCCAGCGTCGTCGACCTCGCCACCACCATATCGCGCCCGATGCGGTGATACGTCGAGTTGCGCGCCAGCAGCCGCACATAGTCAGTTTGCGAAGCGAACGCCTTCGACGCATACCCAAAGTCCACCGAGTTATAGTAACCGCGCCGCGAGTCGATCGGGTCGTCGCGATAATCCTGAAACAGCGTCACCGACAAAATACCCACGCGCACGGCCTGAGAAAAAATCGGAATATCGGCGACGTTGATCTGCAGATCATCCACCGTGTTACGCCGGTAGGTAAACCGCGATTGCAGCGTGTTGGCGCGATTCAGCCGGTTCGACAACTGCAGCGCGCCCTCCAGCCGCCGGCTCTTGAACGTCCGCACGTCGCGCGAAATGTCGTAGAGTACGGTGGCGTTGAACGACACATCGTCGCGCCCCTTGAACTGCGGCGCAAGGTACGAGCCCAGCCACCGCCGTTGGATGCTGGAAAGCCGCGTCTGGCCCGACAAAATATGCCCGGTACCGAACACGTTATTCCGCGTCAACCCCAGCGACACGCGCGGACTGAAACCCGGCTTGCCCGCCGGCGCTTCGAAATTCGGGTCGCCGCTGCCAATCCGCGTGATCTCCGCGCCGAGACCGAAATTCACCGAATACTTGCGGCCTTCTTCCAGCTCATACAGAATCAGCTTGCCCGGTTCTTCGCCATCCGGGTTCTGCACGGCCATATCCACGCGCGCAAAGATGCCCAGGTCATACAGCCGCCGCTGGCTCTCCACCATCATCCCCTGCGACAGCGGTCCGCCCACTTCAAGACGCACTCGCCGCGTCACAAGATCCGGATCGGTGGCGTGCAGCCCGTCCACCAGCACGCCCCGCACAAACTGCTGCTGGCCCTCCACCACCTCAAACCGCACATTCACCCGGTGCGCCTCGCCGGGAACAGGCGTCACACTCCATTCAAACTTCGCGTTCGGGTAGCCGCGGTTGTAGTAGTAGTTCAGTACCGTGTCGCGATCCTGCGTCAGGTTCGCTTCGCTGAATGGCTGCCCGACCACGCTGCTCAACCGTTCTTCGAGATCCTGCGCATACTCGTCCGAGGGACCGGCCAGTTCCACCTTCCCGATAAACCACTGCGGCCCTTCGGCAATCTCCAGCGCCACGCCCAGCGCATTCGCCTTGCCGCCGTAGTTCTCCGTGGTCGACGATTCCACGCGCACGTTGCGAAAACCGTTCGATTGATACAACTCGCGAATGGAATCCTTATCCGCATTCAGCAGCCCCGCGTTGAAACGCCCGTAGCGGTAGCGCAAGCGCGTGGCGGGCAACATACTGAAACGCTCACGAATCAACTCCGCCGGGAAGTATTGGTTGCCCGTTACCGCCAGATGCCGCAGTTTGTACCGCTCGCCGCGCTCCACGAAAAAGGTCACCGCGCGCCGCCCGTCCGGCATGGTCTCGCTCTCAAAATTCACCTTTGCGCGAAAAAAGCCCTGCTCTCGAAAATATGTTTGCAGGTTGCGCTGCCCCTCCACCAGCAGGTCGCGATCGGCCGACTGTTCCTGATACACGGGCACCAGTTGCCGCAGCCGGCCGCGCGACAGCTTCGCGCCGCTAGTGCGGATCTCCACCTTCGGCCCGCGCTCCACCTGCAGCGCCGGCGTGGCGCGGCGCGTGGCGGGGGCATAGTCCAGGCTCGCCAGCGTCACGCGGCTCAGCAGGAAGTCCTGCTTTGCCAGCAAGCGCCGGATGCGCTCGACGCCCCGCTGCACGCGAAACTCGGTCACCGGCTTCCACCCCAGCAGCCCCGTGAAGTAGCGCCACCGGCTGGCGCGCACCAGCGGGTCAGTAGGCAGATCCGCAGGCCAGCCATTGACCACCGGCGGCGCAAACTGCGCGCGCGGGCCCGGCAGAACTTTGAACTCGACGTTCGCCTGCCCGCGAGCCTCGTCATACCGGATCGACGGGTCGATCTTCGCCTCAAAAAAACCGTTGGCTTCGAGCTTCGTCTTCAAGCTCCGCTCGGCCTCGCCCAGGGCCCCGATGTCCAGCTCTTCGCCCAGCCTCAGCTTCGTCGCGCTGATCAACTGCCCGCGGTTGGGCGGCTCCGGCACGCCGTCCACATCGATGCGCCCGATGAACCACGTGCCTTTGGTGACAAATCGCAGCGCCACGCCGTCGTTCAGCTTCTCCGCCTCCACGCGGATTTCCTGATAGCGCCCGGTGGCAAACAGCCGCTCAATCGCTTGCCGCACCAGTACCGGGTCCAGCGGCGCGCGGTCGGCAATTCCCAGGATCGAGCGCAGCTGCGCCTCATTGTAGGGCTGCTCAGCCGGCGCAAACTGAATGCTCACGACGGGGAGTTGGGGATACTCTTCCACCGCGCTGCGGAGCACGCCAGGGGCTAGCCAAAACCACCAGCTGATAAGCGCGGCGGCAAGTCGCGGACTCGCGCGGGTCACTGTCTGCCATCATAATAAACGTGACCCCCTCGCCGACGGCCGGCCGCTACTCGCGCCAGGAACGCTTCGTTCCGTTAGGGCCGGAAGGCCAGCGCCGGATCGAGCAATCGCGCGTGGTGATCGCCGGCTGCGGCGCACTCGGCACCTATCACGCCGCCGCCCTTGCGCGGGCCGGCGTCGGGCACATCCGCATTGTCGACCGCGACTATGTGGAGCTCAACAACCTCCAGCGCCAGTGGCTCTACGAAGAGTCTGACGCCGCCGAAACGCTCCCGAAAGCCATCGCCGCCGCCCGGCATCTCCAGCGCATCAATTCCACCATCGCCGTGGAGCCGGTCGTCGCCGACCTCGCCCCCCGCAACGCCGCCGAGCTGTTCGAAGGCGCGGACCTACTGCTCGACGGCACCGACAACTTCGAAACCCGCTACCTCATCAACGATTACGCCGTGCGCGAGTCCATCCCCTGGATCTACGGCGGCGCAGTCGGCAGCTACGGCATCGCCATGCCCGTGCTCCCCGGCGAGACCGCCTGCCTTGCCTGCGTCTACCCGGAGCCTCCCTCGGGCGCCCAGCCCACGTGCGAAACCGCGGGCGTACTCGCCGGCATCACCACCTTGATTGGCGCACTGCAATCCACCATGGCCCTCCAGATTCTCGCCGGGCTCCGCGCCGGCGTACCACGCCAAATCACCACCGCCGACGTCTGGACGGGCGCGCTCCGCGCCGCCCGCCCGCCGCCCCCCGACCCCGATTGCCCCGTCTGCGCCCGCCGCGAATTTGCGCACCTCGACGGCCGCCACCGCGCGCCCATCTCCCTGTGCGGCCGCAACGCCGTACAGATCCACGAACGCCAGCGGCCGGTGGACCTTGCCGCGCTTGCCCGGTCGCTGTCCACACTCGGCCCTGTCCGCGCGAACGAGTTCGCACTGCGCTTCTTTGTCGAAACGTATGAGATGACCGTCTTCCCCGACGGCCGCGCCATCATCAAAGGCACGCAGGATACGGGAGTGGCGCGCAGCCTCTATGCGCGCTATATCGGCGCATGATAAGCGTGGCAGCTCTGCAAGACAAGACCGAGATCCGCCGGCGGCTTGAGTCGGACCGTGCCTGGGCCCTCTACGCCCTCGCCGACCTCGACGACGGTATGTTCGAGCACTGCTCCTGGTGGAGCGCCGGCTCGACGGGCCTCGCGCTCGTATTCCACGCGCTCCCCATCCGGCCCATCTTCGTCACCGGTACGCCGGAAGAGACGCGCGCCTTGCTCGCTGCCCTGGCCGCCGCGTTGCCGGAAGGCGGCTACCTCAATCTGCGCGAGGAGATGCTGCCCCTGGCCGCGCCCTTGTGGACATACTCCGAACGCCACCGGATGCGCCGCACGATGCTTGGTGCGAGCTACACGCCCAGCCCGCGCGCCGGCCTTGCGCAGCCGCTGGGGCCGGCGGATCAGCCTGAAATCGAAGACCTCTACGCCTCCGGCACGGGCGCGGGCATCGCGTTTGGAGGCAGCCAGCTTGAATCGGGCCTCTTCCGCGGCATCCGCGAGGATTCCACCGGCGCGCTCATCGCCGTCGCCGGCATCCACGTGGCGTCGGAAGCCGAAAGCGTCGCGGGCGTCGGCAACGTCTTTGTCCGCGCGGACAAACGCGGCCAGGGTCTCGGCCAAACCGTGCTTTCCGCCGTTGTGGACGCCGTACGCGCGCGCGGCATCGGCACCATCGGCCTGAACGTGGAGGTTTCCAACCTTCCGGCCATCGCCGCCTACCACCGGCTCGGGTTTGAGACCCGCTTCCACTACTTCGAAGGTCCGTCGCTGCCCATCGCCCTAGTGTTCTGTAATTGAATTGCATTCAAATAACGTCGGAAGTGTGCCATGCTTAGCCATGGCACGCCCTGTCTCGACCATCGAGCTCACTCCAGAAGTGCGATCCACGCTGCGCCGCCGTGCTCACTCTCCCAC
>VFZP01000298.1 GCA_016871115.1 Acidobacteriota bacterium
CATCCTCCGAAAGATCACCAGGGTCCGGGAATCCCTGGCTGCCGTTATTGCAGGCTAATTCCATTACAGGACACTGGCGTGCTGCTCTACGGGCTCGGCGCGTATGAAGCGATTGCCTGCCAAGCCGTGGCGCAACGGTTGCGCCGGTGGCCGGCCCTCAGTGAGCGGCTCCAACTCGCCGTCAGCTTCGTACTCCGCGCCGCCATGGCCACGATGTACCGCCGCATTCCCGGCGCCATTCAGCAGGCTGGCTGGTATGTGGACGGGTTGTGCGTGCCGGGCATGATGCGCATCCTTCCCGGCGGCCAGGGCGTGCTGACGCTGTCGGGCCGCGTGCCGCCTACGGCATGGCTCAGCGGTCAGCGGCTGGAGGTGTCGGTGAACGGCGCAATACTGCTGTCGGGCTCCGTGCAGGGCGAGTTCCACCTGCGCCTTCCCGTGTCAGTGAGGCGGCAGGATTTGTTGACACTGTACGTCTCCGCCTCACAGTCCATCGTCCCCATCTACGACGCGCCGCACCCTGAAGGCGGTGCGCGCCGCATCGCCTTTGCGCTTGACCGCATTGAGTGGCTGGGCAACGCCTATCTGCCGGATGGCCACCATGTGCCGGTGGTACAATCCTGAGGAATGAGGCGTTTCCTCGACCTGACAGCCCTCGCGTTGGCCGCGCTGCCAGCCGCCTGGGGCGAAACAAAACTCCTGGAAAATTTCACTCTGATTGACGGCACCGGCAAGGCCACCGTGCCCAACGCGGCGCTCCTGGTGGTGGACGGCCGCATCCAATATGCCGGCCCCAAAAGCGGCGCGCCCAAAGCGCCGGCTGGCGCCGAGCGTGTGGACCTCGCCGGCAAGTTCGTTATGCCCGGCATCATGAACATGCACAGCCATCTCGGCAACGTGGTGGGCTTGACGGCGGACCCCAAGAACTTCACCGTCAACAATTTGAACAAGCAACTGAAGACCTATGCACAGTACGGCGTAACCACCGTCATCAGCATGGGGTCAGACCAGGAACTGATCTTCGACGTCCGCGCCGCCCAGCGCGCCGGCCGCGATCCGCGCACGCGCATCTTCACCGCCTACCGCGGGTTCACCGGCGTGAAGGGCTACCCCACGGCTGCCCCCGGCATGAAGGGCGTGCCGTATGAAGTGGGCACACCCGCAGAGATCGACGCCGCGATGAAGACGCTGGTGGCCAAGAAAGTGGACCTCGTCAAGATTTGGGTGGACGATCACCTCGGCAAGGAACAGAAAATCTCCATCGACCTTTGCCAGGCCATCATCGTCGGCGCGCGCAAGCACGGCCTCAAAGTAGCCGCGCACATCTTCTATCTCGACGACGCCAAGAAGTTGGTGGACGCCGGGCTCTACGGCCTCGCCCACTCGGTGCGCGACAAGCCGGTGGACGGCGAACTGATCCAGCTCATGAAGAAGCGCGGCGCCTGGCAGATGGCGGCCACCTTCACGCGCGAGGCGTCCATGTTTGTCTACGCCAACCCCGACGCCATGCTCAGCGATCCGTTCTTCACCCGCTCGCTCGACGCCACGACACTCGAAACCATCCGCGGCGACGCGTTCCAGAAGAAGCAGGCCAACGATAAGGAAACGCACCTGTGGCCCGGGTTCCTCAGGACCGCCCAGGCAAACCTGAAGAAGCTGGCCGACGCCGGCGTGCCGTTTGCCTTCGGTACCGACACCGGCCCGCCGGCCCGTTTCAGCGGCTTCTTCGAACATTGGGAAATGGAGCTCATGGCGCAGGCCGGCCTGACGCCGATGCAGATCATCCAGTCGTTTTCGAAAAACGCCGCCGAGTTCCTTGGCAAGCAGAACGATCTTGGCACGCTCACCAAAGGCCACTGGGCCGATCTCGTTGTGCTCACCAAGAACCCGCTTGACGATATCCGCAACGCGCGCGCCATCGACACCGTGTGGATCGCGGGCCTGAAGGCCAACTAGGAGGCACCCATGCGGCGGCGTGATCTGATGGCTTCAGCGGCAGCGGCGGCCACCGCTCTATCCGCCGCCAAAGCGTCGTACCGCGTGGGCATCACGTCCAACACGCGCGGCGGATGGGAGGACGATGTGTTCCTCTCCTTCCGCGAGTCGCGCGCCGTAGGTTACCGGTGGGTGGAATCGTTCATCCACTACTTCACGGCGTATTGGGACAAGCCTGCCGAACTGCAGAAACGCATCAGCGACATCGGCGTGAAGTTCGTCACTATCTGCAACGGCGGGCCGCTGGAGATGCATTTTGAAGACCCCGCGCGGCACGCCAAGCTCATCGAAGATCATCTGAAGCTCGGCCGCTTCATCCGCCATTTCGGCTGCACGCATCTGAAGATCAACCTCGGCCCGCGCCGCCCGGAAGGCACTACCGAGGCGGACCTCGTGCAGATCTCCGCCTTGCTGCAGAAGCTGGGCGCCGCGCTCCGCGCCGAAGGCATCCGCCTCGCCGTACACGCGCACATGTGGGCGCAGTTTGAAAACCAGCGCGAAGTGGACTACGTGATGAGCCACACCAATGCCAAGGACCTAGCCTTCGTGCTCGACACCGGGCACATCACCATGGCCGGCATGGACCCGGTGGCGCTCACCAAAAAGCTGGGCCATCGCATCGTGGAGTTCCACCTCAAAGACACCAAGCCCGAGTGGAAAGGCGGCGCGCCCAAAAGGCTAGACCGGCCCGACATGATGAAAGACCCGCCGTTCTTTCCGCTCGGCCACGGCGGCGTGGACTTTGCCGCCATCAAGTCGCACCTCGACGCCATCGGCTGGCAGGGCTTTCTCACCGTCGAACTCGACAGCTCTCCGTTCCGCCCGCCGCGCGAGAGCGCCCGCATCAGCCTTCGCTACTTCGAGGACAAGCTCGGTATACGATAGCGGAGTGCTGCGCCTTGTCCCCATCCTCTTGCTCACCATGACAGCGATAGCTTCTGCTGAAGACCTCTACGTCGCCACCCCGCTGACGCCTCCGCATTCGTTCACGCCGGAGATCGAAGGCCCGGCAGTGGACCGCGAAGGCAACGTCTACGCCGTCAGCTACCAGACCAAGCCCACCATCGGCCGCGTAACGCCCGCGGGCCTCGCCGAGGTATGGCTCAAGATGCCGGAGGGAAGCCTCGGCAACGGTATCCGGTTTGACCGCCGGGGCCGCATGTTCGTGGCTGACTACACGGGCCACAACGTCCTGCTGGTGGACCCGCGTACCCGCGCCGCGAAAGTTTTTGCGCATGAAGCGCGCATGAATCAACCGAACGACCTTGCCATCACAGCCCGCGGCGTACTGTACGCAAGCGACCCCAACTGGCAGGCCGGTACCGGGCAGATCTGGCGGGTGGATACCAGGGCGAGAGTACGGCTAGTCGCCGAGGGCATGGGCACCACCAACGGCATTGAAGTGAGCCCCGACGGCAAGACCCTCTACGTGAACGAGAGCGTGCAGCGCAACGTGTGGGCCTTCACCATCGGGCGCGATGGAGGGCTCTCCGGGAAGCGCCTGCTGCGTCAGTTTCCCGACCACGGTTTTGACGGAATGCGTTGCGACAGCAAGGGAAACCTCTACATCACCCGCTATGGCAAAGGCACGGTAGTGGTGGTGGCGCCCGACGGCACGATTCTGCGCGAGGTGGATGTATTGGGCAAGCGTCCCAGTAACCTTTGCTTCGGCGGACCGGACGGCCGGACGTGCTATGTGACCGAAGTGGAACACGGACGGTTAGTTCAGTTCCGGACGGAGCACCCTGGCCTCGAATGGGCACGCTGGCCGGGCCGCAATCGCAGGAAGTAGCCCCCGCGCTGGGTATAAACACCGAGCGGCCATTGACATTTCTTCGATTTATGCGGTACCATTGGGCAAAAGCGAGAATTCAAGCGGACGTACTGGGCTTGGGCAAGCCCTAATTCCTCCGATGTATGTCCGCCTCTCGCATCCCTTCCACTTTTGACCATCCCGTCCATGTGATCTTGAATCTATGAGTGCGACTCCCACTTTGCGCGCGCTGCCTTCGGTGCACGAACTGCTGGACCGCCTTGCCGACCTCGCGCCCCGTTTCCCTCACACTCTGCTGGCGGCGGAAACTCGCGCGGCCATCGAGAGCGCGCGCGGAGCCGTTCGCGCGAAACCGGGTGCCGCCGCGCCGGACGCCGCCGAAATCGAAGCGGACGCACGCCGTGCGCTGGAGGCGTGGGAAGCGCCTTCTTTGCGCCGCGTTATCAACGCCACCGGCGTGATCCTCCATACCAACCTCGGACGCGCGCCGCTCGCGCCAATGAGCGCTCTGGCGGAAGGATATTCAAACCTGGAGTACGATCTGGCGGCCGGCGCGCGCGGCAAACGCGACGTGCATGTGGGCAGGCTCCTGGAGCGGATTCTCGGCGCGCCCGCCGTTGCCTTGAACAACAATGCCGCGGCCACCTACCTTGCGCTCAACGAACTGGCCGCGGGGGGAGAGGCCATCGTCTCGCGCGGCGAACTGATTGAGATCGGCGACGGATTTCGCATCCCCGACATCATGACGCGTAGCGGCGCGGTGCTGCGCGAAGTAGGCGCCACCAATCGCACTCGCCTCGAAGACTACCGCGCGGCGCTGAACGAGCGCACGCGGCTGATCATGATCGTGCACCCGTCCAACTTCCGCATCGAAGGCTTCACGGGCAAGCCGGCCCGCGCGGATCTGGCCAAACTGGCGCGCGAAGCCGGTGTGCCGCTCTATGAAGACCTGGGCAGCGGGTGCCTCGCGGACCTGACGCCATACGGCGTGCGAGAGCCGCGCGTACAGGAGTCGCTGGCCGATGGCGTATCGCTTGTGTCGTTCTCGGGCGACAAATTGCTGGGCGGCCCGCAGGCAGGCATTCTCGCGGGCGACGCGGCACTGGTGGCGCGGCTCCGGCGCAACCCGATGTTCCGCGCGCTGCGGCTGGACAAACTGATTCTAGCCATGCTTGAGTCGACGCTTCGCGACACACTGCTGGAACGGTGGGACCGCATCCCCGCCCTGCGCATGATCGCGCTGCCGGCGCACCGTATCGGCGAGCGGGCCCGCGCCTTTGCCGCCGCGTTGGGAGCGCTGCCAGGGTTCAGCATAGAAGTCATCCCGGGCCAATCCCTGCTGGGCGGCGGGTCTACGCCGGAACAGACCTTGCCCACCTGGAACGTGGCGCTGCAGGGCCCGGGGCTGGCCGCGTTCGAGCGGCGTCTGCGCGCGCAAACACCGCCCGTGGTCGCCCGCCTGGAAGATGAGCGGTTGCTGCTGGATCTGCGCACGATAGAACCAGCTGAAGAACTGAGTCTGCTGACCGCCTGCCGCGCGGCCTCGGCAACGTCGTAATGGAGGACTGAAGACCGTGAGAGTTCGATTCCCGTTCGGCGCTCCCTTGCTGATGCTGACGCTTTCTCTCTCTGCCGGCGCGCAAACGCCCGCGTGGACGCGCCTCGCCCCGGGCCGCGGTGACGATCTGATGGAAGCCGCCACGGTGCGCACGAAGGATGGCGTGCTGCACGTATTCTGGCGGACCGCCGGTCCCAAGCGCAGCCTGATGCATCTGAGCCTTGCCGCAGCCGATGGCAAGCCTGCGGGAGCGCCTAACGCCATCGCGGCGAACTGGGATGGCTTCTCTCTGCCCAAGGCCGTGCTGCTGGCAGGCGGCACGCTCCAGGTATTCTTTAGCGGCCAGCGCGGGTCTTCCGAGCGGAACGGTCCTTACAACGCCGGAAACCTCTACACGGCTACGTCAACGGACAGCGGCGCCACCTGGACGCTCGCGCCCGGTGCGCAGTCGCCGGGCGCGAAGGTGTCCTACCTGGCGGCTGTGCCGGGCAAAGAGAACAAGCCCGTGGCCGCGTATGTGGACAACGGCAGCAAGGTGCTGCTGCAAGACGCCTTCGGGCCCAAGGCAGCGGTAGAGACCACTTGGGACAACGAGTGCTGTGCCTCCAACGTGCAACTGGCGCAGGACGGTGACTCGGGCGAAGTGTGGGCCGCGTGGTTCCACAACGGCCGCAGAGCTCCGGGACTTTACGTGCGCGCCGTCAAACCCGCGCCGGGTGAGCCGCAACTGGCGCCGGGCTCGGGTCCGGATCCAAATCAGCAAACCGCGCTCGCGCCGCGCGTAGGCGCGCCGGGGTTGTACCTGGCGTACTTCAACGGACCTGACGTCAAGCTCTGGAACGTGCGCGGCGGCGAGGCGTTGAACGTAACGAAAGCCGAAGGCATCCGCCGCATCTGGCTCGCCGCGGGCCCGGAAGGGCGCTACTGGCTGCTGTGGGTGAACGGCAACCAAACGGCGTCGGCGATGCGCAGCAACAAGGCGCTGTCGCGCTTCAGCAAGGCCTACACAGTGGGCGCGCCGGTTGTGGGGGCCAACTTAGCCTCGCTCGTCGGCGAGGGCTCCAGCGGACCATTGGACGCCGTGGCGCACGTATCGATGGTTGGCCCGGACAAAGCCGCCACGTTCCATACGCGCGTTTGTCCGCTGCTGGAAGTTTCAGGCAGCGCCGCCGGCATCACCGTTACCGACGTAGGCGACCCGGTGGAAGGCGTCAATGTCACCATCGCGGGCAAGACGGTGCAGACCGACGCAAAAGGCTTCGCCGCCCATCCGCTCACACCCGGCGTTCCCACGCCCGTGCAGGCAGTCATGAAGGGTTACGAAAACGCAGCGGTGACGATCACGCTGCCCAAGCCGCCGGCGGCGAAGAAGAAGTAACGGTTCACTCGCCCATGGCCTTGCAAACGAAGTTCGCGGCGTCGTAGATGCTGCCCGATCCGCTGTGCACCGCGCGCTGCGGATAGGGACAAAGCGGCCTCGTCATATCCACGCGGCCGCGCTCTTTCAATCGAACCGCCGTGATCGATTGCGGCGGCTCGTTTTGCTCCCGCCAGCGCTCCAGCGCCGCCAGCGCATGGAACTGGTTCGGCCCCGTGCCGCCCCCGCAATGCGCCACGCCAGGCAGCATGAACAACCGGAGCCAGTCGCCCTGGTTCGGCCCCATCGCCTTCAGGATCGACTCGTAGTAGTTGACGGTATTCAAAGCCGAAATCGCGCCGCTCGTGCCGCCGTCGCTCCACCCGTGATAGATCAGCAGTTTCCCGCCGCGCGCCTTGAACTTTGTCAGATCCGGCTGGACGGCATGGATCGCCTTACCGTGGACAAGCGCGCGGGCCACGTCCTTTTCGAGGTCGAAGTTGCGCCAGTCCCACGCGGCGTTCTGATTGGCGATGTAGCGGAACATGTCGATATCCATCGCGCCCGGTTCGGCGGCGCCAGCGGGCAGCCGCCAGCCGAGTTCTCCGCCAAATGGCAGCCCCGGGTAAATCAACTCTCCCGTCGCCGCCACCCGCGCGTCGCTGTAGGCGGCTTGGACGGTTTCGATCTGCTCCGGAGACAGGCAGTCGGTTTCAGCGCCTTTGCAGGCGAGGCTGCTCACGTCAAAACGGCAGTCGCGCGGGTCTTCCAGGAGCCCGTCGCGCACTCCATCGTTGGCGTCGCACTGGGACAGCACGGCGGCGTTCAGCAGTTTCAGCTTCTCGGGCGGCAGTACATGGCGGGGCGACTTCAGCGAGGTCATCAGCAGCCTCATCCGCCAGGCGCAGACAAAGATCTGGTTGTTGGCTGGCGCGCCTGCGATGATGCCGTCGAAGTCTTCCGGGTACCGTTCGGCGGACATCAGCCCCTGACGCCCGCCCGTGGAGCAGCCTTCCCAATACGAAAGGCGCGGCGCGCGGCCGTAGTACGCCGCGATGAGCGCCTTGGCCCGCACCGCGGTTTCATGCACCGCGCGATAGGCGAAGTCGGCCACCTTCTCCGGATGCCCCATCGCAAAGCTGCCGCTGCCGCCCGTGTGCCCTGTGTCGGTGGACGCAGTCGCATATCCCTCGCGCAAGGCGTTCAACATGCCGCCGGTGTTGATGCTGCCCACAAAACCACCGCCGCCTTCCATGAGCAACTTGCCGTTCCAGCGGGAAGGAGACGGAAGCCACAATGCGGATTGGATCTCGGAGTCAGCCGACGGCCGCAAGGTGATCGCGACCGCGCAGTGAGTGGCGGTCTGCATGGCAGCGGTGACATCCGCGAGCCGGGCCATGTCGGCGCACGGCGTCAGCGCGAACGTGGGGATCGC
>VFZP01000299.1 GCA_016871115.1 Acidobacteriota bacterium
AATTCGTGAATGAGATGCTGCGTACCGCCGTAGAGCGGCACCGTGTACACGAGCCGGTCACCGGGCTTGGTAAAGGCGCACAGCGCCGTCATGATCGCCGCCATGCCCGAATTGAACACGGCCGCGGCGCGCGCCGGCTTCCAGCGGCACCAGGTGATCTTCCAGAATCTCGGCGTTCGGATGATTCAGCCGCGCGTAAATAAGCGGCACGTTCTCACCCTGCGCAGCGCGAGAGCGGCCCGTGGCGACGGCGAAGGCACGTTCGGCGGCCTCGGGCGTGGGGAAGACGTCGGTGGACGAACGGAATACCGTGGGCCGCGCCGAGCCGAGCGACAACGCCGGGCCATAACTGCCCGAGATCACTTCGGTGGAGGAATGTAGTTTGGGCGACGTGCGGTCCTTGGGGTCGTGCATAGGGGCCGCCCTCAGTGTACCGGAAGCGCCTCTACAACACGACGCGCGAGTCGCCATCGCGGCGCGTGATGCGTTCGCGGTCCAGAAACTCAAGCAGCGGGATGGCGTACTTGCGGCTCACGCCTGTCCAGTCTTTGAACTCGCCCACGCCAAACTTCTCGCCCCTGCGCGCGGCGAGGAGCTGCTTGAGTTGACCGATCGCCGACGGATGGTAGATGAGTTCGTCGCTGATGCGCACCAGCCGCTTCTGGCGAAAAAGCAGTTGCAGCAGCGTGCGAGCGCGGGCCGGATCAACGCCACTGGATGCGAGTACCTCGTTGGTGGATGGCACGGCCAGCCCGGCGCGCGCGAAGGCTTCGACGATACGCGTGAAGGCCTCTTCTTCATCTTGTTTAAGGTGAAGCTGATGCGTCTTGAGCCGCAGCGCGTCGGCTTCCGCCGTGACGGTAGCGGATGATTTGATCAACGCGTCCAGCATCCACTCTGGCGCGCCTGCGAGTTCGCGCGCGCGAAACTGCTCTTTCGGCAAACCGGGCAGCAGCGGGTTTTGCCGGTGGAAGGAAGTGACCGAGGTATGCAGCGCCTCGCCGCGCGCTTTCCACCAATCGCGCGGGGCATACCACTCGACGGGCGCATCGAGCTTGATCACTGCACCGAACGCCGCGGCTTTGATTTCAGCGTCCGTGAGGCCGGTGTGCTGAATGGCCGTTGGGATCGGCAAGCCACATGGCGCTTCGCTGACGGCTTGCAGCAAGCGCTGCTCCGGCGCGCAGGCCGCGAGCAGCCGCGCGCGCGCCTCAATGTCTTTGCGGCGCAGGCGGCGCGGCTCGGTGGGCAGCGCCACCACGCGTCCGCCGCCGATGGTGGTGACGGGCGAGAACTGGCGGATGATGAAGCGGTCGCCCGGCAGCAACGGCACGGGTTCTTTAAGTTCCAAGCGCACCAGTGCACGGCCGCCGGGTTCGAGCGTGGACTTGTCGCCCAGCAGTTTCACGCGCGCTTCGGTCTCGGTGGTCCACGCATGAAAGTGCACCGGCGCCCGATGCTTCAGCGGCTTCGCCGAAGGCAGCAGGTCGAGTTCGCAATCGATGGTGCTCCACGCGCGGAGACGGCCGGGCTCAATCACGGTCATGCCGCGCGAAAGATCGCCGGCTTCCACGCCCGCGAGATTCACCGCAGTGCGTTGCCCCGCGTAGGCGCGCTTGGCCGCGTCGCCATGTACCTGCACGCCGCGCACGCGGAGTTTGAGCCCGCGCTCGGCCACTTCCACTTCCTGCTCCACCGTGAGCGCGCCCGCCACCAGCGTCCCGGTGACCACGGTGCCGAAGCCCTTCATCGCAAACGCGCGATCGATTGGCAGGCGCAAGTGGCCCGCGCTACTCTTGGCGGCCACGGCGCCGGCTTCGGCGGCCAGCAGTTTTTTGAGCTCGTCGATGCCCTGCCCCGTCTTGGCGCTGACCGCGACGACGGGCGCTGCTTCGAGGAACGATCCGGCGATGAATTCGTCTACTTCGAGGCGCACGAGTTCCAGCCACTCGGCATCGATGAGGTCGGCCTTGGTCAGAACCACAATGCCGCGGCGAATGCCCAGCAGCCGGCAGATGTCAAAATGCTCGCGTGTTTGCGGCTTGATCGACTCGTCCGCGCCGATGACGAACAACACGAGATCGATGCCGCCCGCACCGGCCAACATGTTCTTGACGAAGCGCTCATGGCCGGGCACGTCGATGAAGCCGAGGCGCGTTTGGCCGAGCGTGAGATGGGCAAAACCGAGGTCAATCGAGATGCCGCGGCGCTTCTCTTCTCCCCAGCGATCCGTCTCAATGCCCGTAAGCGCGCGCACCAGCGCGGACTTGCCGTGGTCGATATGACCCGCCGTACCAACGATAATGTTCTTCATGAGCGCCGCTTGGGCAGTACTCCTCATCTTCGCCGCCGCGGGCATGGCACAGCAACCGCCGGCAGCGGCTCAGGAGGAAGCGGTGTTCCGGTCTGGCGTTGCCTTGGTGCGCGTGGACGCACAGCTGGTGCAGGGCAAGCGTGCGCTGGGCAATCTCACCAAGGCGGATTTTCGAGTTCTCGACGAAGGCTCACCGCGCGAGATCGAATACTTCGGGCATAACTCGGAACCCCTGTGGATCGTGCTGCTGCTTGACGTTTCCGGCTCGATGAACAAGCGGCTGGACGAAATGGCTGCCGTCGCGCGCCAGACACTGCGGACGCTCCGGCCCGAGGACAAGCTGAGCGTGATCTTCTTTGGCCGCGAATCGCACCTGGGCCACGAGTTCAACGCCAATCGCGAAGATGCCGCCGCCGTGATCGGGCAGGGGAAAAAGAACAAGCAAGTCGGCGCGGGCATCAACATCAATCCGGCGATCATCGACTCGGCGCGTTATCTACGCGAACAGGCAGGCAACAAACCGGGCCGCCGCGCCATTGTGATTCTGACGGACAACGAGTGCTTGCACTACCAGGTGACGGACCAGCAGACCATTGAGGCTCTGAATACGGCCGATTCGGTGCTTAACGCCATCGTGACGCCCAACGCCAAGCCTCCGGAGCAGAACCGGAAGGGCGTGACGTACAACCCGGACTTCACGCCCGCCGATGTGTTCAAGCTGTCGCAGGCCACGGGCGGTGAGATATTGAAAGCCAGCAAAACCGGTGAGACCTTCCAGGAGATGATGCAGCGCATCCGCGTACGCTACAGCCTGCACTATCGCGCGCCCGAAGACACGCCTGGGCAACCGCGGCGAGTCGAAGCGCAGCTATCTCCAGCCGCGCGGCAGAAGCTGGGAACGCCTGTACCGGAAGTGCGGGCGCGAAAAGGGGCACAAGCTGCCATGAAGTGCTGCTGTGCAATTGCCGCGCCGCTGCTCCTCGTGGCCGCAGGATGGACACAGGAGGCGGATTCGATCATCGACTCCGTCACAATTGTTGAGCTCAACGCACAGGTGACACAGGGCAATCGCGCGGTACGCAATTTAACGCATCAGGACTTCCGCGTCTGGGACGAAGGCGTTGCTAGCCGCGTCGTGAGGTTTGACTACTCATTCGCATTACACAGGGTTGCGCTACTGCTGGACATCTCTGCCTCCCTGAAGGAGCGGCAAACCGAATTGGCCGCGGTCGCCCGCCAAACCCTCGGAGCGCAAGACAAGCTGAGCGTGATGGTGTTCGACGAACATACGGACGAGGCGATCGCGGCATGCGCACGCCAGTTGAACGAACTGCTCGCGCCGTACTCCATGTCATGGTGCCGGGCGGCTTGGGCCTCTTCCAACTGGCGTGCGAAACGGGAGGCGAAGCGGTGGAGTCCCGTCAGATGGGGCGGTCACTTCAGGAAACGCTGGAGCGCATCCAGCATCGCTATTCCGCGAGTTATTCGCCGCCTCCCTTGGAATTGGGGCAGACGCGGCGCATTGACGTAAGCCTCACACCGGAGGCCCGCCAGCGGCTGGGCTCGCCGGCGCCTAAAGTCCTCGCGCGGCATCGCTACACGGTCCATTCGGCGCGTTAGAGCGCGAAGCGGAAGCTCTCTTCTCACTTGCCCGCGCGGCGCGGATCGCCACCGGTGCCGGCGAGCAGTTTCGCAAGGCGCGATTGCAGCCCGTCGACGAGTTGGCGGCGTTCGGCGTCCGGAATGTTGGAACTCATGCGCCCGCGCTGGTGGGGAGGGATGCGGATGTCGGCCACGAGATTCTTCATCTGGTCCGGGTCCCTCTCGAGGTCGTAGAGTTCAGAGATGTCCCACACGCTTTGCGTCAGCATCAAGCTGTAGCGAGCGGTGCGCAGGCCCGTGATCGTCGGCGTGTTCGGGTAGTCCTGCTCCCACTCGTACTCGTAAATGAACTCGCGCCTCCAGTCCGCGGACGTTGCGCCGCGCAGCAGGGGCAACAGCGAACGGCCATGCATGGCGGGCGGCGCGGCAAGGCCTGCCGCTTCGAGGAACGTCGGCGCAAGGTCGAGATTCAGGGCCATCGCGTCCACCGAACGCGAACCGGTCAAATCCAGGCACTGCGCGATGAACGGCACACGGATCGACGGCTCGCACATGGCGCGCTTGTCCACGAGGCCATGCTCGCCCCACATGTAGCCGTTGTCGCCCATGTAGACCACCAGCGTGTCGTTCGCGAGGCCCCGTTCTTCGAGTTCGTTCATCACTTCGCCGACGCTGTCGTCGATCGACTGGAGGCACTGGCAGTAGCCGCGGTAAGCATCGTCGAAGTTCGCCGTGTGGCCAAACAGCCCGTCCACGCCATGGCGCGAATAGCGGCGGCGCTTCACCCACTCGGGGAGCTGCTGGTAGAACTCCTCTTTGTACGGCATCGATGCGGGCTTGGGCGCGGCGAGTCCGGCCCAGAGGTTGGCGTGCTGCTTGGGCGGCTGGAACGGATAGTGGACCGCCTTGTGCGAGAGATACAAACAGAACGGGCGGCTGGCGTTCTCGCGGATGAAGCGGCGCGCTTCGCCCGTGAGCACGTCACCCATGTAGCCGTTGATCTTTTCTGAAACGCCGTTGCGGTTGATCGTAGGGTTGTAGTAGTCGCCTTGGCCGCGGAAACTGATCCACTGATCGAAGCCCGGTTGCGGGGCATCGCTATCGCCACCCATGTGCCACTTGCCGAGGAACCCGGTCTTATAGCCTTGCTGCTGGAGCAGGCGCGGGAACGTCGCAAGTTTTTGATCGAGCGGCGAGAAGTTATCGAACACGCGATGTGCGTGCATGTACTGGCCCGTGAGAATCGAGGCGCGGCTCGGCGAGCACAACGACGATGTGACGAAGCCGTTGCGGAAGTGTACGCCGCGCGCGAGCATCTTGTCGAGGTTTGGAGTGTGGCCCTTCAGCCAGGGATGGCCGAGCGCGCCGATGAAGTCAAAGCGGTGGTCGTCCACCAGGATGAAGACAATGTTGCGCTTCTTGCCGGCTTGGCCCAATAGAGCGGGCGCGGCGGTGGTGGCGGACGCGGCGGTGGCGCCCAGGAAATGGCGGCGTGTCATTAGCGTTTCAGTTTGGCTTTCAGTTGGCGCATCATGGGCGGCGAGAACTCGCGCCAGACGTTGGTGAGGCTACCGGTGATCAGATTCAAGGCCAAACCGCGAGTGGCCTGACTCGCCGTGCGCGTTCCGGGGGGCAGCCAAGTGAGGCCGATGTACTCGGCGGCGATGGTACTGCCAATGCGCGGCATGTTTGGCACCCAGTGACCCTGGCGATTGTAGGTGACGAAGTTCATGGCGAGGGCGTGGCCCGTGCGGCGCAACATGCCATCGCAGTTACAGAAGATGTATCGTTGGTCAACGCCGAGCGCGATTGCCGACGCACTTTCGATGCCGTTGCGCACGGCACTGCGGGCCAGGCGGCTTCCCACCCGTTTGCCGAAGGCGTCCCACCCTTGGCCCCAGCCTTCGGGGTCATTGGCGTGTTGGTCGAACGCGGCGAGGAAAGCGGCGCGCGCTGGAGTGCCGGGGCTAGTCACGGCGCGGCGTAGAAAGAACCGGAGCCGGTCCTCGGCTGTCATCGGCAAATAGGGATCGCCGCGCCTGATGCTCGTCCACGACGTCCCGGTTGAAGCGAACGGCTGCACTGGTTGTTGCGCGAAGACGCCGCCTACGGCCAGCGACGCCGCGACTCCCCCCAACCAGAATTTCATGCGCCGTCTATCTTACTGAAACCGTCACGCCTGGCTGGCTGGCGGCTTCGTCTACGCGAATCACCAGCGGGAGTTCGCCGATGCGCGCATCGAACGGCACTCGCACGTTCATTTGCAGAACACCGGCAATGAGTCCAGGCGCGGCGCCGGCATAATCCACTACCGCTGCTGCTCCATCGATCTCGGCGGCGAACGGCACCAACACACCCGCAGCTCCCGGCGCCAGCGATCCATCGCGAACAGCCGGCTGCATAGCGCCGCCGCCGGTTGCGAACACGAACACAAACGACCCCGGCGCGGCTGGGCTGGACGGACCGTTCACCGTAAAGTTTTGATTGAGAATGGCACCGGGGCCTGAACCCTGGGCGGACTGCGTGAAGATGCCGGGCGCGGTGAGTGAGACCGGCAGCATGACGGGCGACGAGCGCGCCCCGCGCGCTTCCACTTCAATCCGTGTGGATCCCCGCACGGCGAAGGGAACCACCGTGCTCAATTGGTTTGCGCTCACATAAAGGAGCGGCGCGGCGACGCCATCGAACAACACGCGCGTGCCGGCGATTTCGGTGGGAAACGCATTCGCGGCGATCAGCGTGGCGACCGTGAGATCTGCCGGGCCGAGCGAGTTGCCGAAGATGGTGACGATGAGCCCGGGCGCGAGCGGGCCGCTGACGAAACTGGCCGCGTGACGCACGCCAGCGGCAGTGAAGCTCGGCGACGAACCGGCCTGCGTGACGGTGACCGATTGCGCGTTGACGGTTATGGCAGCGGTACGCGCAGGGCCGGTGTTGGCGGACGCATTGTAGAAGACGGTGGCGCCGCCGTCGCCTGACGATGGGTTGAGCGTGAGCCAGGCGGCAGACGGGCTGGCAGTCCAACGGCAACCGTTGGCAGCGCTCACCAGCAGACTGCCGGAGCCGCCGGCGATGCCGATCTGCACCGAGGCGGGGCTGACGGTGACAGCACAACCACCGGCGGCTTGTGTGACCGTGAACGATTGGGCACCGATGGCGATGGCGCCGATGCGCGCCGCGCCTGAGTTGTTGGGCTCGGCGGTAAAGTTGACGGTGCTTGCAGACGTGGTGAGCCGAAGCCAGTTTTCGTTCGTCGACGCGGTCCAGGTACACGTTGCGGCGACCGCAATCGTGCCGCTGCCGCCTGCTGCCGGCAAACTTGCACTGGTGGGCGAGAGAACCACCGCGCAGCCGGAACCGGCTTGGTTGACCGTGAAAGTCTGGCTGCCAACGCGAATGTTGCCGGAGCGCGCGGCGGCCTGCGCGTTCGCCTGCACCGTGTAGGCGACGGTGCCGTTGCCATCGCCCGACGTTGCGCCGGTGAGCTGAATCCACGAGGCGGAGGCGGAGGCGGTCCACGCGCAGCCGCTGGCGACGGCGAACGAGCCGTTGCCGCCCGCGGCACTGAGCGAGACCTGCGCGGGCGTTAGCGACTGCGTGCAGGAAGCGGCAGGCTGCTGAATGTTGAAGCGCAGCGGGCCCACTTCAATGGAGCCGGTACGCGTTGCGCCAGTGGTGTTGGCTCGCACCGAATATCCCACCGCGCCCGTGCCCGCGCCCCGGCCGTTTTCCGGCGTGACAACGGTGATCCACTCCGTGTTGGTGACGGCTTGCCAACTGCAGGCAGTGCGGACTTCGAACGAGCCCGTGCCGCCGCTGGCGCCCACGACGGCGGAGGTGGGGAAGATGGTAAAGTTGCAGTTGGCCGCGGCCTGGGTTACGGGGATGGTCTGGCCCGCGATGGTGAGCGTACCGAGGCGCGTGAGCGCCTCGCGGTTGTCGTCGACGCGGATGCCGACGGTGCCGTCGTTAGTGCCGGACTGGCCGAAAGAGACGGTGATCCAACTCACGTTGCTGCGCGCGGTCCACGCGCAACCGCCGCGGCTTACGTCGATGCGTAACGTCCGCACGATGCCGCCGGTTTCGGCGGCGGGCACACTAAAGCTGGTGGGCGAGACGGTGTAGACGCATTCCTGCGCGAGCGCAGGAAGCGCAAGCAGGGGAAACCAGTACAGGAGTCTCATGCGCGGGTC
>VFZP01000300.1 GCA_016871115.1 Acidobacteriota bacterium
TCGACCATGCCTTCGGCTCCGGCGTGTCGGCGCGCCGCCTCGCTCTCTTTGAACTCCTGATGCGGGAGCGCGGCGCGTCACTAGCCGACATGACGGATTGGTGGGCTACCGCTTATGCCGCTCTGCTGCAATTCAGTGTTCCCGGCGCCGCGCCAGTAACCGCGCATGGATGGACTGCCGCGCGCGACCATATGCGGCGATGGGCGTTGGCCCAGCCCTACTGGATGCGCAGCAGCGATGCCGAGCGGCAGGAGGCGTGCGATCGCATGGCGCTGGTGGTGGGGCAACTGATGGAAGAAGCCGCGGCAGACCGTGTTGCGCTTCAACAGGGCCCGCCCGCCGATCCCATCAAACGCGTTCTCTGGGTCTGGCCCACTTCGCGCGCCGGAGCGATTACCGAGCGCGCCCAACAAGCGATTCGCGACTGCTTCGTGGCTTCCGAGCGGCCTGAAATTGAGCGGCTCCTGCGGATGCCGTAGCTACTTCGCCAGTACCTGCTTCAGCAGTTCGGCGGAGGCGTTGGCGTTCGCCTTGATCGTCTTGTCCACCTGCTTGATTTCGATCGCGTCGTAGAGCTTCAACATCTCCGGACGATTGTCGGGCGCCGACAGCCGGCCCATGCCGATGAGTCCGCGCAACTGAGTGTGCAGGCGTTTGGCCGCGTCGGCATCGGTGGCCGTGCCGCGCAGCGCGATACGCAGGCCCTGATCGAAATTCGCCCACCCGGACAGACTTTGCAGCGTCGACAGCACTTTGTCGATGTTGCCCGCGTTGCTGCCTTGCGGGAAATTCAGCGTTGCCCCGCCCGTCGTCAGTACCCACACATGCGCGTCGACAGGCACGGATGTGAGGTTGCTGAGCAGCGAAGAAGGCTTGCCTGCACCCTTTGCGCCGATCGCCGCGTGAAGCAACGGGAGAGGACCCGCGGCGGCCACGGTGCCACTCAAAAAAGCCACGCCCGTGTCACCGCGCTTCACCAGAGTCCTGCCGCCATGGTCCGCGCGTTCGCCGCCGGCTTCGGTGAGCTTCGCCGCGAGGTCGCCAGACTTAAAGCGCCCGCGCAACAGCGTGAACATTTCCTTGCCGTTGTAGGCGGCTACCAACTCGTCCAAGTCCGCGCGCGGGTCCACGCCGAAGCGCGATTTCAACTCATCCAGACCTGTTGCCGGCAGCTTTGCTTGCCATTCCTGATAAAGCGGGCTCTGGCGGGCGCGGTCCATGCGGATTGCCCCGAGGATGATCGTGTCCGCGGGAACGGCGCGGGCCAGCGCAGGATCGAGCGCGTAGCCCTGTGGAGCGTTAGTTGATCCGCCGCCGCCGCATCCCGCCAGCGCCGCCAAGCCCAACACCGCCAGTCCCCAGTACCTCACTTAGAAATCCCTCCGTTCGAATCGCCATACCGCCACGGTCAACACGGCCACGCCAAACAGCGCGGAGGTGAAAAACGGGTCCCAGCTTTCCACTGGTTCGCGCCGCACGAGTTGCAGCGTGGTGCGGCCGATGTCGAACACTTTCGGAAGCATTTGATAGAGCGTGTGCCACACCGTGCGCGCTGTCTCCGAACTCAACAACTTCACCACCGTGCGCTCCTGCGCCAGAATGGGGCTGATCAACATTAATGCCACCGGTACCATCGTGGCAAGCGCGGCGCTTTCAAACAGCACGCCCATTAGAAACACCACCGACAACAGAACGCAAAACAAAAACAAGGTGGTGAAGATCGCCAGCAAGAACTGGGGTGTCCAGATGCCGGTCTTGATGCCGAGGATCAACCACACGCCGCCCACCAGCCATGTGGAAGTGGCGAGCACAATGAGCACGTTGCCGAGGTAGCGCCCCAGCAGAAGATGCCAGCGCGCCACGGGCTTGGAGAGCAGCAACTCAATGCGCCCGGGCTCAAGCAGGCTGGGCACCAGACCTGAACTCGCAAACAGCGCGAGGAATAACCCGAAGCTATAAAGGAACGTGGCGATGGAGCCGTGCACGCCGCGCACCATGCGCTCCACATCCATGCCGCGTTGGCTTTGGTAGCCGAACAGCGACATGGTGGCTACGCCGCCCTCCACCACGTCAATGCGCAGCAGCAGCAGAAAAAACAGGATTATCGCCGTGGACAATCCGAACAGGCCCCAGAAAATCTTGCGGGCCATGGCTTCGTGAAACGTGTCACGGATCAGGGCGAGCGTCTGGGTGACAATCATGCGGCGGTGCGCTCCTGGGGCTTGACGGTGCGTACGAAGACCTCTTCCAGCGTGCTGGTGGTTTCGGTGAGCGAGTGAATGACGGCGCCCGCGGCGCGCAGCCGGTCAAGCGCGGCGTTGGCGGCGGCAAGGTCAGGGAAGGCAAAGCGCACGGTGCCTTCCGGGCCCGGCGCATCGCCCGCTAGTTCGGCACGCAACGGCTCCGGCACGCCCGCAGCCACGAGGCGCCAGCCTCGATTGCCGGTGAGGTCTTTCACGCGCCCAGCCAGCGCCACCTTACCCTTATGCAGGATCGCCACGTCGCGGCAGAATATCTCCACTTCGGCGAGTTGATGAGAGTTGATGAAGATCGTGGTGCCCTTGGCTTCCAGGCCTTGCAGAATTTCACGAATGTGAATTCGCCCCACGGGATCCACGCCGTCAGTGGGTTCGTCCAGAATCAGCAGGCGCGGTTCATGCAGAATCGCCTGCGCCAGACCCACCCGCTGAAGCATGCCTTTCGAGTACTTACCCAACCGCACATCGCCCCATTTTTCAAGGCCCACCAACTCCAGTAACTCCGGGATGCGGCGGCGGCGCGCGGCAGAGTCCATGCCGGAGAGCGAGCCGTACAGGTCCAACATGCCCGCGCCGGTGAAGTAGGTGGGGAACCGGTGGTTCTCCGGTAGATAGCCAATCGGCAGCCGCGCGGCCATGTCGCGCGAATCGTGCCCGAACACGGTTGCGTGGCCAGATGTTGGGTGCACGGCCGAGAGCAACGTCTTCACGCACGTGGTCTTGCCTGCGCCGTTTGGCCCCAGCAGGCCGAACGTGGTGCCGGGCTCCACCGTGAAGGAGATGCCGTCCACCGCACGCACTTCGCGGCCGGACCAGCGCGCTCGGAATACTTTCACTAAGTCGTGCGCCTGAATGGCAAATTCGCTCAAACCCGGGTTCCCTTTTCTTGACGACGCAGGCGGCGCATGATTTGTTCCTCAATTATGGCAGACTGAGGTTTGCGGATTGACGGCGCCGTTTCGCTCTGCGAACGCACAAGGTTCACCTATCCCGGGCGGGCCCTGCATCGCGATTACACGGTCGAAGATCTTGCGCCGATCCTGGCGCGCAATCGCTTCGAAGGAGCCGCGGTCTATGCCTGCTCTGGCGAACCGGTTGCTGAAACCGATTGGTTGCTCTCGCTGACCGATGCCTTCATTCTGGCCGTGATCGCGCCGGCGCTCACTACCGCATCGTCAGACTGGGATCGCTGGCGCGAAACGAAATTCGCCGGCGTGGCCGATCCGCCTGCGGCCATGGCGCGCGAACTCGCCGAACGCGACCTGGTGTGCGTCACCACACCCGCGCACGCGCTGCCGCTGGCAGACGCGGCTCCAGACGTTCGGATCATTGTGCGGGCTTGGCCGCTCGGTGAAGCCGTCAGCCCGGAAGCGTGGGTGCGGAACCTCGCGCCGCTCCGCCCGCTGCCGCGCGTGCTGATTCAGATGGACGGTGTACTCGACGCTGCCGCGGCCCGGCCTGCGCTGCAGTATCTGGTGGATAGTTTCGGGCCCACGCGCATCGGGTTCGGCAGCAACTGGCCCGTTCACATGCCCGAACATACCTGGAAAGAATCGCTCGCCGGCTTCACGCAAGCGCTGGGCGCGCAGCCCCTGCCGGAACGCCTGCGGATCATGGGTGAGAACCTGCAGGAACTTCTGCGGCTGCCGCATGATGCGCATCCGCTATACTGAGGGTTGTAGATGGTTTTTCGGAGGTGCTGTCCGTTTGCTTCCTGACTCCCTGTTCGCCGACGTGCCGGACTTGCAGCAGCCGCAGCCCGAGGTGACAAGGCCGGAGTCAACTCCGCTTGCTGCCGCCGCTGCTGCTCCTTCTGTTCCGCCGCCGCCCGTCACTGTCGTCCTCCGCCTGGAAGATGCCGCGTTCGCACAGCCTGAGCGCTCGCTCGGCGTACTGCCGCGCACGGGCCGGGCGTGGGACGATCTGCGCGTGCTGATCGGCGTGGCATCGGCCATGTTGAATGCCGAGAGTCTGGAGGCCGCCGAACAGAGCATCTTGCGGACCGCGCTTGCCGCCACGCCCGCCGGGATTGTGGTGCTGCGCCGCACGCAGAACGGCGTTACCAGTTCCACTGCCTCTGTCCGCGAGGGGCACTCGTCGCAACTCAGCGCTACCGCGGTTGATTTGGCCAAGCGTGCCGCCGCCGAGCATCAATCGCTGCTGTTGCTGGGTGAGACCACCGTGGTGGCCGCGCCGCTGATGGCTACCGGGTCCACCGAGCCGATTGGGGCGCTGGTGCTCGAATCGGCCACCGGGCCGCGGCTTGGCAAGCACGACCTGCAACTGCTCACTGGCATCGCCGCTCTGGCGGCTCCCGCGCTGCTGACACAACTGAAGTTGAGAGGGTAGGAAAGAGGGAGACGGCCTAGCTGAGCGTGACACCCAGCTTCATCATCTCTTCGGCGTAGTAACGGCGGTGCAGGATGTTGTACTCATCCGTGCCTTCCTGAATGTCGCGCTTCTGCGTTTTGATCTTGGTGCGCGCGGCGCGGTCTACTTTCTCCTCGGTCATAAGGAACTCGGTAAAGATCCGCACGATCTCCAGACGCACATCGTTCGGCTGTTTCTTCACCCTAAAGTGCCGCGACTTGCGCGCCATTTCCATCAGCTTGTGAGAGATGTCGGTGATCTTGTCGCGCGACAGCTTCATGTTGTCGCCGGTATCGCGGCCCGCGGCCCGCACTACCTTGCGCTGAGAGATCAACGTGTTCTTGATCTTGCGGAACATCTCCTGGTAGGAGACGCCTTGGCGGCGCATGTACTCCGAGTACTGGCCCAAAATTTCGCGCACTTCCTCATTCAGCTTGTCTTCGGCGGCCAGCTCGTCGGCAATCAGATTGCCAATCGATTCTTTGGCGCCAACCGGGTCTGTCGCCTCGAGCGTCAGCGGACTGAGCTGTGAAACGATCTGTCTGGCGAGGTAGGAGACAACCTCTTTGGGAAGCAGCATTCGCTAGTTGAGTTTTAATCCTTTTTGTGGGATGCCTCTTCAGTGTACTGATACCTGCACGGAGTGTCAAACGCTTGAGAACCATTACTCCGCGCTACCATCGATTGGATGGACGGAATCATACTCGTCGACAAGTCTTCCGGGTGGACCAGTCACGACGTAGTCAATAGGATGCGGCGAATCGCCAGCACACGCCGTACCGGTCATCTCGGCACGCTGGACCCGATGGCGACGGGCGTGCTACCGCTGGTTGTGGGCCGTGCCACACGCCTGTCGCAGTTCTTCGTGAAAACTGACAAGGTCTACGAAGGCACGATTCGCTTTGGCCAAGCTACTAATACCTACGACTCAGAGGGCGAGCCGCTGGGCGAGGCGAAGCCGTTTCTGGCTACTCCGGAGTCGGTGGAGCCGCTTCTGGCAGCCTTCCGCGGCACGATCTCGCAGATGCCCCCGCCGGTTTCGGCCAAGAAGATCAATGGGCAGCCGGCGTACAAACTCGCGCGCAAGAACCTGCCGGTGGAGTTGAAGGCCGTGGAAGTGACGGTGCACGATCTCACGCTGCTTGGCTGCGACGGCCCTGACGTCACCGTGCGTGTGCATTGCTCGTCCGGCACCTATCTCCGCGCCATCGCGCACGATGCCGGGCAGGCCGCTGGTGTGGGCGCGCATCTCACGTCGCTGCGCCGCTTACGCGCGGGTGACTTTGTCATTGAACAGGCGCGCACGCTCGATGAACTGCAGGAGTTGTCCGCGCAGGGCCGGCTCGGCGAAGCGCTCCTGCCCTGCGCCGCGTTGCTGCCCGAGTTTCCCGTGTGCCCGGTAGACCGGCTCACCGAAAGCCAGATCCGGCAGGGCCGCGACTTCCGCACTTCGCCCTTCCGTACGCCCACCGGCGCGCGCTACGTGAAGGCGGTTGGCGAGGACGGAGCGCTGGTGGCCCTTGGCGAAGCCGTGCTGCCCAATCTGTATCACCCGATGCTAGTTTTGTAGTTCTCGCATCATCTCCAACTTTGTCCGCGTCCGCTTGGTATTCTGAAAGGTCAACAGACCACCGAAGGGGTGTTTTTCCATGTCAGATCATTTCTCGCGGCGTAGTTTTGTGAAGGCGTCCGCCGCCTTTGCGTCGGCCGCGATGCCAGCGTTGAGCCAATCGAATCAGGTAAGCGTCGGCGTCCTTGGCGCGGGCGGCCGCGGCTACTATCTCACCGAGCGCCTGTATGCGGGCAACCGCAACGTGAAGGTGCTGTCGGTGTGCGATACCTACCAGGGCAACCTGAACCGGATCAAAGACCGTGTCCAGACGATGGGCAAGAACACGCCCGAAGCAACGGCGGATTACACGAAGGTACTCTCCAACCGCGACGTGCAGATGGTGATCATCGCCACGCCCGAACACCTGCATCACCGCATGACGCTCGACGCGATTGCCGCCGGCAAGCATATCTACGTGGAAAAGCCGCTGGCGCACACGATTGAAGAGGGCGAGGAGATTCTCAAGGCGGCGCAGGCGGCCAAGGTGAAGATCCAGGTGGGCACGCAGAATCGCAGCAACTCGCTCTACGGCATGGCCAAGCAGATGATCTCGCAAGGCATCATCGGCGAGTGCCACTACGTGCGCGCGTTCTGGTATCGCAACGCGCTGCCCGGCGGCGCGCCCGCGTGGCGGTATACCATTCCGAAGGACGCCGCGCCGGAGAACACCGATTGGCAGCGCTTCCTCGGCGAAGCGCCCAAACGCGACTTCGACAAGCAGCGTTACTACCAATGGCGGCTCTACTGGGACTACTCGGGCGGCATCTCCACGGACCTGCTGGTGCACCAGACGGACATCACCAATTTCGTTTTGGGCAAGACGACGCCCGATACGTGCGTGGCCTCAGGCGGCATCTACCGTTGGACCGACGCCAACGACGACCGCGAAGTGCCCGACACGATGTCGGCCATCTACGAATACGGCGACAAGTTCCACCTGAACTATAGCTGCTACTTCGGCAATGACAACTTTGGCTACGGCGAGCAGTTCTGCGGCAATGAAGGCACCGTGGAAGTGCTCAACCGCTCGATACTCCGCTTCACGCCCCAGAAGTTCAACGGTCAGCCGTTTGCCAACCGCAAAGATGCGGTGGTGGAACTGCCCGGCAACGACAACCTTGCCGTCGAAGCGCACATCCGGAATCTGGTCGAAGCAGTGCAGGGCAAGGCGCAACTGATTGCTCCGGTGGAAGTGGGCCAGCAGGCTGCGATCTCCGGCCACATGGCGACGCTCGCGCTGCGGAATAAGAAGATGGTGCGGTGGGACGGCAGGTCGCGCAAGGCGATCATCGGATAACCGGACTTTTCAAGGGCGCGGCGGGTCGGGCTCGTTGTTCGGCCCGCCGTTTGCATTTTCAGTCCGCGTTGTCGCTAGTCAAGATAATACGGATGGGCGTGCCAGATCGTACAGCTTGCTGAACTCGCGTTCAGCGAACTTCTCAAACAGCAGATCGAGGCCGCCGGACAACTTCAGATCCAACTTGTTCTGGCGAAGCAGGTATGGCGACATGAACTGAACTTCGCGTCCACTGCCGATCTCCAACGGTTCTTGCAACTCGGGAACGAGCACGGGCGGCATGAAGAGCACTGCTGACATCGGCTGCATCAATCGCCGTTCGTCAATGTCAAGCGTATGGTGCTTCGCGAAGTAGGTCTGGTTGCCTCTAGCAGCCCGTGGCGAATGTCAGTTTGTAGCTTGAGGACGTGTGTGAGGCAGGCACACGCGGACATGATGTAGGGGCGTACAGGACCTGCCCGGGGTTACCTCACGAGGCGCACTTACTTGGTGCATCTGCATCATCGCCCAATGCAGCAGGCGCAAAAGCAGTTCGAAC
>VFZP01000301.1 GCA_016871115.1 Acidobacteriota bacterium
GCCGGGGCGCACTTCAAGCACGCCGTCCTGCACCAGTTGCGCCACGACCTTGTGCGCGGTGCTGGGGTTGATTTTGAACTCGCGGCGCGGCAGGCGGGCGGGGAACGAAGGTGAGCGAGGACGCGGGCTGCTACGCCTTGGGAGCCGGCGGCGGCAGATCACGCGCTTCGCACGTGGACTGGAAGCCCTGCCGTGCATGCGCGCCGTCGCAGAACGGCTTGTTCGCCGACAGCCCGCAGCGGCACAGGCCGATGGTGCTGCGGCCGCCCAGTCCGAACTCCTTACCGGTGGCGTCGACGATGGTCATGTCCCCTTCAATGCGAAGAGGACCGTTGTTGAAAACGGTAACTTTGACAGACATCTTTCGAGAGTAGCGCAGCAGGCGCTACGCCACGCGGCAAAAATCCACATGCCCCAGCCGCACGTCCACGCGCATCAGCTCTATGCGGATGTTGTCGCCCACATCGGCGCCATCAGCCCCGGCGCACATGCGCCCGTCGGCCGGCGGATTCTGAACACGCACGAAGGTGCCTTTGCCGTTCACGCCCATTACGGCAGCTTCAAACACGTCGCCCACGTTGTTTGCCAGCGCCATCGCCGCGATGCGCTTATCCATCAGCCGCTCCACCTTGCGCGCCTGATCTTCCTGCAGCGCACAGCGGCGCGCGGCGGCTGTTAGCTCCTCCACCGAATACGGGGCGCCGGCCCGGCGCAGCGCGGCTTTCAACATCCGCTGCGTCACCAGATCCGCGTAGCGCCGATTGGGCGCGGTGGAGTGCGTGTAGTCGAGCGCGGCGAGACTGAAGTGGTTCGGCTCGGTGTCGGTGGACGGTTCCACGGCATACTCGCCGGGGCCGAGCAGCTTCAGCACCGACAACGACAACTCCTGGAAACCAGCAGAATTCTTGGCGCGCTGCTCATCCAAAAAACGGCTCAGCGCGCGCATCGGGCTGCGCGGGCAGCGTTGCGCCCATGCTCTGCGCAATCGTCACAATCCGGTCCCACCGCCGCGGCGCTTCTACAACGCGCCGGATGGACCAACAGCCAAACTCGCGCAGCGCGCGCGCCATGGCCTGATTCGACGCCAGCATGAAGTCTTCAATCAACTCCGCCGCCCGCGTCTTGCGCGCCGCGGCGAAGCCCTTCACGCGCCCGCCTTCCATCACAAACTGTGTTTCCGTCCGCGCAAACCGCAGCGCCCCGCGCCGCTCGCGCGCGGCCCGCAGCGCGCTGGCCGCTTCGTCCTGCAGGCGCACATGCTGCTCCAGGCCGGGATGAGCGCCAAAGGCATCGGGCGCTGGACCATGCCCTTCGAGCCACGCGGCCATATGTGAGCTTGGCGCGATTGATCACGCGCGCCGGATAAAACTCAGACTCGGCCACTTCGCCCGATGCATCTACCAGCAGATCGCTCACCATCGCCAGGCGCTCTTGGGTTTCGTTCAACGAAGACAGATCCGTGGACAGCCGCTCGGGCAGCATGGGAAACACCAGCGCATGCGCGTAGATCGATACGGTCTGATCGGCGGCATGGCGGTCGACCAGCGTGTCTTTCGCGGCCAGCGCATCCACATCGGCGATGCCCACACGCCCAGATCCGCCTGCCCGGCAGCGCCTCGGCGTACTCCACCTGGTCCAGATCTTTTGACGAATCGTTATCGATGGAAGACCACAGCAGCCCGCGCAAATCGCGCGCACCAGGATCCTCTCGTGGCGTGGCGCGGGCCGCCTGCTCCAGCGCCGCGGCAGGAATGTCCGGAGGGAAGCCCTTGGCGGCCATCGCCTCGCGCGCCAGCGCGATCAGATCAATCCCGCCGTTGCTCACAGATAGTGAATCTCAAATGGCTTGTTGGTGATGAACAGCACCACCACGTCCGTCTCGGACGTGGCGCCGTGCTCCATGTGCTCGCCTTCGGGGAACCATACAAAATGGCCCGGGCCGAAGCTTCCCTTGTGCGTCACCAGCGTGCCTTCAAGCACGTACATGCCGTGTGCGCACGGGTGAACGCACAGCTTGTTCATCACCCCGGCCGGATACTTCACGATCCGGACTTCCATGCCGGTATCGGGGTCCGTCACCAGATTCTTGCGGTAGAGCGTTTTGCCCAGTATTTCGCTGTAGCGCTATTCCCAGAGTTGTGAGTTGGCGTCGATCGCTTTCATTGGGGGAAGTTCTTGATGTCGATGCCGGGGATCAGCTTCGCCGCGTTCTTGTAGTAGAGCTTCTTTAGCACCTCGTCGGGCAGATCCAGCCCATACATTTGCCAGAAGGCGTGACGGCGGCGGTAGTAGTCGAAGTATTCGTCGGACGATTCCAGCACGCGGAAGTACGTCGGGTACTCGCTAGGCGTGAAGGTGTCCTTGCCGAACAGCACGCGGTTCTGATACCGGATGAGCCACTGGCGCGCAAACCGCGGTTGGCGGCCCAGCTCCGCCAGCACCGCGCCGATCTCGGTGTACATGTTGGGCATCTCGTCCATCAGCCGTCCCAGTTCGCCCAGGTTGTTGCCGTACCAGCCGAGGTGCGCGTTGATGAAGTTGGTGCCCGGGTGCTTCCTGAACATCCGGTGCTGCTCGGCGATGATCGTCTCAAACGGCGGATACTTCTCGGGCGAACGCGCGCGTCCGGGCATTTCCTTCAACTCAAGCCAGCGCTCGTTGAAGCGATCCTGCGGCAGCCAGAACGGCGCGGGGTCAGCGGTGTGAATGAGCACCGGCACCTTCATCCGCCCGCATAACGCCCACACGGGATCGATGCGCGGGTCATCCACTTTCACGCGGCCCTTGCTGTCCTTCACGTCCATGCCGAGGTTCTTGTAGATCTTCAGGCCCGACGCGCCGTTCTTGATGTCCTGTTCCAATTGCGCCCTCGTGCGTTTGGTCCAGTTGGGGTCGTCCATATTGGAGAGGTCGATGTTGGCGAACACGACAAAGCGATTCGGATACTTGCCGCGCAGGTGGTCCAGCGTCTTCTTGAGCTGGTCGCCCCACCGGCCGTCGAGGTTCACCATCATCTTCATGTTCATCGAGTCCATCTCTTGCATGAGCTGGCCGATCTTCTCCGGCGACGCCATGCCACGCGGATGTCCATGTACGTCGACAAAGGGGAACTTCGCGCGCGTGCGCGGATTCCGCGGCACCACCAAAGTGGACTTCGGCGTGTATTCCTCGAAGCTGATCGTCTGCGCCACTGCCCCCGCGGCCAGACACAGTCCTGCCAGCCAAACTCTGTTCATCTATTAAGCAACCCTAGTGCTGAGGATAGGCGAATCAGGGCTGAATCCGCACGACGCGGTCCAGTAGCTCCGCCACGCGAATCTGCAGCCGCTCGGTAAAGCCGTCGCGGTCCGCCGGCTTCAGCCCCGCAGTGGGGATCGGTTCGCCCGCCAGCAGCCGCACCACGCCGGGGCGCAACAGCTTGTGGCCTTTGGGCATCACGTCGGACGTGCCATGCACAGCCAGCGGCACCACCGGCGCGCCGGCTTTGATCGCCAGATGCGCCGCGCCTGCTTTGAACGCTTGCAGATCGCCGTCTTCCGAACGCGTGCCTTCGGCGAAGATCAGCACGGAGACGCGATCGCGCAGCAACCGTTCGGCGCGCGCCAGGCTTCGCACCGCGGCGCGCGCGTCGTCGCGATCCACGCCGATGTGTCCGCCTCGCTGCAGATGGCTGCCGATGATCGGCACACGCATCAGCGATTCCTTGGCCAGGAAGCGAAAGCCCGTGGGGAGCCAGCCGGCCATGAGCGGCGTGTCGGCCAGGCTAAGGTGATTCGAGACAAAAACGAATGCGCCGTCCGGGGGCAGCCGTTCAAGCCCTTCCACCACTACGCGGATGCCGGCGGTCCACAACAGCAGGCGCGACCAGAAACGCGCCATCGCGTGACCGGCGCGGCCCGTGCGGTCGAGCGTGTTCGCCACCAGCGACGTGGCCCAGAAGGAGGCAAAACACGTCGCCGAGAATGGCGGAGTCACAATGTAGGTGCGAAGCCACCTCAGCATGTACTTCCTATTTTACGAGGAGAGCGCGCGCGTCACCGACGAGGTGCAGTGAGCCGGTAATGAAGACGACATCTTCGGGCGCAGTTTCTGCCCGCACGATCTCCAATGCCTGTTCGAAGCGCGGCGCGGTGCGCATGCGCGGATGCGAGAACAACTCCAGCATCGCCTCCGGCCGCAGCGCGCGCTCAGAGTCTACTTGCGTCAAAATTACTTCGGCGGCCGTGGGCAGCAGCGTCTCGCCGATCTCATCCACGCTCTTGTCGCGCATCGTCGCGTAGACGATCCACACTTTACGGCCGGAGAAAAACTGCTTGATGAAGCCCGCCAGCACGCGCACGCCCGCCGGATTGTGCGCGCCGTCCAGAATGATCTCGGGTGACTCGGCCACGCGCTCCAGCCGCCCCGGCCACACGGTCTGCTGAATGCCGAACCGCATCTGCACGGGCGTCAACTTCAGATTCAGCAGAGCCACTGCGGCCGTCACCGCGTTGTCCACCTGATGCGCGCCGGCCAGCGGACACTCGATCCAGACTGATAGGTTGCGCATCGCAACCATCACGCGCGAGCCGTAGGCGTCATAGCGTGACACATTGCCCATCACACGCTCGCCCAAGGTGAGCGGGCAGCGTCCTTCAATCGCGCGATCCACCAGAATCGCGCGGGCCGCGTCGTGGTCCTGAGCCGCAATCACCACGGGCACTTTGTATTTGATGATGCCGGCTTTTTCGGTGGCGATCTCCTCGATACTGGAGCCGAGCCAGGCTTCGTGATCGAAACTCACCGAAGTGATGACGCTCAAAATCGGCTCAATCACGTTGGTGGCGTCCAGCCGCCCGCCCAAGCCCACTTCCACGACGGCAGTGTCCACCTTCAGGCGATGGAAAATCGCAAACGCCATCGCGGTGACGGTTTCAAAGTACGTGGGATGGCAATCGATCTCACCGTCGGCCAGGAGCTTCTCCGCCTCGCGGTGGACGTAGTTAAACGCATCGGCAAAAAAGTCTTCGTCGACGGGCTTGCCACCCACCTGGATCCGCTCCACGGGCGAGACGAGATGCGGCGACGTGTACAGGCCCGTGCGAATGCCCGCATGGCGCAAGCCGGACTCGATCATGGCGCACACCGAGCCCTTGCCGTTGGTGCCCGCCACATGCACAGACTTGAAGCGCCGGTGCGGATTGCCGAGCGCGCGCAGCAGCGTGGTCATCCGCTCGAGGCCCAGCTTGACGGTTTTCACCTCATTGCCGATCGAGTAGAGATACTGCACCGAGTCTGGAAATGTCATGCCGATGGCGAACCTCCGCTGTGCCGGCGTAGATACCACCAACGCGCCGCCGCCAGCACGAGCCCGGCACCTCCTATCAGTTTGGCCTCAAACTGCCAGACCGATGCAACCCCCGCCGGCGGCACAAACGAGAGCGCCAACGCGAGGACGGTGACGGCAAGGCCCGCGGCGGCCGTGACACGCTGCGCCGCCAGCCGCCACGCGGCGAGAAACAGATAGATGAAAGGAATGAAGTAGGTGATCACCATCATGTCCACCAGCAACTGGTAGCCAGAGTGCAGACTCTCGCCCGCCTGCATCGCCAGCAGACACGCGCTGCAAGCGATGGCCTGCCACAGCAGTGCCTGCCACGGACTGCCCCAGCGCGGATGGAGCGCCGCGAAGCGCGCGGGCAGGTAGTGGTCCGCACCCAGCACCATCGGCAGCCGCGCCACGCCGCCCATCCAGGTGTTTAACTGCCCGGCAATTCCTGCGGCCACCAATAACGCCAGCGCCGAGGCGGCCAGCGGAGAACCGAGCGCCGCACCCGCCTGCGCCAGCCCGGTCACTTCACTGATTGAACCCGCCGGCAGCAGAGCCAGCATGCTCACGGTGCCCGCGATGTAGAACGCCGCGATGGCCGCGCCGCTCAGCCATACGGCGCGGGGCAGCGTGCGCGTGGGGTCACGCACTTCGCCACCCAGCACCGCGCCCAGTTCCAGGCCGCCGAAGGCAAACGCAATCTGCGGCCAGAAGTTGAGTTTGCCTGCGTCGAACTCCGGGACGAGTGTCAGCGGTGTAGCGGGCGCACCGCTGCGGATCCACGCCGCGATGCCGCCCACAACCAGGATCGCGGCGGCCAGATACGTCGCCGTGCCGCCGATGTTTCCCAGCCATTTGCCCACGCGCAGCCCCACCAGGTTTGCGGCGGTCGCGGTCCAAAGCAGCGCCAAAGCCGCGAGCGCCACGGTGAACTGCGCCGGCTCGGCGACGCCCATCGAGTGCATCGCCATGGTGACGCCGGCAATGGCCAGGCTCGGCAGGTAGAAAAAGTTGTTCAACCAGTAGCACCATGCACAGAAGAACGCGTGCCACTCGCCGAACGCCCGGCGCGTCCACACGTACGGGCCGCCTTCGTCTGGAAAGCGCCGGCTCAACGCGGCTACGGCCATCGCGCAGGGAACGAAGAAGAGCACCGCCGCCGAGACCCACAAAAACAACGAGCCAGAGCCGATATGCGCCGCCGCCGCCAACCACCGTATGCCCACCCCGGCTGCGGTGTTGAACAGCACCAGATCCCACACGCCCAGTTCGCGCCGGAGCTCTTGCTGCATCATGCTAGGATACGCGGACATGGCTGATCGCATCATCTCGCGGCGCGCGCTGCTTGGCTCCACGCTGGCCTCGCTGGCCGCCGCCAAGCCGGCTGCCCGGCTCCCCAACATCATCTGGTTCATGTATGACGACCTCGGTTCCGGCGGTCTCGGTTGCTACGGGCAGGAGAAGATGCGCACGCCCCACTCGGATCGCGTGGCGTGCGAAGGCATGCGCTTCACGGCTTGTTACGCGGGCGGCAGCGTGTGCGCGCCGTCGCGTAGCGTGCTGATGACCGGTCTGCATCTCGGCCACGCGCCCGTGCGGGCCAACGCGCAGACGGTGCCGCTGCGCCCGGAAGACGTCACGGTGGCGGAGGTGCTCAAGAGCGCCGGCTATGCCACGGGCCACTTCGGCAAGTGGGGCCTCGGCGATGCAGGCTCAACCGGTGTGCCCACGCGCCAGGGCTTCGATGAATTCTTCGGCTACCTGCACCAGACGCAGGCGCACAACTACTGGCCCGAGTATCTGCGCGATGGCGAAGAAAAACACCCGCTGCCGGCCAACGTGGGACGCAGGAAAGGCACCTACAGCGCACCGCTGATTGCCAGCCGCGCCGAGCAGTTGTTGGACAAACACGCCGCCGTGGGCCGGCCGTTCTTCCTCTACACTTCGCCCACGCTGCCGCACGCGCTGTTCCATCCGCCGAACGATGAGCCGTACACCGACGAAACCGCGTGGAGCAAGCGCCAGCGCGACTACGCCGCCATGGTGACCGACGCGGACGCGCATCTCGGGCGCATTCTCGCGCTGCTCGACAAACACGGCGTGGCCGACAACACCATCGTCTTCGTCACCAGCGACAACGGCGGACCCAAGGAGCCGGATGGCGACTTCTTCGCCACCAACCGCGGGCTGCGCGGCTACAAGGGATCGCTCAACGAAGGCGGCCTGCGCGTGCCGATGCTCGTACGTTGGCCCGGCCGCATCGCCGCCGGCAAAGTGGATCCCACGCCATGGTATTTCGCCGACTTCTTGCCCACCGCCGCCGCCATCGCGGGTGTCAAAACGCCGCGCGGTATCGATGGCATGTCGATGCTGCCCGTGCTCACCGGCAAGGCGAAGCGGAAGCGCCGCGTACTCTATTGGGAGCAATCGCGCTGGAATGCCAAGACGGGGCTACTTGAGGAAGACAAGACCCTCGCGCAGGCCGTTCGTTTGGGCGATTGGAAGGCGATTCGCTCCGCGCCCGGCGCGCCGCTGGCACTCTACGACCTGCCGCGTGACCCAATGGAGGAACGCGACGTAGCCGCGGCCAATCCCAAAGTGGTGGCGGAGATCGAAGCCGTGCTGCGCGCCGCGCACGTCGCCGCACGCCCGCACAACAATGGGAATCCCGAGTGGGTGGGGCGCAAAGACATCCCGCCCTCGGAGGATTGAATTTGCGTGGCCGGCTTGAGACGGCTGGCTACCCCGTTCATGCTGGACAGAAA
>VFZP01000302.1 GCA_016871115.1 Acidobacteriota bacterium
TGAAGTCTGGTCCTGGCCGGAAAAGCGCCAGCCGCGCACGCGAACGAGTTCCGCGCCGTTGCCGCCCGAAGCCCGCACACGGCCCGTCCACGCGCGGGGCGCGGTGTCGCGCAAGCCCAGCGTGACGCGGAACTGGCGCGTGGAATCCTCAACCGGCGTGCGAATCTGCGCCACGGCAGCGGGCGCCGAGCCCAGGCCGCGCCAAACGGCGAGCCCAACAGCGAGCGCAGCCGTGGCTGCCGCAGCAAACTTCTTCACTTCTGGATCAGGGTAGCAGGGAACGGCGCGTGCCCGGACCGCGTGGACTTGCGCAGGTTCTGCTGGCGGCCCTTGTCCGGATAGAGCGGTATATTGAGGCCGCCGGTCTGCTCCAGAATCTCAAACAGGCGCTTGTTCATCCGCTGCACCACGGGCTGGTGCTCGGCACTGGCGATGAGGTTTCTGGTCTCGCGCGGATCGGCTTCGAGATCGAACAACTCGTCGGTGTCCCAGACGCCGTGATAGTGGATGTACTTGTAGCGCTGTTCGCGCAGCGCGTGAATGGTGGGCGTTTGCGGGAAGTTGCGCTCCCAGTAGTATTCATACAGCAGCGAGTCTCGCCAGGTGGTGGTTTTGCCCTGGAGGAGCGGCACAAAGTCGCGGCCCGGGAACCCGGCGGGCGCGGCAAGGCCGGCGGCGGCGAGGAAGGTGGGGCGCAGGTCGAGATTGGCGATGACGTGATCGATAGTCTTTCCGCCGGGGAACAACTGCGGGCAGCGCGCGAGTATAGGTACGCGCATCGACTCCTCGTACGCCGTGCGCTTGTCGATGAGACCGTGTTCGCCGAAGGCAAAGCCGTTGTCGCCCATATAGACGATGAGCGTCGAGTCAAGCTCGCCGCGCTTTTCGAGCGTGGCAAGCAGGCGGCCCACGCTGTCGTCCACGGCCAGCAGCGTTTCAGCGTAGCGCTGGTAGTATTCGCGCAGATCGAGCGTGGAGTGGTACGGAAACTCAACGCCGTGCCACGAGTTGCGCTGATCGCGCACCCAGCGCGGCACGTGGCGCACCGCGTCGTCCGCACCGGGCGTCATGGTGGGCGGCGGGACGAACTCCTTGCCGCTGTAGCGGCCCTGGTGGCGCTCGGCGGGGATGAACTCGGCGTGGACGGCTTTGTGCGAAAGATACAGGCAGTACGGCTTGTCCTTCGCGCGTGATTCGATCCACCTCACCGCATAGTCAGTCAACTCGTCGGTAATGTAGCCTTGCTGCGGAACCTTCTTCCCGTCTACATTCAGGCCGTTCGCACTCGGCAGATACGTGCCCTGGCCGCGGAAGCTGACCCAGTGATCCCAGCCCGGCTGCGGCATGTCGGTCTCGGCGCCCATGTGCCATTTGCCGATGAAGGCGGTGGAGTAGCCGGCCTGCTTGAGGTCTTCAGAGAAATAGCGCGTGCCGGGCGGGATGGGCGTATTGTTGTCGACGATCTTGTGCTGGTGCGCGTAGAGCCCGGTGAGAATGCTGGCGCGCGACGGCGAGCAGAGCGCCGTTGTGACGAAGGCGTTGCGCAGGTGCGCGCCTTCGCGGGCGAGGCGGTCGAGGTGCGGGGTTTCAAGGAACGCCTGGCCTTTGAGGAAGCCGAGGGCGTCGAAGCGATGATCGTCAACGAGGATGAAGACGATTTTGCGGGGCCTCACGCCGGGCAGACGGCGGAGCGGCGTGGTGGTTTGGGCGAATGACGTGTCGGCCGCAGCAGCAGAAGCGGCCGCGCCCAGGAGTTGCCTGCGCAAGAGCATTTAATGAGGGTAACGCGAAGGCGCGGGGGAGGCGGGCCGAAGCAGTTTCGGCATCAGGCGACGGCTTCGAGTTCCATCGTGGCGAGTATGGTGGGATTGCTCGCGATGCCGAGCGCGGCCAAATCCTCGCCTTCCAAGTGAAGCCCGATGGCCTCGCGGATGTTCACAGCCAACTCGTCAAGTGTGAGGGCTTGCGTCACTACGGGCAAATCGAGGCACTCAGCAACGAACTGGCGCTCGCCGCGGCTGATGCGCACCTGCAGTGTCCTTTTCATCGGGATTCCCCGCACCCCTACCGCACGCGCGCTTCGTCCGGCACCACCCCCGGCGGCACCGCGCGGAGCTGGGCACCTTCAAGCGCCTGGGCCTGCTGGAACGTGTAGATGATGCGGTGGATCACGGTGAGGTTGCCCAGCACAGCCATCACCCAAAGCACCGGAGCCATGCGATCGAATACCGTGCCAATCATCAGCAGCACCATGCGCTCGGGACGTTCCATGAAGCCCACCTTGCACTGCGGAATGATATTTTCAGCGCGAGCGCGGGCATAGCTGATCATCACCGAGACAGTCATCGCAACGGCGGTGAGAATCACGTACCACGGACGGTTGATGGAGCCGTAGTAAACCAGCAAGCCCATCAGCAGCAGAAGATCGGAATACCGGTCAATCACCGAATCGAAGAAGCCGCCGAAGCGCGTCACCTGATTGGTGGAGCGCGCCACGCGGCCGTCCACCATGTCGAAAATCGACGCGCCGACGATCACCCAGCCGCCGCCCCAAAAGTTGCCCTTCGACAGCAGGTACGCCGCGTAGATATTGATACCGAGGCCGATGGCGGTGAGCGCGTTGGGTGTGATGCCGATTGCGGCCAGGAACCGCACAATCTGCACAATGATCACGTCGGCCGAGTTGCCGATCATCCGCGTAACGGTTACTTTTTTCGGCTGATTGGGATTGGCTTCCGTCATCGGGGTGACTCCTTTTTACGACTGCTGCGTGGCGAGATCGTGAATGGTGGACAGCTTCACGATTTCGAATTCTTTCACGCCACCGGGGATCGCGATGCGCACCGAGTCTCCCACTTCCTTGCCGAGCAGTCCTTTGCCGATGGGCGAGGTAGTGGAGATGCGGCCGGCCGGAGCGTCGGCATCCTCGCTGGTAACCAGCTTGTAGGTGATCTCTTCGTCCTTTTTGACGTCGAGGACAACCACGATGGACCCCAGCCCCACTTTGTTGTGGGGAATTTTGGAGAAATCCACCATCATGAATTCGCGCAGGCGGCCGCGCACCTGGCTCAGCCGGGCATCGACGAAAGCTTGGCGCTCCTTGGCCGCGTGGTACTCGGCATTCTCGCTCAGGTCACCCAGCGCGCGGGCGCGGGCGATCTCGCGAGGCAAGTCCACGTGCATCTCATGTTCGAGCGCCGCGATCTCTTCTTGCAGTTTCTTCTTTAAATCTTCCATCGCGGAAGGGGACTCCCACAGCCTTCACTATAGCAACGCAAGCCCATTTCCCCCTATCCTGAATACTGGATGACCCGAATGACACGGCGCGATGGCCTGCTGGCGGGCGGCGGCGGACTGCTGCTGGTGGCGGCCGGATGCGGGCGCGAGCGCAAGTCCACGCTGTCCGGCTACCGCGGGTTTGCCTTTGTGGCGAACTCGGCGGGCAAAGCCGTGGCGGCGGTGGATCTCAACGCCTTTGCGGTGGCGCGCCATATTGCGCTGGCAGCCGACCCGGTGCAGATGATTGACGACCCGCGCCGGCCGTTTGTCTACGCGCTGACACCCGCGTCGGGCGAGATTGTCGAGATTAGCGTGGGGCAGCTCGAAGTAGTGCGGCGGGCGCGGCTGGATGCAGTGTGCGACCTCGCGAAGATTCCCCCTGACGGGCGGTATCTGTGGGCGTTGTCACGCGCGTCGCGGCAACTGCTGCGCGTGCCCGTGGAGCAGTTCAAGCCGGACCTGCGCATTCCGCTGCCGGACGTGCCGGTGGACTTCGACTTGGGTCCGGACGAAGACGTCTCGCGGGGCAAGCTGGCGGTGACGGTGGGCGGCAATCGCGCGCTGCTGATTGACGCGGCGGGCAAGCCGCAGCAGACCATTGCGCTCGACGGCGAAACCGGTGGCGTGATGTTCCGCAAGGATGGCCAGCAGGTGATGATAGCCAACCGCGGGTCAAGGCAACTGACGCTGGCGGACGTGGCGAGCGGACGCGTGGTGGCTTCCCTGCCTCTGGCGGTGCGGCCGGACCAGTTGTGCGCCAAGGCCGACGGCGGCCAAGTCTTCATCACAGGCGAAGGCGCCGACGTGGTGGTGACGCTCTATCCGTTCCAGGCCGAAGTGGCAAATACGATGCTCGCCGGGCGCAATCCGGGGTCGATGGCGGTGTCGTCGGCGTGGGACTACCTGCTGGTTGCGAACCCGTCGGCCGACAACGTGACGATTGTGAATATCGCGAACCAACGCGTGCTGGCAGTAGCGCCGGTGGGCAAGATGCCAGAGTCTATCGCAGTGACGCCGGATGGGAACTACGCGCTGGTGATCAACCGCGAGTCGGGTGATATGGCCGTGCTGCACCTGGTGATTGAGCACCGGCGGACGCGCTCGGCGGCGATCGCGGCGCGGATTCCGGTGGGGTCGAGCCCGGTGGGCGCGGTGGTGCGGGCGGTGTGATCGCGGGGTAGTTACTTTCGCCGCCGGGCCTATCGCGGTGATCGGCCGTGTCGTGCTCACGCCGGATCACTGGGTGGACCCGCCGCACGACCGCGTGACGCGCGATGGACGTGCCCTCGCACGTGAGGAACGCATCCACATCGCGCTCCAGGCCCGGCCTGCCGTGTGCCAACTGCTCTCCGGCGTTCGCCAGTTCGTCGGCACCGTGGGACGCTTCGATCTCGATACATCGGGCATGCTCCTGCTCACCAACGACCACGCCCTCGCCGACCGCCTCACCGACCCCAAGCACCACGCCGAAAAGGAGTACCTCGTCAAAGCCGCCCAAGCGCTGACCGGCGAACAACCTCTCACCATCACCGAGGGCCACAACCGCCAGGTCCGCCGCATGATCGAAGCCATCGGCGGCCGCGTCCTCAAACTGGTGCACACCCGCATCGGCCCCCTCGCCCTCGAAGGCCTTGAAATGGGCAAGTGCCGCGTCCTGAGCAAGAACGAGTCGCCAGCTCACTGGTGCGTTACGATGAAACGAGCGTCGGGGCGTAGCGCAGCCTGGTAGCGGCGCAGGAGACAAGAAGCCCTTCCAAGCCGGCCAACCTCGAAGGAGCGCATGGTAATCAGGATCCTCTTAAGCGCCCTCACCGCCTCCGCGATCCTTGCGCAACAGCCCGGCGGCTTAGCCGCCCTGCGCGCCGAGTTCGCACCCACCGGAAAACTCCGCGCGGCCATCAACCACGGCAACCCGGTCCTGGCGGCGCGCGACGCAAAGACAGGCGAGTTGCGCGGCGTAACCGTCGACTTGTCGCGCGAGTTGGGCCGCTGGCTGGGCCTGCCCGTCGAACTCGTGCCCTTTGACGCCGCCGGCAAAGTGAGCGCGGCCGCGAAAGCCGGGGTCTGGGACATCGCCTTCCTGGCCATCGACCCCGAGTGCGCGCAGGAAATCGACTACACCGCGCCCTACGTTGAACTCGAAGGTACGTATCTCGTACCGGCGGAATCGATGCTGAGGAACGTGGAAGACGCGGACCGGGCGGGCGTGCGGATCGCGGTCAACCCCAAGAGCGCGTACGATCTCTTCCTGTCCCGCAACCTCAAGCACGCGCAGATTCTCCGCCCCGCCACCATTGCCGAATTGCTCGAGTTACTCGCTGCCGGAAAAGTGGACGCCGTGGCAGGAGTGAGAACCGCCCTGGTCACCGCTTCCCGCTCGCTTCCCGGCGCGCGTGTTATGAAAGGCCGCTTCATGACGATTCCACAAGCCGCCGGACTCCCCAAAGGAGGGCCGCAAGCCGTCCGCTTCCTCCGGGAGTTTATCGACGGCGTCAAGAAGTCCGGCTTTGTCGCCGCCGCGATGAAACGCCACGGGCTCACGGCGGACGACGCCGCTGTTCCCTGATGTATCATTGCTCCGGCATGAAACGAATCGCGCTTGTTCTGATCACGGCCACCGCCACCGCCCTCGCCGCCGATAAGAAGATTCTGATCCAGCATTCAGGCCGCCAGAGTTGGGTCTCCAGTGACGCCGCGCTGGCCCGCTATCGCGCCGCTGCCGGATCCGCATCCGACATCATCGTCGCGCGCACGCCCGAGGAGTTCGCGCGCGAAGTGCCCAACGCCGATGGCATCATCGGCGGCGTCAGCAAAGACTTGTATCCGCAGGCCAAGAAGCTCAAGTGGGTGCAGACCATCAGCGCCGGCGTGGAGCAATACTCGTTCTGGCCCGAATTCGTCAACAGCAACGTCACGCTGACCAACTGCAAAGTGGTGCAAGGTCCCACCATTGCCGACCGCGCCTTCGCCATGCTCCTCGCCCTCACCCGCGGACTCAACTACTACATCCCCAATCGCGCCAAGAAAGAGTGGGGCGGCCGCGGCGAAGGGCCCAAGGGGATGACGGAACTCCCGGGCATGACGGCCGTGATCATCGGCGCCGGCGGCATCGGCACGCAGATCGCCCAGCGCGCGCACGGGTTCGGCATGAAGGTCATCGGTGTCGATCCCGAGCCCATTGCAGTGTCCAACTATTACTCCCAAATCGTGCCGCCAGACCGGTTGAACGAGGTTCTGCCCCAAGCCGACGTCGTGTTCGTCTCCGCGCCGTTGACTCCCAAGAGCGAGCACATGATCGCCTCGCCGCAGTTCGACGCGATGAAGACCGGCGCCTACTTCGTCGCCGTCTCCCGCGGAAGGCTCTACGACAAAGGCGCGCTCGTAAAGGCACTCGATTCCAAGAAGATCGCCGGCGCCGGCCTCGACGTCACCGACCCCGAGCCGCTCCCGCCCGGCGATTCGCTCTGGAACTTCGAAAACGTGGTGATTACGCCGCACGTGGCATCGGCGGCGGAAGGCTCCAATCAGCGCCGCATCGGCGTCATCAGCGAGAACATCCGGCGCTTCGCCAAAGGCGAGCCGATGATCAACGTGGTGAACAAAGCCAAGGGCTATTGAACGTTGAGAAACTTGTAGAGTTCCTGCGTGGCCGGTTCGCCGGTCTGGCCAAGTTCGTCGTTCAACCGGCTATGGTTGCTGTCTCCCTTGCCGTACACCCTCACCGGGATCCCGGCAGCCTTCAGCACGCTCCCCAGCCGCTCTGCCTGCGCACGCGTGTCCGGATTTCCGGAGAAGAACAGGATGAGGTACGGCGGAATGCCCTTGCCCTTCGCCACATGCGTCACGGTGGAGAAGTCGACGTGCTTATCCGGGTCGTTCCCGAATTTCTGGCGATGGCCGAATGTGAACATCTTGCCGCCGTAGAGCGCCTGCCGGTGCTCGGCCGTCAGGATAATCTTGGGAATATCGTAGGTGTCGCCGTCCACCGGGACGCAGCCCTTCAGCGCCTCAAACGGCACGCGTTCTCGTTGCAGATAGCGCTCATCCGCCGCAAGTAACGCCGCCATCTGAGCGCCGGCGGAATGCCCACCCAAGAAGATCCGCGCCGGATCGCCCCCATACCGCGTGATGTTCCTATGCACCCAACCAAGCGACTTCGCGGCGTCGCTCATCAATTCGGTCATGCTCACTTCCGGCAGCAGCCGGTAGTTCGTCGAGACAAAAACAAACCCGCGCTCGGTCAGCACCTTCGGCTTCAACGCCACGTCGCTCTTGTCCCCAGCCTGCCACCCGCCCCCGTGGATCCAAAACATCACGGGCAGACTCTTCCCGGCCGCCGGTTTCTCTGGTGTGTAGATGTCCAGGACATGGCGTTTGTGGCCGTTCTCCACATAGCGCACATGCGGCGTCAGCTTCTGCGCCACGGCGCCGCCACGAACGAAGAGAAGCGGGACAACGAAGGTGAAAACGGATCTAAGTTGCATAGGTTGAGCCTTGCTCGTGACAATCAATTATGCCCCATCCTCACCGCGGGGTGCGAAGGCAACGTCTAGCGCTTTATCGGAAGCCGGGTTTGGTCATCTCCGAGGAAGGGCCCCTGCGCCTCCGGCCAATTATTATGGCTCTGGTGCAAAATCTTGGTTGACACTTGTTTGATATCGTTTCAGCCCGCCGGTCGCGTATCGATCCCGACCCCGATCACGCGGCCAACGCGGCTCGCCAGATCTCCGGCATCGTCGCCGCTGCC
>VFZP01000303.1 GCA_016871115.1 Acidobacteriota bacterium
AATCGGGCCCCCTATAAAACTTGAAAACAGCCGGCCCGCGTACTCCATAGGCTCCCTATGAATGCAGGGAAGCAAAGCGGAAGGGTCAGTAGGCCAAAACCTACATTCCGTTCCAAACCCGGCGTGGAATTGTACTGGGTCCAGCCGTGCGTACTATTCCAGACTAACGATTCTGCCGCAGCTTTTCATCGGCCTTAAAGCGGTCGCCGTACTCGCCGAACCCCTTGCGGCCCATCAGCGCGAACGTAAAGCGCTTGCCGAGTTCAACGCCCGGCTGATCGAAGGCGTCGATTCCGAGCAACTCGCCCGCGAACGCAGTCTCGAATTCCAGCAGTTGCAGAAACGCGCCCAGGTGTTCGGCGTCCATGCGATCGAGTGTGAATGTGGAGTTCGGGCGTTGCGCCTCGGTCAACGCGGCGGCGGTGGCGCGCTGCTCAGCGTCCAGGAGCTTGGCCAGCGTTTGTCCCGGCAGGTAGTCCATCGCTTCGAGGCCGGTCTTGGTTTTGGGGATGCGGCCTGGGTCAGCCGGCTTCCTCACCGTCCAAAAAGTGAATGCCTTGTCGTTCGGGCCTTCCATATAGAGCTGCACCTGTGAATGCTGATCCGTGGTGCCGAGGGCGGCGATGGGCGTTTGGCCGACGTGGACGGTGTTGCCCTGCCGGTCGTACTTCTTGCCCAGCGATTCGGCCCACAACTGGCGGAACCAGAAGGCCGTGCCCCAAAGGCGGTTGACGTAGGGGAAGGCCACTTGGATGGTCTTGGCGCGCTGGGTCAGCGAGAGCCACTGATGAAGCGCGGCATTGGCCGCGAGATTGGCGGCGAGATCTTCCTTCCAGCTCAGAGCAGTCATCGCCGCCGCGCCCTTGCACAGCTTGCGGATATCGAAGCCGCACAACGCGGCCGGCACCAGCCCCACGGCCGAAAGCACGCTGAAGCGCCCGCCGACGTTGTCGGGCAGATGGAAGGTCTGGTAGCCTTCCTTGGTTGCAAGCACCTTCAGATCGCCCGTGCCCGCGGAGGTGACGGCCACGATCCGCTGCGCCGCTTTGTTCGCACCGAGTTTTTGCGCAAGCCACTCGCGCACGATCAGGAACGCGGCCACGGTTTCGGCCGTCGCGCCGCTCTTGGCGATGACCGCCACGAGCGTCTTCTTCGGGTTCATGGAGGCGAGCGCGCCACCGATGAAATCCGGGTCTACGTTGTCGAGAATCACCAGGCGCGGGTTCTTCGGCGAGAAGGCGGCCTGCACCGGATGCGGTCCGCGCAGGCCGCAATCGAGCGCCCACGCGCCAAGCGCGCTGCCGCCGATGCCGACCACGCACACGGTGTCGAAGCTGCCGCGGACGGACGCCGCGAAGTCGAGATACGACTTGTGTTCCTTGGTCTGAAACGGCAGATGGGGAAAGCCATACTTACCCTCGTCAACCAGTTTGTGGAAGTTCTTAACAGCTTCCTTGGCTTGGCCAGCATGGCGGCTGACGTCGGAAGCCGAAATCCCGTGGCCGGAACCGACCATCGAGTCCATCAGATTAACGGGATCGAATTTGATCGCCATTATGTCCAGCATATCCTGTTGTTCCGGGGGCTGAAACAAGTCAGCTTGGCGAACGCGCCCGTTGTTTGAAGCGAGGGGCGAGGCGGAGCATCTGGCGCGGACCGATGAGCACGGCCGGACGCGACCCAATCAGTTAGCTGCGTTTGGTCGCGTAAGGCGTCAGGAGCGTCTTCGAGGAGTGATCGTGCCAGCTCAGTGACTCTTCGTCCACCAGCGCCCAGATCAACCCCAAGCCGCCAGCCATGATACTCAGCAGCGACCAGAGAATGCGCGCGCAACGTTCGCGCTGACTCGGTTCGCGACCGTCAAAGTGCAGCAGGCGCAACTGAGCGGAGCGCAACCCGGGAGAATCTGCGCCGGCGATAGCCCAGAAGAACTTATAGGCGAGACCGATCGCAACCGAAATACCAGCGAACCAAACGATCGGTTTGCCTCCCGGCAGGTTGCCGGCGCCAATGCCGAAGGCAATTGTCAGGCACAGGATGCCGGCGATGGCCAACACTACTAACCCGTCGATAAACGCCGCCATCATGCGGTGCGTGGGGATGGCCACCGGCGCGTCCGAGTGACGTGCGTCCAGAGCCGACTGGCGGCGTGCGGCGGAAACCGGCGCGGCGTCAAACTGAAGATGCCCCTGTTCGCCCGCAGCCGGCCGCCGCACCAGATGCTCCGCCGCGGCTTCGGCTTGGCGCGCGCGTTCGCTGCGCTCCGCGGCGCGTTGTTTGTACGCTTCAATCGGCACCACCCGGCCCATGTCGCGCGTGACGAACAAGGCGGGCTGGTACGGCGCACGCCGCGATGGTTCCGGCGTGGGCTCGTCCTCGCGGTGTGACTGCGGAAGCTCAGACGGGAACGGTGCGAGTTGCTGCTGCGCTAGGAGGGCGCTCACGCCGGCAACCGGAAACACATCCGGGGCAGGGCGGGCTGCTGCCAAATGCAGGCGCCGTCCACAACGGGAACAGCGCCGTTCGGCGGAAGCGTTTGTCGACCCGCAATAACGGCAGTTCATCATCCTCTACCCGGCCGGACTACTCTTGAATCCGGACACTCCCTCTTGGTCTAGCCCGTTTGTCGCTGCTCCAACCCAAACGGCGCTGTTTGCGGTGTGCAGCTCTAACGGCTTCATCCCCGCACTTGCCGAGACTTCCCGGAACGTGCTAGCGTTTTCGCTTGGCGCTACTATGCCGTAAACACCAGCCTCGCGCTGCTCGTCTCCTGGGCGAATTCTCGTCCTCTACCAATAACATAAATCGGTACTTTTGTCACGGAACGTTAGGGTTAGCCCTAGTGCTGGTCGGGGTTCTCCCGTATCCGGTGCCCCTCTCGGGACAGACCCAACCGGCTGTGGTTAGCTTGCCCCGCGCCGGTGGTCCGGGCGCTCGTTGGATGCTGGTGCGCTCGGTGACCCAAGACCGCAAGGCCCCCTGGTTCTATCTGCGTGGCGCCGCTGAGATCGAGGTGGACGAGTTCCTGCTGCGGGCCGACGAGATCGACTACAACGAGGTAACCGGCTATGCCGAGGCGCGGGGCCGGGTGCGATTCCAGAGCTTTGCGCGCGGCGAAACGCTGGAGGCTGAACACGCCGAGTACTACGTGGAAGAAGAGCGGGGGCGCTTCTACACGGTGCGAGGAACCGTGCCACCCAAAGTGGAACCACGAGTCGGTGTACTCACCACCGGCTCGCCGTTCATGTTCCAGGGCCGCTGGGCAGACCGCCTGCGCGACCGCTATATTCTGAACGACGGCTTCATCACCAACTGCCGTGTGCCGCGCCCTTGGTGGAGGCTGCAGGGCCAGAAGTTTGACTTGATTCCCGGCGACCGCGCCATCGCGCACTCGGCGTGGTTCAAGGTGAGGCGGATGCCGATATTCTACACCCCGCGCTTTTACAAGTCGCTCGAAAAGGAGCCGCGCAAGAGCGGGTTTCTGATTCCGATGATAGGCAACTCGTCGCGCTACGGGCAGGTGATTTCGGGCGGATATTACTGGGCGATCAACCGCAGTTACGATCTGACTTACCGGCCGCAGTATTTCACCATCCGGGGCCTGGCGCACAACGTGGATTTTCGCGGCAAGCCGGCGCAACGCACCGATTTCGACTTGATTGTGTTTGGCGTGAACGATCGCGGCCCGGTTGACAAAGACGGCAATCGGCTGGCCAAGCAAGGCGGCTACAACATTTCTTTTCGCGGACAGTCTGAGGATCTGCCGTGGGGCTTCCAGTCGCGCGGCGAGGTGAACTACCTCAGTTCGTTCGTGTTCCGGCAGGCTTTCACGCAGACGTTCTTTGAGGCGATCAACAACGAGGCGCACTCGCGGGGCTGGATGGCCAAACACTGGTCAAGCTACGCATTGAGCTTCGTGGCCGAGCGCAATGCGAACTATCAATCGGCGTTAGACGACGAAGACCGCATCGTGATCCGGCGGCTGCCGATGGTGGACTTCAGTTCGCGCGACCGGCGCATGCTGCGGTCGAGCCCCATTCCCATCTGGTGGTCGCTTGAGTCGGCGGCAGGTCTTGTGCGGCGCAATCAGTTGCTGTTCCAGACGCGCCAGTACGTCGAGCGGCTGGACTTTGCGCCGCGCGTGATGACGGCGCTGCGGTGGAAGGGCTTCAACCTGTTGCCGTCGATGGCGATCCGAGAGACCCATTGGGGATCGAGCTTCCGCGACGGGCGCGTTTCGGGAGACGGCTTTCGGCGGTCAGCGCGCGAGGCAGCGGTGAATCTGGAAGCGCCGCCGATCGGCCGCGTCTTCAACAATGTGCCGGTGTGGCTCGGCGGTGAGCGCGCGGGCTCGGCCATGAAGCATGTGATCGAAACCCGCGCGGGCTTTCGTTGGGCAGGCGGCATTCAGGATTTCTCGCGGCCCGTGCTGTTCGATGACACAGAGCTACTTACGAACACCAAGGAGTACGACTACTCGGTCACCAACCGGCTCTACGTGAAGAAGAGCGGGCAGGTGCGCGAGTATCTGAGCTGGGAGCTGTGGCAAAAAAGGTACCTCGATCCCACGCTGGGCGGTGCGGTGGTGGAAGGGCGGCGCAATGTCTTCCAAACGCAGACCGAATTGACGGCGTATTCGTTTTTAAACCAGCCGCGGCGGCAGTCGCCCGTGGTGTCCGCGGTGCGCTTGAGTCCCGCGGCGAACTTCAGTATCGATTGGCGCAGCGACTACGACCCGGTGCGCAGCGCGGTGGTGAACTCTTCGCTCCAGGGCGTCTACCGCTATGAGAACTGGACAGTCTCGGCCGGGCACAACCAGGTGCGCAACAATCCTGGCGTCTCCCCAGGCGCGAATCAATTCATCAGCACCGCCGGTTGGGCACGGCCGAATCTGCGCGGATGGACCGTTGGGTCGCTGCTGATTTACGACTTTCGCAGGCAGTTGTTTCAATACTCATCCACGCAGATCGGCTACAACACCGATTGCTGCGGGCTAGCGGTTCAATTGCGCACCATCGGCGAAGGCGTGGGCCGGCGCACGGAGATGCGGCTGTCGTTTGCCGTGGCGAATATCGGGTCATTCGGAAACCTGCGGCGGCAGGAGCGGCTGTTCTAGGACGGCGGCGCTGACCCCTCCAGCAACCGCGCGCCGATGAGCCCCGTGCCGCCATCGCAGTTGTAGATGCTTCCCGTCACGTATGCCGCGGCGTCCGAGCACAGAAACACCGCGACATTGGCGATGTCGTCCTTGCTGCCCATACGGCGGAGCGGCACGGCGCGAATCATGGAGGCGCGGGCGGCGTCCGACGGCGCCAAACGGGACATGCCTTCGGTCTCATCGATCGGCCCGGGCGTGATGCAGTTGACGCGGATGCCCTGCGGCCCCCACTCAAGCGCCAGCGTCTTGCTCAGCATCTCCACGCCCGCCTTGCCCGCGCACACGTGCGATTGATACGGGCACGCCACCTGCGCCTGATTCGCGGAGATGCTGATGACGGACGCGCCCGGCTTGCGCAGATGCTCGTGCGCGGCGCGGCAGGCGTTGAACGTGCCCAGCAGATCGATATCGATCACCGCCTTGAAGCCGTTCGCCGACATGCCCGTGGCGGGCGCGGGAAAGTTACCGGCGGCGATGCAGAACAGAAAATCAATCTCGCCCCACGCCTCGCGCGTTTGCTTCAGCGCGGCTTCGAGGTCCGCATAGTTGCGCACGTCGCCCGCAAAGCCCCGCGCCTCGCCGCCCCGCGCGGCAATACCCTGCACGGCGGCATCGACTTTTTCCTGCTTGCGGCTGAATAGTGTAGTACGCGCGCCGAGCGCGGCTAAGCGTTCGGCAATCGCCAAACCGATACCGCTGGTGCCGCCGGTGAAGAACGCCGTCTTACCGGCGAAGAGGCCGTCCCGGAATATAGACATGGCTTCCAGCGTACTACTGGCGGAAGAGGTACATGGCCACTTGCGCAGTGAGGTTAGGGCGGAAGGTCACGTCGCGTTGGCCGCTGAGGAAGATGCGCTTCTCCACCGTCCAACGCTGGCGCTCGCACAGTTGCTCGAAGTCTTGAATGGTCAGGAAGTGGAGATTCGGCGAATCGTACCACTCATAGGGAAACAGCGGCGTTTGGGGAGAGCGGCCGCTCCATAGATGCGACAGCCGCACGCGCCAGTGGCCGAAGTTGGGAAACGCCACAATGGCGCAGCGGCCCACGCGAAGCATTTCGTTCAGCACCACCAGGGGGCGAAGCGTTTGCTGCAGCGTTTGGCTCAAGATGACGTAATCGAAAGCGCGGTCTGGATAGTCGTGCAGGCTGGTTTCAAGATCGCCCTGGTACACCGACACGCCTCGGGCAATCGCCTTCATCACCTTGCCGCCGTTTTGCTCAATGCCGCGCGCCTGTATGTCTTTATGCTCGGCCAGCCAGGCGAGCAACTCCGCTTCGCCGCAACCGAGATCCAGCACGCGCGAACCCGGCTCAACGATCTCGCCGATGATGGCGTAGTCGCGCCGCCCCAGCACCGAATGCACCAAGGCGCCGGCCATCAGGAGCGGCTCCCGGACTTGCGCGAAAGCAACTTGTGCGTTTGCGTAAGAAAGCCGCGGACAATTTCGCCCTGCTCGGCCACTTCCACGAGAAACGCATCATGCCCATACGTGGACGGCAATTCGCAGTACGCCACGTCGCGATTGCCGCTGCGCAGCGCGTTGACGATTTCAAGCGATTGATACGACGGGTACAGCCAGTCTGACGTGAAGCTGATCACCAGGAACCGCGCCTGCGCGCGCGCAAGCGATGCGCCGAGCGACGGGAAGCCCGCCCCTACATCGAAGTAGTCCATCGCCTTGGTGATATAGAGATACGAGTTCGCATCGAAGCGATCCACAAACTGCAGGCCGCGATAGCGCAGGTAGCTCTCCACTTCGAAGTCCACGCCGAAATGAAACGACGGCGTTTCCTTGTCGCGGAAACGGCGCCCGAACTTTTCGCGCATCGACGCATCGCTCATATAGGTGATGTGGCCCACCATGCGCGCCACGGCGAGGCCGCGGCTTGGCGGCTTGCCGGTCGCGTGGTAGTTGCCGTTGTTCCAATCGGGGTCAGACAGCACGGCCTGCCGGCCCACTTCGTTGAACGCAATCTGCATGGCGCTGTGGCGGGCCGTGGACGCAATGGGCAGCACGGCCACCACGCGATCCGGATACGCGACAGACCATTCGAGCGCCTGCATGCCGCCCATGGATCCGCCGGCCACGGCGAGCAGTTTCTGGATGCCGAGGTGATCGATGAGCTTGGCCTGCAAGCGCACCATGTCGCCGATGGTGATGCCAGGAAAGCCAGTGGCAAATGGGCTGCCCGTGGCCGGGTCGAGCGAACTGGGACCCGTGGTGCCCCGGCATCCTCCCAGCACGTTCGAGCAGATGACGAAGAAGCGATCGGTATCGAAGCCCTTGCCCGGACCGATCATGTCGTCCCACCAGCCAGGCTTGCCCGATTCCGGATCGATGCCGGCAGCGTGTGAATCGCCTGAGAACGCGTGGGTGATCAGGATGGCGTTCGAGCGCTCGGCGTTGAGCGTGCCGTACGTCTGATACGCCACCTCGACCGGCGCGAGTGTGACGCCGCAATCGAGGGCGAGCGAGTCAACACGGGCCGACTTCGTTTCGGCAATGAGAGGGCTGGAGGCAGTGGCGCTCAAGTTGAGATGATCCTACGAGATGTCAGGCTTCCCCTCAGCGTACCGCATCGCGCGAGGCGCTCCAGAACTTCAGCAGCACGGCGGTGACCGACAGTGCCACGGGTCCGATGAACAGCCCTGCCAAGCCAAACAGTTTGGCGCCACCCAGAAGCGCAAAGAACACGAGCAACGGGCTGGCATTGGTGCGTTGCCCAATCACCTAGGGGCGCACCATGTTGTCCGCCATGCCGACGAGCGCCGCGCTCCAGACGCCCAGCACCGCGGCCCGGCTGTAGTCGCCCACCGCAATCAGCAGGAATACCGCCGGCACCCACACAATCGACGTACC
>VFZP01000304.1 GCA_016871115.1 Acidobacteriota bacterium
TCCTTCATTGTAGATGCGCGCCGCCGCTTGGAGATTCTGCCAAGTTCGCTGCGACACGCGAAATATGGCTCGGCGCCGAGAAGAAGTAGCCGGTGAGCGAACGTCTTCCAGTGAGGCGCTAGAATCGTAGAAGCTCCTTCGACATGTCTCAAACGCAATCCGCTCCTGCCGAGGCCAAGCCGGCGGCGAACACTGTAGACCGCACTCTGGTGCTGATGATCGGCGCGGCCCTGTTGGGAGTGTGCCTGCTGATGTGGGACGCCGTGCGCGACCGGGTGATCAAGCCCGGCGATCCGGCGCCCGACTTTCAGGTGACCACGCTCGATGGCCGTACACTCACGCGCGCCAATTTCGGCGGCAAGGTGCTGGTTCTCAACTTCTGGGCCTCCTGGTGCCCGCCGTGCGCCGAAGAGACACCCAGCATGGAGTTGTTCCACAAGCGCCTGAAGGATAAGAGTGTGGTGCTGCTCGCCGTCAGCGTGGACAAAAAGGAGGACAAGTACAAGAAATTCCTCAAACGGTTTGGCGTGACCTTCCCGACGGCGTTCGACCCCGAAGCGCGGGTGTCGGACTCCTACGGCACCTACCGGTATCCGGAAACCTACATCATCAACAAGGATGGCCGTGTGGTGGAGAAGATCATCGGTCGCAAGAACTGGATTGACGAGAATTTCGTCAAGTCGATCGAGGGGATGCTCTGATGATCCCCCCCGCCGCACGCGATGCTTTGGCCGCGCATTTCGGCGCGGGCCGCTATCTGGACCGCCCCGAAGACCTGACGTTGTATGAATACGACGGCGGCGTCGATAAACATCGCCCGGACATGGTGGTGTTTCCGCGCGCCACCGAAGACGTAGTGGCGGCCGTGAAGATCGCCGGGCAGTACAAGATTCCCATCGTCGGCCGCGGCGCGGGCACGGGGCTGAGCGGCGGAGCGATTCCGCGGGCAGGCGGGCTGACGATTTCGTTTTCGCGCATGAATCGGATTCTGGAGATCGATCTGCCGAACGAACGCATGGTGGTGGAACCCGGTGTGGTGAACCTCGATATGTCGCTCGCCGTGCAGGGCGACCAATACTTCTACGCGCCCGATCCTTCGAGCCAGAAGGCCTGCACCATCGGCGGCAACGTGAGCGAGAATGCGGGCGGCCCACACACGCTGGCCTACGGTGTGACGACGAATCACGTAGTAGGCCTCGAGCTCGTATTGATGGACGGCCGCGTCATTACCACCGGCGGCAAGATGACGGACCTCGCCGGATACGATGTCGCGGGACTGTTCACCGGCTCCGAGGGCACCATGGCGTTCGTCACCAAGATTATCGTTCGCCTGATGCGCGCCCCCGAAGCCGTGAAGACGATTCTGGCGATTTATGACCGCTCGGCCGATTGCGGCCGCACGGTGGCCGAAATCACGCGCCGCGCCATTACGCCTGTTGCGGTGGAAATGCTGGACGGCGTCATGCTGCGCATGGTGGAAGAGGCGACGCAAGCCGGCTTTCCGATGGACGCCGAGGCCGTGTTGCTGATTGAGCTCGAAGGACTGGTTGAACAGGTAGAAGAGCAAGCCGAACAGATCCGCGAAGTGTGCATGAGTTGTTCGGCGCGCGAGTTCCGCATCGCAAAGTCCGCTGAAGAGCGAGACCTGCTCTGGAAGGGCCGCAAGAACGCTTTCGGCGCGGTGGGCCGCGTTTCGCCGAACTACTATGTGCAGGATGGCGTGGTGCCGCGCACCAAGATTGAAGGCGCGCTGGCGCACATCCACGCGGTAGCGGCGAAGTACGGTTTGCTCATCAGCAATATCTTCCACGCAGGCGACGGCAACCTGCACCCGATCATTCTGTTCAACCAATACAAACCGGGCGACCTTGAAAAGGCGCAGAAGGCGGGCGACGAGATTCTGGAATATTGCATCCACGCCGGGGGCTCCATCACGGGCGAGCACGGCGTCGGCATGGAAAAGATGGAGTTGATGGGCCAGCAGTTTCCCGGTTCCACGCTCGATCTGATCCGCCAGTTCAAAACACTGTTCGATCCCGATTGCCGCTTGAATCCCGGCAAAGTCCTGCCCACCGGACGCGGCTGCATGGAGATTCACCATCGGCCTCTCAGCGCTGCCAACACCTTGTAGCTGATCATTCGGCACGCCGGGCCCGATCCGTGTTGCTGCAAGCGCTTCGTCATGGTGATGCCGGGACGCTGTATCCCGCAAGGATAGTTGCTCGACCCTTTGCGCTCGCCCTGACCGTGCCGCTGCTGCTCAACGCCGCGCCTCCCAATGTTGCGCGTCTCGCAGGTATCGGCCCGCGCATGCAGGCGTTTGTGGATGCCGGCAAAGTAGCCGGCGTGGTGACGCTGGTGCAACACCGCGGCCAGCGGGCGCACTTGGAAGCGCACGGCTATCTGAACCTCGCCGACAAGTCGCCGATGAAGACCGACTCGATCTTTGAAGTGATGTCGATGCCAAGCCTGTCACCGCCACAGCCATCATGATGCTGGCCGAGGAAGGGAGGCTCGCGCTCACGGACGCGGTGGAGCAGCATCTCCCTGAATTCCGCGGCGCGCAGTGGGTGCAGGAAGCGGACGGCCGTCAAGTGAAAGCCGCGCGCCCCATCACGCTGCGCGACCTGTTGACGCACTCTTCCGGCTTACCCGAACTGCCGCCCGCAGGCATGGGCGGAGGCCAGTTCTGCCAGCGCATGGACAAAACGCTGGCCGACGCGGTGACGCTCTACTCGCAACTACCGCTGCTGTTTCAGCCCGGCACGCGAGTGCAGTATTCGAACCTTGGCATCGCGACGCTCGGCCGCATCGTCGAGGTGCTCAGCGGCCAGCCCTATGAGCGCTTTCTCGCAGACCGCATCTTCGCGCCGCTCGGCATGAAGGACAGCTTCGTCTTTCCCACCGAAGCGCACTTCGCGCGAATCGCGCGGCTCTATACGCTGCCGCCGGACGGCGGAGCCGGCAAGCTCACGGAGCCGAGCTTTGACGTTTATCGCAAGGCCGCGCGCTACTCGATGCCCGAAGGTGGGCTCTATGCCACGGCCGCCGACATGGCCGCGTTCTATGAATGCTTCTTGCGCGGCGGTGCACCGCTGGTTTCGCGCGTGGGTCACGACACGATGTTGGCAATCCATTCCGGCAACACTATGCGCGGCGGCACCGGCTGGGGCCTCGCATGGTCTGTTGTGCAGAACAACGCAGGCACGCTCGATCTGCGCTCACCCGGCGCGTACGGGCACGCGGGGGCGTTCGGTACGTTTGGCTGGGTGGACCCGAAGCGCGACCTGGTGGCCGTGCTGATGATCCAGGGCGGCGCGCAGGATGAAATCCGGGCGGCGTTCATAGAGATGGTCAACGCCGCCCTCGAATAATCTACGGGGTCTGTTACGCTAAGCGATGATGTTTCCGTTTGTCCTTCTCCTTCTCCTCGCGACGGCTCCATCGGCCTATTCTCAAGCGGCCGCCAAAGCCGCACAGTCTGAAACCGTGGCCCGGCTCAGCCGCATCGCCCCCCGCATGAAGGCACTATCCGATCAAGGGCAGATTGCCGGCACGGTGACGCTGTTTGCGCACAAAGGCCAGATCGTACACTTTGAAGCTGCCGGCTGGCAGGACGCCGTCACGCGCAAACCGATGACCAAAGACTCGATCTTCCAGATCATGTCCATGACCAAGCCCATGGTAGCCACGGCCATCATGCTGCTGGCCGAGGAAGGCAAACTCGCGCTCACCGATCCGGTGGAAAAACATCTGCCCGAGTATCGCGGCCAAATGGTAGTCGCCGAGCGGCACCCCGACGGCTCGCGCCGCGTGAAGAAGCCCACCCGCCCCATCACCGTGCGCGACCTGCTGACGCACACCTCCGGCCTGATCTCGAATCCACCCGAGGGGCTGGCCGGTCTTTATCAGAAGCTCGACCGCTCACTCGCCGACGCCGTGCTGGTCTTTTCGCAAACGCCGCTCGAGTTTGAACCCGGTACCCAATGGAGCTATTCAAACCCCGGTATCGCGACGCTCGGCCGCATTATTGAAGTGACTTCGGACCAACCGTTTGAAAAGTTCATGGCAGACCGGCTGTGGACGCCGCTCGGCATGAAGGACACTTTCATCTTTCCGCCCGACGACCGCAAGGCGCGGATCGCAGCGGTGCACGCCGGAAGCCCCGACGGCAAACTCGTGCACGCCGGCGGAGGCATTCTCGGTGGCGACGCGCTGCAGTATCGCCCCGGCGCGAAGTACTCCGCGCCGGAGTTCGGCGCCTACTCCACCGCAGTGGACCTGCTGGCCTTCTATGAGATGACGCGCAACAATGGCGTGCATCAAGGCAAGCGACTGCTTGCAAAAGCCGCCATCGACACCATGACGGCGCTACACACCGGTGACCTGCGCTCCGGCCACATGACCGGTACCGGCTTTGGCCTCGCCTGGGAAGTGGTGAAGGAAAACATGGGTACGCTCAACTTTCTCTCCGTGGGCACCTACGGCCACGGTGGTGCGTTCGGCACGCACGGCTGGGTGGATCGCGCGCGGCAAGCCGTGGGCGTATATCTGGTGCAGGGCGGCCCCGGCGTGACCGAAGGCAAATATGCGTTCATGCGGATGGCCAACGCGGCTCTCAACGAATAGCGGCAAGAGGTAACGGACATGCGGCGAATTGCGATGGTGTTTCCGATCTTCGTCCTGGCTGCGTGGGCCCAGCACGCGCAGTCGGATAAAACCAAGAAGGCGAACCCGGCGATTGGCAACCTGACGTCAATTGCCGCCGGGGCCAAGACGTTTGCTGGCGGCTGCGCGGTGTGCCATGGGCCGGACGGGCAGGGAGGTCGCGGTCCTCGCCTGGCCGGCGGCAACGCGATGTGGCACACGCTGGATGAGAACCAGACGTTTGACCTCATTCGCAAGGGCGTGGGTTCAGGTATGCCGGGGTCCGGTCTTCCGGATGAGAAGGTGTGGGAACTGGTTGCCTTCGTGAAAAATCTGCGCGACCCCGCGGCAGACTCGGTGTTGCCGGGCGATGCCAAGGCCGGCTCGCAGGTGTTTTGGGAAAAAGCCGGTTGCGGCGCCTGCCACTCGGTGGCCGGCGAGGGCGGCAAGCTGGGGCCTGACCTGTCAAACATCGGCGCGGCCCGCTCGGTGCCGACGCTGCGCGAGGCGATCGTCGACCCCGATGCCGACGGTGCGTTCGGCTACCGTCCTACTACCGTGATGCTCATGGACGGACGCCAGGTGCGTGGCGTGTTGCGCAATTTCACCAACTACTCGATGCAGATCCAGGATGACAAAGGCAAGCTGTATCTGGTGGACGTGGGCGAGGTGAAAGACTGGGCGCGGGGCGATGGTTCACCCATGCCGCGCGACTACGGCCAGAAGCTGACCAAGGCCGACATCGACAACCTCATCGCTTATCTTGGACGCCTCTCCACGCGCAAGTAGACCCACGAGGAACCAACACCAACATGCGAAAAGCGACCATCACCCTGTTTCTTATCCTCAGCAGCACGTCGAGCGCCCAGGTGACCCAAGCGGACCTGGAGGCGAGCCCGAATGCCAACTGGCTGACCTATGCAGGCGACTACCGCGGCACTCGCCACTCTCCGCTGACGCAGATCCACACGGGCAACGTGAATACGATGACCGCCAAGTGGGCGCATCACCTGGCGAAGGTGGACGGCTTGCGCATGACGCCCATCGTCTACCAGGGGATCATGTACATCACCGCGCCGAACATGGTACGCGCGCTCGATGCACGCACCGGGCGGCAGGTGTGGGAGTTTCGCGATACACGCGCGAAGAAGTCGAACGTGAACCGCGGCGCGGCGATTCACGAGGACGCCGTTTTCTTCGTCACCTCCGATTGCTATCTCACGGCGCTTGACCGGGGCACAGGCGCTGTCCGGTGGCAGAAGCAGTATGCGGACTGTACCAATCAAACCGTGTTCTCCTCGGCGGCGCCGCTGATTGTGAAGGACAAGGTGATGGTGGGAATCGCCGGCGGGGACCACGGACTGCGCGGCTTTGTCGCGGCGCTGTCGGTAAAGACGGGCGACGAGGTGTGGCGCTTGTGGACCATTCCGGCGCGCGGAGAGAAAGGCTCGGAAACCTGGGGCGACTACATTGAGTACGGCGGCGGCGGCACATGGCTGTCCGGCACGTATGACCCTGGCCTCAACATGCTGTATTGGACGACAGGCAACACTTGGCCCGACTTCTACGCCGCGGACCGTCCGGGCGACAACCTGTACACGTCGTCTCTGCTTGGCATCGATGCCGACACGGGCAAGATGAAGTGGTACTTTCAGTTCACGCCCAACGACACGCGCGATTGGGACGCCCAGAGCTGGCCGATCCTGATCGATCTGCCTTTTCAGGGCAAGCCGCGAAAGCTCGTGGTGCATGCCAACCGCAACGGTTTCTTCTATACTCTCGACCGTGAGACCGGCCAGTTTCTGAACGCCGCGCAGATGGTGGACAAGATGAACTGGGCCACAGGCATCGACGCAAAGGGGCGGCCGATGGAGATCCCCGGCATGGTCCCGACGGCAGAGGGCAAGCTGATCTGCCCGGGTGTACAAGGCGCGGCGAACTGGAACTCGTCCTCCTACAATCCAGCGACGAAGCTGGTCTACGTGCCGAACCTGGAACAGTGCGATACGTTTACGGCGTCGGCGCAGAAGCCGGAGCCGTTCAAGGGATTCTCGGGCGGCGGCGCGGGGGCTAAGCCGAAGGACGTTGGCCAGTTCTTCCTTCGTGCCATCGATCCGGTGACCGGCAAGCGGGTCTGGGAGTATCCTATGACTGGACCGGCCGTGACGTGGGCGGGCACGGTGACCACGGCGGGCGGCCTCGTGTTCTTTGGCGATGACGATGGGCACCTGGTGGCAGTGGACGCCAAGACCGGCAAACATCTCTGGCACTTCCAGATGGGTGAGCCCCTGACAGCCTCACCGATCACCTACTCGGTGGACGGGAAACAGTACGTGACGATTGCGTCATCCACGGCGGTTTTCTCGTTCGGGCTGTTTGAACCCGTGCAGTCAACGCCAGTGGTGCGGCCGCGACGGCTACCCAGGTAGGCGACCACAACTTTACATAATATGTGTTATCGGATTTCTGGCAACTCAGAACTGCTGCGCCCTCATCCAATGGCACGTTTTCCGCCGGTGCCCGGGCAGCTGAACGAAGCGGTACCAACGGTGCCTCCGCTACACCCGCTGCCGCCATCGCGCAGGCTACCTGCCGCGCACCTTCCGGTGTGAAATGCTGCGAGTCATACATTGTGTCGAGCCGGTCGAGATAAGTTCCATCAACTCCACGCGCTCTACCTGCTGACTGGCGGCTACGCTGGCCACGCGACGGTCGACCTTGCTCATCAGCGCCCGCACGGCTTCGTAGGTGTAGTAGGTGTCGTGCGGTTCTTCAACCTAAAATCCTCAGTGGGCGACAAGGCGCGTTGGGAGAAGTGGTTATGATTGTTGGATATGAGCAAAGAAGTCGAGGCCAATCTGATTCACCCGTTGGGTGAACGCGAAGTTTCTGTGGATGAAGGGGCACAATCGGTGCAAGTCGGCGTGACCTTGGAGCGGTCGCGGAGGTAACCGGCGAAGGTTTGGGCGAACACGTCGTCGTATTGCCTGAGCACCTTGGACGGGCGCGGCACGGAGATCTCTCCAAACACCTTTGTCTGCCGGTGCCAGCCGGGAGAGGCCACGGCCATCCGCACCCGCTGCTGGCTGCTCACGGCGGCGGCTGCCTTGGGCTTGCCGAACTCAAACCAGAAGTCATGAGTTTTGGACATTCCCTGGCGGAGTTTGTAGACGCCGTTGTGGAGGTAGTAGTAGATGCGGTGTTCGTCGATCGTGCCGTTGGCGTGGACGCTGGTGATGGTCAGTTGCGTGCGATTGGCGTGGGTGGTCTCACGCGCCACCCCTTGTTGCAGCAGCGGTCGCGTCGTGATCGCCTCGCCATGCGTAGGCCCCGTCGCCATGCGCGTGTAGATACTCC
>VFZP01000305.1 GCA_016871115.1 Acidobacteriota bacterium
ATGGCTAAGTATGGCACACTTCCGACTTTATTTAAAGACAATTCAATTACATGACACTAGCTTGCGCGACTTCGAGGGTTTTGACGCACCCGAGCGCACTCTGGGACAAGCCGGGTCCGGAGTCAGTTTTGGCACCAGCACATTCAAGACAAGCAACATCACTACCTGCATGATTTTTGCCGCGCGCTGGACCGTCAGCTACACCCGTTGTTTCAGAAACACGGATTGCCGCTGGTGCTGGGGGGCACTCCGGCGGAAGTGGCAGCGTATCGGCGCGCGAACCCCTGGGCGCTGCTGGTGGCCGGCGCTGTTGAAGGCAGCCCTGACGATGGAATCACAGACAGACAATTGGCCGAGCGTGCCATGCCTCTGCTGCCTGCGTGGCGAAGTGAAGGCGAAGCCCGGGCGTTGGAGCAATTCGCGCGCGCTGGTTCCGGACGCCGCGCCACGGAAGTGAGTGAGGTGGTGAGAGCGGCTTTCGCGGGCCGCGTGCAGCACCTGTTTCTGGCTGGAGAAGCCCGGCAGGAAGGCGACGTGGACCGCATTGTGGATCGCGTGCGCCTTGAGGGCCAACCGCCTAGTGCGCCTGACGATTTGCCCATCGCCGCCGCCGTGTACACGCTACGGCATGGTGGTACGGTATGGTCGCCCGCTGAGCCGGTGGACGGATCGACGGTGGCGGCACTGCTGCGGTTCTGAGGCGTAGGCCGACGAGCGGCGCATCCAAAACCGGCTCGCCGTCCCCTACGAAGACAAGCTCCAGCGCAGTTCGCTCAGGCCCGCGGTAACGGATGCCATGAACTATGACCAGCCGTAGCGCTCTTCATGCCACGGGTCGCCGCGCATGTGGTAGCCGTTGCGTTCCCAGAAGCCGGCTTGGTCGCGGTCCAGCACTTCCAAACCGCCCAACCACTTGGCGCTCTTCCAGGCATACAATTGCGGGACAATCAGGCGCGCCGGAGCGCCATGGGCGACCGTGAGCGGCTCGCCGTCGTGGAGTGTCGCCACCAGCGCGTCGGCGGACAAAGCGTCGGGGAGGGGAAGGTTGGTGGTCCAGCCATGATCGTAGCCGTGCGCCAGGATAAAGGCAGCCTCAGGACGAAGGCCACCCGCGCGGCGGAAGAGTTCGCTCACGGCCACGCCTTCCCACACGTTGCCGAGGCGAGACCACCTTGTGACGCAATGAAAGTCGGCAAAAACCCGCACGCGTGGCAGAGCCTGGAACTCTTCCCAGTTCCATCGAACGGGTTCATTGACCAAGCCCCAGAGCTTCAGTTCCCACTTGGCGAGGTCGATGCGCGGCGGGCCACCGGCGTCTAGTACAGGCCACTTCTTGGTGCGGGACTGCCCGGGCGGGATGCGCTGCGCGCGCCGCGTGTCAGGACTGATAATGACGCCGTCGGACTGTTGCTCCGGCGCGGGTATGGCTTCGTCTTGGGTCTTTTCGTAGTCCATGGCAAACGTGGGTTGTGGCACCGGTGTACCTCAATATTTTACCGGGGCGTAGCGAGATTTATTCCCGCCCCAACACATTGTGGATGCAGGGAGAGGTCTGAAGGACTCATGATGCATTCCCTGTCGTTGACGCTTGTCTGCGCCTGGGCGCTGCTTTTCCTGGCCCCCGGGGCGTGTTGGAGCGCACAAGTGAAGTACGCCGGCGGTACGCTGGCGGGTCTGACCCACGGAACGGAGGGGTCATTGGAAACGGCGGACTCCGCTGTGTTAGCGGTGCGCCTGGGACGTGCACGGGCCGAAGCGGTGTCGTACGACAGAGAGAACCTGATTGAATACGGCCAGAACCCGAGCCGCCGTCTGGTGATGGCTGCGTAGGGAAGTTGCGATCCGGGCCGGGCATCGTGCTCGTATCCTGGTGGTGGATGACTCGGTGGTGATCCGCCGTCTGGTTACCACTGCTCTCGAGCAGATACCAGACTTCGAAGTGGTTGGCAGCGCCGCCAACGGAAAGATTGCGCTGCAGCCCGTCGAGCAGCTCGACCCGGACGTAATCACAATGGACATCGAGATGCCGGAGATGAACGGGCTGGAAACGCTCAAGGCGCTCCTGGCGCGCAACAACACGGCGCGGATCATCATGTTCAGCACTCTGACCGAGCGTGGCGGACAGTCCACACTGGAAGCCCTGGCGCTCGGTGCGGATGACTATTCGACGAAGGCATCCAATGCCGGGGCCCTCGACCGCTCGATGGCGACTCTCCGCGACGAACTCGTGCCAAAGATTCGTCACCTTCTGCAGTGGGAGAAGCCGACTGCCGCACCCGGATCGGTTAAGCCGGATGGCCGGGTGGCGCCGGTAGCAACCCCGGTGGTGATGGCGCCGCGGCCCGCGCGCCTCCTCCCCAGGCGCGCGCTGGTAGTCGGCATTTCAACCGGGGTGCCGGGGCGTTGTCCGAGATTGTCCAGATGTTTCCGCCCACGTTCCCGGCGCCCATCCTGGTGGTGCAACACATGCCGGCTATGTTCACTTGTCTGCTGGCTGAGCGCCTGCAAACCAGAACCAAGTTGCGGGTGCGCGAAGCGCAGCGTGACGACGTGGCTGTTCCGGGGCAGATTCTGATAGCTCCGGGTGACTTTCACATGCGATTGAAGTCGGAAGGCGGCAAGATCCAGGTAGTGCGTGACCAAGGTCCGCCGGAGAACTCGTGCCGTCCGGCGGCCGATGTTCGGTTCCGGTCGGCCGCAGAAGTCTGGGGCGGGCAGTGGTGGCAGCCGTACTGACGGGCATGGGGCAAGACGGTTTTTAGGGCGTGAAAACGTTGTCGGCTTTGGGCGCCTATGTCATCGCGCAGGACGAGCGGTCAAGTGTGGCTTGGGGCATGCCGGGCGCGGTCGCCACGGCTGGACTGGCCCACGCCATAGTTGGCCTCGACAAGATGGTCGGTGAGATCTGCAAGCAATTTTGATGAGCAGGAAGGAACCTGAGTGCAAATGAACACGCTCAACCGGGCTACGCCATCGGCGGTGGCAGACTTGAAGACCGGAGCAAAGAAGGCTCCGGGAGGAATTCGGCCGGAGGACTATCGTTACCTGCAGGACTGTGTCTATCGTGAAACCGGTATCGTGCTTGACCAGGACAAGCACTACCTCATGGACTCGCGCCTCGGTCCGATTGTGCGGCGGGCTGGATTCTCCACTGTAGCTGACCTGTGCAATCTGCTCCGCGGCGTAGGAGTGGCGAGTAGCCGGGACCAGCACGACAAGATCAAGCGTGAAGTGGTGAACGCCATGACCACCAACGAAACGCTGTTTTTCCGGGAACTGGCGCAGTACGACGCGCTGCGTCACAAGATTATCCCGGCTTTGATGGCCGAGCGGCGCGGGTTGCGGCGGCTGCGCTTCTGGTCTGCGGCGGCCAGCACCGGGCAGGAAGCATACAGCCTGGCAGTGCTGCTGGCCGACATCCGAGTCGAGGGTTGGAACGTGCAAATCACCGGGACCGATATCAACGACGCCGTCCTGGCCCGGGCGCGTGCCGGACGCTATCAACAGATAGAGGTCAACCGGGGGTTGCCGGCCAACTACCTCGTGCGGTACTTCTCCCGGCAGGGTCCGGTGTGGGAGCTCAAGGACGAGATCAAGAAAATGGTCAACTTTGAATTGCTCGACCTCGGGGAGAGTCTGCGCACGCGAGGACCCTACGACATTGTGTGCTGCCGCAATGTGCTCATCTATTTCGACATCGAAACCAAATGCAAGATCCTGAGCGAGATCTGAAGCACAATCAACCGAGGAGGCTACCTGCTGTTAGGGGGAGCCGAGACGACCATCAATATCAATGAGCGATTCAAACGCGTTGAAGTCAATTCAGCAACTTTGTTCCAGGTGGACTAAGTCATGAGCAGCACACTACAGGCAACCGACCTTGATCAAATGGTGGAGGGCGTGTTTGGAACAATGCTCGTTATCCGTTTGGAATGCACCGAACTGCCCTGGTTCCCGGATCCGGACCGATTGACTGCTACGGTGCACTTTGCCGGTGAATCTCCGGGCGCCGCAGTCATTGAGTGTGCCGAGGAGACGGCCTGCCGGCTCGCTGGTGCACTCACCGGTATTGACCACGCCTCGGTCGACGAAGACGTCTACGATGCGCTGGCCGAAATCGTCAACATGGTGGGCGGCAACCTCAAGTCGCTCCTCCACGCCGGGTGCGGTTTGTCGATGCCCACGGTCGTCAACGGGTTCGACTACCGCCAGCGCCTTCCCGGTGCGTGCGTCTCCACGCGTGCGGGCTTTGAGTGCGACTGGGGCGAGGTATGGGTCACCTACCTGCTCGAAGAAAAGCCGCCGCGTCCGCCGCGCCGGAGTTGATGGCGCGCTTGCCGGACGCGATATCATAACCAGGTGGCATCCCATTCCCGGCGTCAGTTTACGCACCATCTGGCCGCTACGGCGGCTGTCCTCGCGGCCACGCCTGTCCCGGCCCTGGCCGCCCGGCCCATCCATCGGAATCGTATCTCTGCCATTACAGACGAGATTGCCCGCACTCCGGCCCAAGCGATTGAATTCAGCCGCCAGTACGAACTCAAGTGGGTGGAACTCCGCGGCTTTCCCGCCGCCGACGGTAGCCGTTCGCGCGAGTACTTCCGGCTCACTGAATCTGAACTGAAACAAGCTGCCCGTGAATTCGCCGATGCAGGCCTCGGCGTCTCCTTCCTCAACACCAGCATGTTGAAGTATTGGTTGCCCGGTACCACCCCCGCCAGTCCGCGCGCTCGCCAGGACCCAGCCCGGTTTGACAAATTTCGCGAGGAATTCAAGCAGGCTGCCCAAGCTGCTCACATCCTCCGCACCGGCAAGATCCGCATTTTCACCTTCTGGCGTGTCGCCGATCCGGCGGCGGTGATGCCCCGCGTTGCCGAAGTCATCGATGAACTGGGCGCCCTCGCCGCCAAGGAGAAACTCCGGCTCCTGATCGAAAACGAGGCAGCCTGCAACGTTGGCTCAGCCGCCGAACTTGCCTCGCTACTCAAGCTCGTCAAGTCCAAGGCCGTCGGCATCAACTGGGATCCGCTGAACGCCGAACATTCCAAAGAGGTCGCCTTCCCGGACGGCTACGGCCTGCTGCCGGCCAAGCGCATCTGGAACGTGCAGATCAAAGGCCGCAGCATCCTTCCCGGTAAAGAGTGGATGGACTGGGCGGCCATCTTCAAGCGCCTCGAAAAAGACGGCTACACCGGTCAGGTGGGCCTGGAGACCCACATCTTTGGTGAAGTCCAGATCCAGCGCTCGCACGAATCGATGCGTGAGATCCTGCGCCTCGTGCAATCATGAACCGCGGCTTGTCGCTGACCGTCTCCGGGATGCTGGCCGCGGCCGGCTTGGTGTTGGGGGCGTTCTACCTCAATCGCGGCTTTCGTCCGGTGGCCCAGGGGGAAATCAAGAAGATCCGCTGGCACGGGCTGGACGGCAAGAGCGCCGCGGCAATCATTGACTTGCGCATCTCCAACGCCGGCGACTACGTCGTCGAAGTGCGCAGCCTCCGCGTGGAAGCGGTGCCCCTGGGCGCAGCCACCAGCGGCGCACCTACGCCAGGGGATCCCATCGCCGTAGCCGACGCCAAGCGGCTCCTGGCAGCCTATCCGGAAATCGGGCCACAGTACAACGACACGCTCAAGATCCGCGACGAAATCCCTCCTGACACCACGATGGACCGCATGGTGGTAGCGCGCTTTGAGGTTCCGCTCACCGAACTGGAAGGCAAAACCCGCCTGCGCGTGCTTGTGGAGGACGTGAACGGCCACGTCGCCGAGATCACCGCCCCGGCCCGCCGCCCGTAACGATACTTCATGCCTCGAAGGATTGAAACGCATCTGCTTGCCGGTCCCGCCGGCCAACTCGAAGCTCTGCTGGAAGAACCGGAAGAGGGCGAGCCTACGCAGGCCGCTCTCGTGTGTCATCCGCATCCGCAACACGGCGGCACGATGCATAACAAGGTGGTCTACCGGACCGCCCGTGGATTCCGGCGCGCCGGCGCCGTCGTGCTGCGCTTTAACTACCGGGGCGTCAATCTGAGCGCGGGAACCTACGATCATGGCGAAGGTGAACTTGACGATGCCCGCGCCGCGCTCAACTGGCTATGGTCGCGCTACCCGGCTTTGCCTGTCACCGTGGCCGGATTCTCCTTTGGTTCGCGGATCGTACTGCGGCTGGGGGCCGAGCCTGCCTCCGGGGCCCGGCGCATCTTTGCGCTGGGCTTTCCCACTCGCTACGGCGATGCCCACCAATTTTTGATCAACCCCACGCCCCGCGTGTTTGTGCAAAGCACGCACGATGAATTCGGCCCGCGCCGGGCATACGAGGAATTCTATGAGCGCGTGGAAGGTGACAAGCGTCTGGTGTGGATTGAATCGGCAGACCACTTCTTTGCCGGCGCACTCGAAGAACTGGAAGCCGTGATTGCCCGCGAAGCCGCGCTCTAGCTAGATCTCGACAGGTTGGTGAGCCGCCAACGGCACCCAACTTTTTGAGGCGAGGCCGCCGAATAGCTAGTACCGCCACCGCGCGCCGCTCCTCCGCACACGGCCGCGATTGCCTTGGATCACATCACCGCATCCATGGCCGGTCACCCACCGCGACAGCCGCGCAGGTGGAATTGACAGGGGCAGGGAAAGCAGAATCGTCAGTCAACGGACACGCCGGGCTCGTTAATGGCGAGGCAAGGATCATGCACATGAACGCCACGAATGTAGCGAACGTGAGCAGTAACTCGCGGCCCGTGCGTTCAACTCGCGCGCCTTGCCCGCCACGCTAGCCGTGTCGGCGGGCGGTAGATTCATCTCCTTCACCGCATCGCGGAGCGCATGCTAGGGGCAATTCACTCGCGGGCGGCCAGCTTGCCGGAAGCTTCCACTGTGCGGACGATCTTTCCCATTCGCGCCGGCCCCACGCGTACGGCGCGAGGCTTCTCAGCGGCGGCGGCCTTCTGGAGCCGCGTGAGGCGTTCTCGCCGGCTCATCCAGAGAGAATCACAATCGCTGAGCGGAATGCGAAAGCAGTAACATGCCTCCGAACCCAAAGCGGCCAGCGTCAGCGCCCCGCAACAAGTGCTACATCCACGAAAGGGCTGCCGTCCAACGCTGCTTCAAGGTCAGTGCGCCGTGGCTGCGGTCGCTCAAGGAATGGCGCTTGATATTTCTCGAAGAATTTGTTCCGCTTCGCCTTTTCGGTGTTCCACACCGTCTTGATCTCTTTGCGTTTGCGCTTGAACTCTTCCTGGTAGTTGCGCGTGTTGCTCACATGTTTCGCCAGGTCCACAAGCAAGGCGCCTTCCGGTATGGGGTTGTAGAATTCGCGCTCGGTGGAAAGCAGCGCTTGCGCGGTGGGCCGGCCCGTCTTGGGCACCGGCAGGATGGTGTCGAGCACTGAGTAGATCCCGCCATCTACCGGCTTCTTTGACTTCGGGCGCATCGAGGGCGGATGCGGTGTGGCGTTAATGCTGCCGTGATGGCCGATCTTGAGGAAATCCACCGGCTTGCTGAGGTGGGTCTTGTGGTACCGTTGCCACATAACGCTCCAACTGCCATTATGTTTACCGTCGGCGATCTCGCCCTCCCACTCGGCGTCCCCAACAAACAGCAGCCGGCGCTTTTTCCATTCGGTTCGTCAGAAGAATTCGTGGGTAAGTGGCCGTTCAGGCAGCTTGCCAAGTGTGTGATGGAGCGCGAGTTCGTGGACGCGGAAGGTCCGAAAGCCGTAGGATTTTCTCGCGGTGACTTTGGCTTTGTTGTTCAAGCCCTCCACCACGCCGCTGGAGAACTCTTTCTTGGCCTTGAAGTCGTTGAGCAAAAGTTCGCGGCCTCCTCAGCGGAATCTATGGGTGAACTCCGGCTCCGGTAATCGGCCACGATTGTGACAGAGGGCGATTTCCATGGCGTCATAGGTTCGGAATCCGTAGGATCTTCTGGTGACCACTCGAATTTTGTTATTGAGTCCTTCCACGGCCCCGCTGGAAACCTCCCCTTTGGCCCGAAACCAGTTC
>VFZP01000306.1 GCA_016871115.1 Acidobacteriota bacterium
CCACATAGCCTTTGCTGCGATCGGCCGACGGTGGGCACGCCGCGCCACCCTCATGCGTCGACCCGTAAACACTGTGCTGGTTGTCCTTCAGAGAGTAGCCGCAGGTGGTACGGCCCTTGCCCGTGGACACCATTTTCTGGTTCGACCCATCCGCGTTCATTGTGAAGATCTGGTCGCACTGCAGGCTGTCACGCGTGGATTGGAACATCAGGCGCCGGCCATCGGGCGTCCAGTACGCTTCCACATTCTGCCCGCCATGCGTGAGTTGCCGCAGATTCGACAGTTGCGCGGACGCCGCCAGCGTGATGGACGCTATCAGGAGTGCGAGTTTCAGGCTCACTTCGTTCTCCCCTCAAGCAGGTCACGCCCGGCCTTCAGCGCGCGCATTTTGCCATCGGCCACGCTGCGTTGCAACATCCAGAAGCCGCAGTCCGGGTGAATGTACGGAATCCGTTCCACGCCCAGGATCGACGCGGCATGTTCAATGCGGCGCGCAATCAACTCGGCCGGCTCAATGCCGTTATCCTTGATATCCACCACGCTCAAGCTCAACCCGATTTTCGGATCGAGATCCTTGAACGCTTCGAGTTCGTCATAGCCGCGGCGCGCAAACTCAAGAATGAGATGGTGCGCCTTCAGCCCGTTGAGGAACGGCATCAAGTCTTTCCAGAAGCCTTTTTGAATGCTTTGGCCGCCGTAGTTGCCGAAACAGATATGGACGCCGCGCGTTCCGCGGATGCCTTCGAGCAAATGGTTGATGGCCGGCAGCGCCCACTCGCGGTCTTCCGGATGGCCGCTGATGTTGGCCTCGTCAATCTGCACCACGCTCGCACTGATGGCCTCCATCTGGCCGCGCAGCACTTGGGCAATCGCCATGCAGAGCTGGCCACGGTCGCCGTAGAAGCGGTCCGTGAGCACCTTGGTCAACATATGCGGACCGGTGCAGGTGAACTTCAGCGGCAGCGGCGTGAGGCCCTTGGTGAACTCATAGTCGCGCGGCAGATTCGGCGTGCCTTCGCCAATGGCACTCGTAACGATGCCGGCCGGATCGGTGCGGTACGCCACGCCCGCGTCGGCGCGAAACCTGGCGATATCCGTCACCGAAAAGCGCGTACGAATGCCGTCCATCCGCGAAACGAAATAGTCAATCATGCCGTTCGTTTCCGGATGGCTGGGATCGAAGCGGTTCAACTCGCCATCGGCGACCACGTCGATGCCGGCCAGTTCCTGGGTCTTGAGTACCACTATGATGTATGATGGCGTCGCGCAGCGTGACACGGCTGGTATCGCCGAGGAGCCAGTGCGGCACAGGGTAGCTACCGACAACGGTAGTGAGGATCGGCATAACTTTTTAGTTTACGCCGGGCAGCCCGAGATCCACGTCGTGCGCCACGCAGGCCACACAATCGCCCTGGCCCACGATGGACGGGCCGCGATGCGCCACCAGGAGGCCGCCCAGCGTATACGCGCCAAAACGCTCGATCCCAGCCTCAGCGTGGTGATCTACACGATCGGCATGGGCGGTCTGCTGGGCGACGAGGAACACATCCTGCTCAAGCGCATCGCAAACACCGAGGACAGCCCCATGCGCGACGCCAATTCGCCCACGGGTCTTTACATCGCTGCTCCCACGGCCGCGCAGCTCAATTCGGCATTCCCGAAAATCGCGAGCGAAGTGCTGCGGCTCTCCAAGTAGGCCTATTGCGCCGGCGCCGGCCGCAACAGCACCGCAGCCGCCCGCTCACGGGGAAACTTCAACTCCAGAATCCCGCCGCGCCCGGTGCGCACTTCGCGGAGTTCTTCGTCGTCCACCTCCAGGTCATAAGGCGCCTCGTCACGCAGCCCCAGCACGTAGTAGTGCACCGGCGCCTCGCCGCTTTTCACCTCAAACCGCTCGCTCAGGTTTCCCGGCAGCAGAATCGTGTTGCCCATCTCCACCTGCCCGGTCACCTGCTCGCGCTTCATGTTCACCACCTGCCCGCTGCGGAACATCTGCACCACCTCGCCCGCCTGGTAATACCAAACCGCATCGTCCTCCCACGTGGACCGGATGATCAGCCGCCCCGAGGCCGGATCGTGGAACACGTTGGGCAAATAGTGAAAGCTCAAGCCCGGCTGATAGGGATTCGCCCACAGAAATTCATAGACAATTCCGTACGGACTCCGCAACAGGAACCGGTCCTGAATCAGCCACCCCTGCAGAAACTGCATTTCCTGCGAGTTGTTGTCATAGGCCACCATTGACAGGGCGGCGGCGCGGCTCCGGATCATATCGCCCGCGTCCGGCTCGCCATGCACCTTCATCAGCGGCACCCGGTACTCGTTCTCGGCGCCTGGATACGGCGCGGGGTAGTGCGCGAGGAGGTGAAAAATCGGCAGCCCGGTGAAGTACTTTTGATTCGTCTCGCGCAGGTCGATCTCAAGGTTGTCGCGCAGGGCGTGTAGCAGTTCCATCAGCGTCAGATGGTCACGCTGGTCAATCGGCGATGCGCCCGCCGCCACCCGGCCGGCTACCTGCGATTTCCACCACCCCTCCACCACCGGCTTAATGAACGCCGTGTGCGGCTCCGCCGCCGTGTGCCCGGAGATTGCCAGCGCCGCAATCACGCGATCCCGCACTTGAGGCAGGTCCAGCTTGTCGATGGCTGCCGTCTGGGCCGCCAGCGCCGACTCGATTTTCTTCACCAGCGCCTTCGACTCGTTTGCCCCCAGCGCCGGCTGACACCAGTCAAACACCACCGCCATCTGCCGCAGGTCCCGCGTCGCCGGGTCCAGCGCCCAGGCCACCGCCCGCTTGCCGTGCTCCTCGCTCTGCGTCGCCACAAAATAAAGGGCCAGCGCCAATCCCGGCTCGGGCATCTTGACGCCGCCCCGGATCAGCGTGTTGAACTGCGCCCACCTCAGTGAGTCGCGCTGTGTTTCGCGTGCCAGGAGTTTGGCGCGGCGAGCCGGCATCCACAAACGGGGGTGGGCGCGATCGGTGAGGTAATCTCCTTTGTATTCAAACGTTTGAGCCAAAAGTGGAGCCGTCGCCGCCAGCAGCGCCAGCGCCAGCGGGCAAGCCGTGTGCGCCATCCACTCCGATTGTGTCACACTGTCACACCCCGTGCGACACACCTCCCCGGCCAACCGTACCAAGTCCGGGGCAACCGTATTGATTCCCAAGCACTTTCTTCGGCGCCCACTTTGGACTCCGGCCTGCTTTGAGGTACATTGAATGTGGTAGTCAACTCTTAAAACCTGAACCCTCTGCTGCAACGGGTAGGGAACCTGGATGCGCCGGATGAGACCAGTGCTCGCGGGAAAGGATTATGTTGTACCAATCCCCGGACATCTCGATCGTTGCCAGTTGCAACAGAGGGGCTTTTTTTGAGCCGTACCCGCTAGGGTGCCGGATGCGTCTCGAACACAAGTAGCAAGAGCTGGCCCACCACGGCCACCGCGTCCAGGAGAAAAACGGCCGGGCACATTGAGCCACGGACCGCGCGCGCCAGCCGCGCGAGTGCAAGGTTAGGCTTTTCGAGTTCTGCCGGACGGATCTACGATCCCCGCAGGAGCGTTTGGTGAAGCACTCATTAGGACGCGGGCTTCATCGGACAATCTGGTCCCTCTAAAACAAAGGGTCGATCGAGAACGTTCCTTGTCTCCGGTTCGGCGACTTGCCGGAGAGGCGGACCGCATCGGATCAGATCGTTTTGAACGGGCGCACTGATCCGGTGCGGCTTTTGTCAGATCCGAGTCTTTCCGGATGGACTTCCCCAGTTTACATCTACAATGAAGGCTCCGCATGACGACCCTGTCGAGCGAAGCCATCGTGCTGCGCACCTTCCCGCTCAAGGAAGCCGACCTCATCGTCAGCTACTTCACACGGGACCGCGGTAAACTTCGGGGCGTCGCCAAGCGAGCCCGCAAGCCCAGGAGCCCGTTCGGCGCCGGACTCCAGCGGCTCTCCTACGTCCGCATGTTCTACGGGCATCACGAAAACCGCGAGCTCGACACGCTGTACTCCTGCGAGATTCTATCCTCTCCGTTCGACATCACCAGCCACTACGACGTCTCGGTCGCACTCGATTTCCTGACCGAAGCGTCCGAGCATCTGCTGCCCGCTGGCGAGCCGAACGAGCGCTACTTCCGGCTCATCCTCGCCGTCCGCAACTACCTCGCCACGGCCGGCGCGGCGGGCGTGTGGCCAGCCGTGACGTACTTTGCGTTGTGGTCCGCGCGCCTCGGCGGTTTCCTCGGGCCGATGGAGTTGACCGAGGACGAACGCGAGATCGGCGAGGAGATGCTCAAGTGCAAGCTCGAAGATCTCACGCCGCGCGCCTGGGAGCGCGCGACGGCGGCGGGTCTGCGGCGGCAACTGGTGCGGGCAATCGAAGAGCACTGCGAGCGCCGGTTGATGACGCTGCAGTATTTGGGGTAGCGCGAGGAGGCCCGCCCTACTTCCCGTACGGCGGCCATGTCTCCCGCCGCCACGCCATGTCCCAGAACAGATACTCATGCCGCGCGCTGATCACAAACAACTCCACGGCGCGTTTCCGTTGCGCGGCATCAAAACACTCCGCCTCGGCATTCATGATCGCCAGCACCCGCTTCACGGTCGCGCCGTGGCCTTCGCTTGCGTACTGCGTGATCCAGCGCTGGTAATCCGCGTTCTTCGAGCCGCGTTGCGCCAGCACCTTGCCCACTTCCCAGTAGATCCAGTAGCACGGCAGGAGGGAGGCGAGCCCCTCGGCAAACGTCCCTTCCCGCACCGCGCGGCGGAAGTGGTTCGCATACGCATAGTTGGCCGGCGCGATCTCCGCCGCAGCGGCTGGCAGCTTCACCAGCGACGCGTGCAATTGTTGCTCAGCCTCAATCGACTCGGTCGCATGCTTGCGCAGCAACGCCGCCCACTCGCGGCGCGGGGCTTTTGCGGCCAGCGCATTCAGCGCCTCGCCAAACGCGCGCAGGTACTTGGCGTCTTCAATCAGATAGAAATCGAAACTCGCGCGCGGCAGCGTGCCATCGGCCAAACCCGTGAGGTATGGGTGATTGAGCGTCGCCTGATAGACGGGCTGTGCCGCCATCCACATGTCCGCGGTCAGCGCGGTGGTCAACGCCAGCGCTCGCTAGCAGCATCGTTACGCGAACACCTTCTCAATCACCTTGCCGCCGAAGTCCGTCAGCTTCTCGTGCCGCCCGTTGTGCAGATACCAGAGCTTGTGCTGATCGAGCCCCATGGCGCGCAAAATCGTCGCGTGAAAGTCGCGCATGTGCCAGCCGTCAATCGCGTGCAGGCCGAGATCGTCCGTCTCGCCCAACGTTTGCCCCGCCTTGATGCCGCCGCCCGCAAACCACATGGTGAAGCCGTGGGGATTATGATCGCGCCCGTTGCCGGACTGCGACATCGGCAAACGCCCGAACTCCGAACCCCACACCACGAGGGTTGAATCCAGCAGCCCGCGAGACTTCAGATCCTTCAACAACGCCGCAATCGGCTGATCCGAGTGGCCGCACATCTTCTCGTGGTTCGACTTCAGGTGGTCGTGCGCGTCCCACTGCATGCTGATCGGGCCGCCGCCGTGATAGAGCTGCACGAAGCGCACGCCGCGCTCCACAAACCGGCGTGCCAGCAGGCAGCGCGTGCCGAAGTCCGCCGTGTGTTTTTGATCGAGCCCGTAGAGCTTCTTGGTGGCCTCGGTTTCCTGCTTAAGGTCCACCGCCTCGGGCGCATGCGCCTGCATGCGGAAGGCGAGCTCGTAGGAGGAGATGCGCGCGGCGAGTTCCGAATCCCACGCGGGCGTGTCCAGGTCGTTCATGCGCTGCAGCAGATCCAGCCGCGCGCGTTGCCGCTGCGCCGTGAGATCGCCCGGGTCCAAATGCACAATCGGCTTCGCACCCGGCCGCAGCAGCGTGCCCTGATACACGGCGGGCAAGAACGCCGAGCCCCACATTGGCGTACCGCCTTCGGGCGTCCCCTCCGGCTGCGGCATCACCACATAGGCTGGTAGGTTTTCGCTTTCGCTCCCCAACCCGTAGGTCACCCACGAACCGACCGACGGGTGCCCCATCAGAATGCGGCCGCTCATCACCTGATACATGGCCGGCGCGTGCACCACGCTTTCGGTGAAGAAGTTCCGCACAAAGCAGATATCGTCCACGCAATCGGCAAGGCGCGGCATCAGGTCAGACACCCATGCCCCGCTCTGCCCGTGCTGTTTGAACTGCCACGGCGTGGGCAGAATCGGCGTGGAGCCGTCGGTGAACTGGCTGACGATTTTGCCGTAGCTTTGCGGCAGCGGTTGGCCGGCGAGTTTCACTAGCGCGGGCTTTGGATCGAACGTATCGATCTGACTGGGGCCGCCCACCATAAAAAGGAAAATGACGGACTTCGCTTTGGTTGCGATCTGCGGCTGCCTGGCGGCCAGCGGATTGACGCGCGGCGCGTCTGCGGCGGCCAGCAGGCCTTGCAACGCGAGCGCGCCGAAGCCGTTGGCGGCCGTGCGCAGAATATCGCGGCGAGAGTGGGCGTTGGGGATGTGCGGCGGCGCGTTCACATCCCCATCGTACACCGCAGACTGCGGCGTCTTGCCGTCGCCCACCGCCACCAGGTTGCGCATCAGGCCGTCCACGCCTGAGTAGACCGAGATCTTGTCGACCTTGCCGGCCACTTTCTCGAGCGTCTCCAGTTCCTTCAAGCACACCACCAGCGGGTTCTCCGCCATCAGACAGGCCGTGTTGAGAATGCTGCGCGTGGCAGCCGTCTCCTCGCGGCGGCGAATCAGGTTGGCCTGCGCCTCCTTCTCCGCCATCACCACCTGATTGAGCAACTCGCGCATCTCGCCCGGCAGGATCACGTCCTTGAAGGCGATACGCGCCACGTCCACGCCGAGCGGCTCCATGGCCGCCCGCAAGTTGGCCAGCACCGGCTGGATCTGCTCCACGCCGGCCTTATCGGCCAGCAGTTCGTCCAGCGTGCGGCTGCCCGGCAGTTCGCGCACCGCGAGTTGCACGGAGCGGTACATGTGCGCGTACCAGCCGTTCACCGCCGCGGCCGCGAGGGCCGCATCCGCCACCCGATGCTCGGCCAGCACGTTCACCCGCAGCGACACTTTATCGCGCGTGAGAATTTCCTGGCCAGGAATCTCGAGCGTCTGCAGGCGCAAGTCGATCAGATCGACGTGCGCCTGGGCGGCGGCCCAGAAGCCATACTGCCCGGGCTCGAGCGAGCGCGCAAAGCGTCCTTCGAGATAGAGCAGTCCCACTGAACCGGCGGGCACGTCGGCGCACCCCACTTCCGGCGAGCCGAGGCGCAGCGCGGGCGCCACCAGCGTGTCGGGCACCTCGGGCTGCTCCTTAGCGTTGAAGATCCGCGACGTCACCGTACGGGCGCCGCGCCAGTACAGCATGCGGCGCCCGGGCGCGAGCAACCTCGCCAGCTTCCCGTCGAAGAGGGTCGCTGCCACCTCCGAGTCGGCGGTTTCGATCACGGTGAAAAACTGTTCCACTACGGGGGGGCTGCTCTTTCACGAGGTAGTCCGCCCACACCGTGGTGCATTCAGGGCTCGCGGCCAGCGAGAACATTTCGAACGCGATGCCGGGCCCGGCCAACCAGTAGGCGCCGGGCCCCAGCATCGCGCTAAACCGGCCGCGGCGGGCAATGAGAGCGCGTTCCTGGTCACCCACCAGGACGCGCCGAAAATAAAACATGGGAGTATCCTCCTTCAGTAACTTCTTGAAGTAGTTTGGTCAAACCGGACTTACTCGCTCGCCAGGCACACCACGGGCTACTGCGTCATCCGGCATGCGCCACGCGGCGATTGACGGCCAGTACTACACCGGCAAACGGCAACGCGGCACAGAGGCCAGTGGAACGACAGGAGCGCAGAGTGGAGAGGGTTGTTCGCTGACGAAACGTTCAGCGAACGTGAGCGGTAGGCAAGCCCGGCTTAACTGTTTAAGGCCAATTTACAGTTGGCTTTAGTTGACGATAGCGGGATTC
>VFZP01000307.1 GCA_016871115.1 Acidobacteriota bacterium
CGGTTCGCACCGTGCCGCGCCTGCGGCTCGACGGCCAGCTTCACCGAAGTGCCCCAGTCATGCAGCCCAGTGGTGAAGGCGATGGTGTCAAAGTCGCGTTCAATTCCCGCGCCTTCAAAGAACCCGCCGCGGTTGCGCACGATTGCCACGCGCAACGTTGCGTCCTGTGCCTGATTGGCTTCGACGAGCGTAAGCATGTCTCGCCGGAAAGCCTCGGCGTCTGCCGGCATGGGCACCCGCATCAGCGTTGCGTCCTTTTGCATCCGCGCCCAGTGACGTTCAAAAGCAAACAGCACGCCGCCGCTGACGCGTAACGTGGAGAACACGCCCCACCCGTTCAGAAAGCCCACCTGTCCGGGAGACACGCCCTTTTCCGCTGTGGAAACGATCCGTCCGTTATGAAACATCAGGGAATGCATGCCTTTTCTATTTTAGCGGTGTGCGGCGGCCCGGGTTCTTGCGATGATGGAAGCTGCACATGGCCGTCGAAGTCGCCATCAACGCGTCGGTCATCGAACAACCTCCGGCATTCGGGGCTCGTTTTCGCTCAGCCAAGCCGTTTCCGCAGGTGGTCATCGACGAGTTCTTCAGCCGGCCGCGGTGCGGGAGGCTGCAGCGCGACTTTCCGGAGTTCGATGCGAGCCGCGCGCGTAACAAGCTCGGCGAGATCGGCGGCAAGGCGGTGCATCCAGACCTCGCCGCCGTGGGACCGGTCTACGCCGAACTCGACGCGTTGCTGCGCGCGCCGGCGTTCATCGACTTAGTAACCACGCTCACCACGATTGACGGTCTCCAGCTTGACCCTGAGTACGTGGGCGGCGGCGCGCACCACAACATGAACGGCCAGGATCTCGACCAGCATGTGGACTTCAACTACCATCCCCACACGGGCCTGCACCGCCGCCTGAACCTGCTCTTTTACTTTAATGACGAGTGGCGCGAAGAGGGGGGGCGGATGTCTTGACCTGCAGTCCAAAACCCCGCGCCCCGCGCGAACGCGACGAGATCGTGCGCATCCAGCCCCTGGCCAACCGCTGCGTCATCTTTGAAACCAACGAACGTAGCTGGCACGGGTTCGAACGTATCGCCATGCCGCTGGAACTGGCTGACATCGGCCGCCGGTCGGTGGCCGTTTACTACTACACCAAGGATCGCCCGGCTGCCGAGATCGCGCCTGCGCACGGCACCGTGTACGTTCCCGCGCCGTTGCCGGAATGGGTGCGGGCTTGGTACACGCTGACGCAAGACGATTCCGACGAGTTAGAGGTGGCCATCCGGCGCCGCGACACGCAGATTGAGTATCTTTATCACCGTGAGCTGGAGTTCTCGCGAATCCTCCGTTCGCCCACGCACCGGCTGGCGGCCGCGTTAACGGCGCCGCTCCGCTGGCTGCGCGGGCGCAGGTAAGCAAGCCTCTGAAAAGCCGGGGGGTGGGGCAGGTCAGGTTCGCCGGCACTCTCCATATGGATGGCTTGCACGGTGGCGCCCATCGCGCGCAGGTACTTCGAGAGTTGGCCGCGATGGTGCACCGCGTGCCGGATCGCGAAGCTCAGGTATGTCACGGCGGGTTCAGTCCGAAGGCCGTGGAACGTGACTTGGCTGCAACAAGCGCGGCGGCTGGCGCTCGTCACTTCCCATGCGTCAGCATTTCCCCATAAATCTCCGGACGCCGGTTGCGCAGATGCTGCGGCGGCCCGGTAGAGAGCTTCACTGGCATCATCACAATCTGGTCTCCGGCGCCGGCGTTCTGCGTCAGAATCTTTCCGTTGGGATCGATGATCAACCCTCGGTTCGGATGCGCGAAGACCACATGCACGCCGTTCTCATACGCCCGCACGCGCATCATCTTATCGTTGATCTCGCCATAGGCGCCCCAGGACGGCACCAGGATCAACCGCGCGCCCTTCAGCGCCAGGATGCGGGCGGTCTCGGGCAAACGGCGGTCAAAACAGATCAGTGCGCCCCAGCGCCCCAATGCGGTGTCGGCCACGGTAAACTCGGTGCCCTTCGTATTGAAGGGCTCGTCGTCTGCAGTGTGGGTCTTGGCGTAGCGAAGCGCCAGCTCGCCGGACGGCGAGCACAACACCGCGGAATTGAACACCTCGCCGGCGCGCTTCTCGGCAAACCCCAGCATCAGGTGGACGCGCAACTCGCGTGCAAGGCCGCGAACGCGATTCAGCAGCAAACCGTCCGGCGGTTCGGCCACGGCCAGATAGCGGTCGCGGTCAAGCCCTGGGGTGCGTTTGTCGTTGCCGACATAGCCCTCCAGGAATCCTTCCGGGGCGACAATCACCTGCGCCCCGGCGGCAGCGGCGCGCCGCGTCTATTGGGTGAGTTTGGTATAGTTCGCATGCTTGTCCCAAGCCTCGGGCGTGACCGCGAGCGTGGCGACGGTGAACTCCTGCGCGGGCGCCAGCGCGGGAAGGGAGGCGAACAAGAGCAATCCGAGACGCATAGAGCTAATGCACAGCGAGTCCCTGCGTGGGAAACCGGTGAAACGCCGTAGTCCTCAAAGTCGGCCTGGGAACGGTCCGATAGAGCGGATAAGCTGAGCAGCATATGTATCATGAAGAAAAGCCTTGCCCCGATCCTGATTGTCGCCTTCACGATTGCAGTGGTCTGCACGGCGATCTTCGATAGTCTGGTGGCCGGCCGGTTGGCGACGTCCGCCAATGCGAGTTCCACCACCACTGTACTGGTGGGGGCGCATAGCCTGGAACGGGGCAAAACGCTCGGCGTTCTAGCCGTCAAGGCCACGCCATGGAACATCAAGGAAGTGCCGGAAGGTGCGCTGCGGTCGACTGACCAAATCGAGGGCCTCACCGCGGTGGCTGACGTCGCGGCTGGTGAGCCGGTGACGGCTTCAAGTGTGGCGTCGAAGCGGAACGATGCGGGGCTGGGCATTCCGGCTGGCATGCGTGCCATCTCGGTCCAGGTACATGACTCAAGCGGCGTCGTGGCGTTGCTCAAGCCGGGGCATCGCGTGGATGTGCAGGCGGTATATACGCGCTCGGGCGCGAGTGTGGACGCTGAACTGCGCACGGTGCGAGAAAACGTTGAGGTGCTTCGAATCAATGCCGCGCCTGCGCCTGCTCCCGGCCGTCCTTCGTTGCCCGTGGCCACACTTCTGGTTACGCCCTCTGACGCAGACCTGGTGGGCCTCGCCGACGCCGGGGCGCGCGTACGCCTGGTGCTACGTATCCCGCTCGATGAGGAGCGCGTACGTGGCCCGGTGGTGGCTGTAGCTGGCATGGTGCAAGGCAAGGGTGGGGCCCAGCCGTTCAGGCAGCCTGTGCGGACTATCGCGGCTCCGGCTCCGGAGGCGTCTCCTGCGCCGGCACCCGGCGGGCTCTCGCTCGCTTCGGCAGATCCTGCCAACTGCAATCCGCCGAAGCCGAAAGAATAGATCATCACCATGGTGACCTTGCTGGTTCTGGTGGTTTTCGCAGCGATCTTTGCGCTCGTGGTAAGAGTTATCCTGGCCGGGCAGCGAATCAGCGCGCCAAGGTCTCCGGTTGAGACTACGGCTGCTGCGGCAACCGAGGGCGAGTCCGCGCGATGGGACGAAGCTGCCCCCGATTAGTCAGGCAGCGATGACGACACCTTTGACTGGCTCATGCCCGTGAACGCTCCAGGGCTGCTGGCCGGCGCAGCCACGTTCGCGATTCTGCTTCAAATGAGTTGGGCCACCTTCGCCTTTGCCGTCGGGCTCTCCCTGGTGGCTTCAGCCATTCCGTATTTGATGGTGCTGCGCCGCCGCCGCAAGCAGCTGCAACTGATTGAGTAGCAATTCCCGGACGCGCTTGACTCTTTGGCGCGTGCCGTTCGCGCGGTCAACGCCCTGGCGGCCGCACTCGAACTGCTGGCGCGCGAAGCTCCCCAACCGCTCGCCGGCGAACTGCGCCGTACGGTGGATCAACGAGCGCTGGGCGGCAATTGGGAGCAGGCGCTCGACGGTTTTGCCTCGCGTCTGCCGGAGGCGGAGATCAGTATTTTTGTCGGCGCGCTGCAACTGCAGAACCGCTCCGGCGGAAAGCTCCATGAGATCCTGAACAAGCTGGCCTAGACAATGCGCGAGTCAGTCGCGCTCAAGGGAGAGATCCGGTCCATCTCGGCGCACGGCAAAATGACCGGGGCGATTCTCACCGCCTTGCCCGCCATCATCGCCGTGATGATGAATTAGGTGAACCCGCAGCAGATGTTGGTGCTGTGGAACGATCCGATGGGCAACAAACTGATCTGGGCAGCCGTGGGCTGCCTCAGTCTTGCTCACTTTGTCATTCGGAAGCTGGTGGACATCCGCATATGATGCTGATGCTCGCGGCATTCTTTGCGTTCCTGTTGCTGGCGGCCGCCGGCGGCGCGATTTTGTGGCAGAACTGGCAGGGCGAAACCGGCGCCGGGGGCGGGGAAATCGGCGCGGGAGAGAGTGGGCAGCAGGAGCATGCCGACCTCTGGGTCTCTCTGTTGAGCACGCTCGGCGGGCTAATGCACCATGTTTCGAAAGGCGCTGAAGCGGATCAACTCCGGAGCCACTTGTTCCGCGCCGGGCACCGTTCGCCGTCCGCCGTAGCGCAGTTCCGGGGGTTGCAACTGCTGTCGAGCGTAGTGCTGGCACTGATCCTTGTTTGGCTCGACCTCTGGTGGCGCGGTGTGGAAGGCCGCTTGTTCGTGCCTGCGCTCGCGGGGTTCGGCCTTGGGTACCTGGCGCCCAAGCGGCTATTAGAGTGGCAGGTGCAGGCCCGTGCGCGACGGCTCCGTTCGGCGCTGCCGCCGGCGTTGGATCTGATCGTCCTCGCCCTGGAGGCAGGGCAGACCGTTGACCACGGTATCAACGAAGCCGCCCGGTCTCTCACGCGTGTCTATCCGGATCTCGCCTCAGAGCTCACCTTCTGCTCGCTCGAAATGCGAACCGGCACTCCGCGCGCCGAAGCGCTGCGGCGGATGGGTTCGCGGTGTGGCGAGGAAGAGATCAAGAAACTGGTGGCGGTGCTGGTGGACGGCGAACGTTTCGGCACCAGTTTCGGTCCGGTGCTCCGTTCCCACGCCCACTACCCGCGCACCCGCATGCGGCAGCGTGCCAGGAACAGGCCCGGAAGTTGACCGTGAAGCTGGTGATCCCGTTCTTCTTCCTGATCTTCCCGTCGGTCATGCTGGTTATGCTGGGGCCCGCCTCTTTCCAACTGAAAACCTACCTCGGCGTCATGCTCAAGTAGCGACTGCAATCAAACCCGGAAGTGGTCGCCACGCCACGACTTAATCGCCGTCTTGATCTCCTTCTGCGCCGCGAGGCTGCCTCCCAGCACCTTCTCCACAAGTGCCGGCAGTTCACCGTCCGGGGCAAACCGTAGGGCCACAATCTGGCTTTCGGTCAACCCCTGCTTGGCGCGGGCCGCAAGCTCGGCGGGCAACACGCGGTCGTACCGCAAGTGTTCTTCAAGACGTATCAGTCTATCTTGCACTTTCAGAGCATTGATCCTTGTCAGCCCCGCCATCACGAACAGTCCTGCGGCGAGGAGGAGACCGTTGGCGCTTTGCCAGCTTGGTGCGCTCCAGAGATTCCAAATCGCAAAGCCAAGATTCACGATTACGGCCGGGAGAAGCAGGTAGACGAAAGGCGCATGAACGCGCGTGTGGTTGGCAAAATTCTGGCCCGAAGGTTGTGGCACGAGTTTCTCCTGTTAGTTGACCGCAGGAGCGGCCGCCGTGGTGAAGTCTTCACCAGGGTTGATGTATCGGTTCATTTCAAACTGGTATTGGCGGTCGTACAGCTCGCGATACCGGCCCCCTAACGCGAGCAGTTCGGCATGGTTGCCCCGCTCCACGATCTGGCCATGTTCCAGCACGAGAATCTGGTCCGCTGCGCGGATGGTGGAAAGGCGATGGGCAATGACAAAAGACGTCCGGCCCCGCTGCAGAGCCCGCAGCCCCTCCTGGATGAGCGCTTCGCTATCGGAATCGAGGCTCGAGGTGGCCTCGTCGAGGATCAGGATCCGCGGGTCTGCCAGCACCGCCCGGGCAATGGCGACGCGTTGGCGCTGGCCACCCGAAAGCTTCACGCCCCGCTCGCCCACTACCGTCTCGTAGCCCTTTTCAAGCTCCATGATGAAACCATCGCAATTAGCGACGCGGGCGGCAGCGCGGATCTCTTCCCTTGAGGCGCCCGGCGCGGAAAAGGCGATGTTTTCAGCGATGGTGCCGTCAAAAAGAAAGTTGTCTTGGAAGACCACGCCCAAGTGGCTACGGTAGTCGTGCAGACGGATCGAAGAGAGTTCGCGGTTGTCCACCAGAATGCGGCCGGACTGAGGCTGATTGAAGTTCATCACCAGGCTGATGAGCGTGCTCTTGCCGGAACCGCTGGATCCAACAAGCGCGGTTGTGCTGCCGGCTGGAGCTTGAAACGACACCTCGCGCACCACCGGCCGGCCCTCGTCGTAGGCAAACGAGACATTTTCAAAACGAACCTCCCCGCGCAGATCGGTCATCGGTTCGCGGGAGGAGTCTTGATCCAACTCCGTGGGCATAGTCATGATCTCGCGAATCCGGTCCAGCCCGGCAAATGCTTCGGTGATTTGGGTGCCGATGGACGCCAGTTCTACGATCGGCATGGCCAGCATTCCGGTGAAGGCGATATACATGAACAGATCGCCCAGCGTCATCTGGCCCCGGAGTACAGCCTGTCCGCCTTGCAGAAAGATCACCATTCCGATGGCGCCGACAATGGTGGAGGAAAACGCAATCATGAATGACGCGCCCGTCATGGAGCGCGCGATGTTCCGGAACAGCTTGTGAGCGTTGCGGGCGAACACCAGCCGCTCGCGCCGCTCTGCCGTGTACGCCTTCACTACACGGATGCCGCCCAGCGACTCCGACAAGCGGCCGGTGAGCTGGCTTTCAATCTCACCCCGTTCGCGAAAAATCGGCCGAAGCTTCTTGAACGCCATCGCCATGCCGCCACCGAACACCGCCAGCACTGCCAGGGTGCTCAACGTCATTTTCCAGTTCAGCCAGAGAAGCACGCCTAGCGCCATGGAGGCCGTCATCAGGCCGCTCGAGAGCTGCACCAGGCCCGTCCCGACGAGGTTTCGCACGCCTTCGGCATCGCGCATGATGCGCGAGATCAACTGGCCTGTTTTCATCGAGTCAAAGTATTTAACCGGCAGTAGTTCTATATGCGCATGCACGCGCTTCCGCATCTCGGTAATCGCGCGTTGCGCGGCCACGCCCAGGATCTGCGAAATGGCAAACGAGCACAGCGCCTGCAGGAACGTGGCAGCGGCCGCAACCAGCGCCACCGTCCCTAACATGTCCGGCCGTCCATTGCCAAGCACCTCGTCGATGACGTATTTGGTACTGGCAGGCATCACCATCGCCAACACACGGCCAACCAACATGACCGCCAGCCCCATCGCCAGCCGCCAGCGGTGCTGATGAACCAGAAGCTTGGCTTCCACCATAGCATTGCCATAATTGATCTTTTTCTTCGGTTCTGGCGACCTACCATGATTAACCATAATGTACTTCCTGGTTATGACTTGAGTGCGGTCTGGCCCGGATGCTCCACCAGCCGCGGCTCGACCGCCGCTACCACGTCGGCCAGTGTGAAGTGCGCCAGACGTTCCATATAGCCGGCCTCGGCGTGGGCGAAGAACCCAGCCAGTACCGGCCCCACTGCGGCAGCGACCGGACAGTCTGCCATCGCGTCCGGCGAAACCTTGGGAATGGCCGTCAACGTGCCTGGTTCTACGGCGCGGTAAATCTCGTCGAGACCGATCTGGTCGGCCGGCCGTGCCAGCGCAGCACCGCCGCCTTGCCCCTTGCGAACCGTGACAATGCCGTGTTTGGCAAGTAGCGAAACCACACGGCGGACCACCACCGGATTGGTACTCACGCTGCGTGCAATCGCCTCGGAGGTCAGTGAGTTCTTGCTGGCCCACGCCAAGAGTCCGGCGGTGTGAATAGCGACGGCAAAACGCAAATT